>NZ_JBSFHW010000075.1:0-33297 GCF_053597275.1 Streptomyces sp. NPDC001492 | reverse complement strand
CCGGGCCGTGCCCGCTGTCGGGGCTGACACCTCCCCCGCAGCCCCCGCACTCCCTGACGAGCACCGCCCGCGCGGTGTGCCGTTGTCCTCCCCGCCCCCGGTGCCCCTGCATATCCGTGCGCTGAGCAAGCCGCTCCAGCACACGGCTGCCACGGCCCGCCGGGGTGTCCCACTCCGCCGGAGCCCACCATGAGTGAACCCCCTGGCGCCGTCGTCGCCCTCGCCGATGCGCCGCCCGCTGACGAACCGTCAAAACCCCTCGCCGCACAGCGAGTTCTGCCGCTGCGCAGGCCGGGACGCTGGATCGCCACCGCCGTCGTCCTGGTCCTCGCGGCCCAGTTCGTGCACGGCCTGACGACCAACCCGTTCTACCAGTGGGACCGCTTCGGCTACTGGTTCCTGCGGCCCAACATCCTCGACGGCCTGCTCATCACCCTCGAAGCCACCGCCTACAGCGCGGTGTTGGGCCTGGCCGGCGGTATCGTCCTCGCCCTGGCCCGGCTTTCGAAGAGCCCGGTGCTGCGCGCCGTCAGCTGGACCTACATCTGGGCGCTGCGCTCCATCCCGCTCATCGTGGTGCTGCTCTTCCTCTACAACTTCAGCGCCCTGTACAAGACGCTGAGCGTCGGCGTCCCCTTCGGACCCGCCTTCCTCTCCTTCGACGAGTCCAAGCTGGCCACCGACATGGTGGTCGCCGTGATCGGGCTCAGCCTCAACGAGGCGGCCTACGCGGCCGAGGTCGTCCGCGGCGGCATCCTCTCCGTCGACCAGGGCCAGCACGAGGCGGCCGCGGCCCTGGGCCTGCCGAAGAGCTACCAGTTCACGAAGATCGTCTTCCCGCAGGCGCTGCGCTCCATCACCCCGAACTACGTCAACCAGCTCATCGGCCTGATCAAGAGCACCTCGCTGGTCTTCTACGTCTCGCTGCTCGACCTGTTCGGCACCGCGCAGTCCATGGGCGCCACCTACCCCGGCGACATCGTGCCGCTGCTGATGGTCTCCACCGTCTGGTATCTGATCCTGACCAGCGTCGTCTCCGTCATCCAGTTCTACGTCGAGCGGTACTTCGCCCGGGGCGCCACCCGCTCCCTGCCGCCGACACCGTTGCAGAAGCTCCGCACCGGTCTCACCGGCCTGCGAGCCCGTATCCGCAGGGAGGCCGCCGTATGAGCGCCGAGACCCTCGAACCGCTGGCCGGCGTCGAGGCCGCGACCGTCGAGGTGCACGACGTGCACAAGTGGTACGGCGCCCACCGCGTGCTGAACGGCATAGACCTGACGGTGCGGCCGGGCGAGGTGACCGTCATCCTCGGACCGTCCGGCTCCGGAAAGTCCACCCTGCTGCGGGTCATCAACCACCTGGAGAAGCCGGAGATCGGCCACGTCAGCATCAACGGCGAACTGATCGGCGTGAAGAGGCACGGCGACCGGCTGAAGGAGCTCAGCGAGCGGGCCATCCTCACCCAGCGCGGCCGGATCGGTTTCGTCTTCCAGAACTTCCATCTCTTCCCGCATCTGACGGTCCTGGACAACGTGGCCGCCGCCCCGGTCGCCACCGGCAGGCTCAGCAAGCCCGAAGCGCAGGAACTGGCCCGCGAGTTGCTCGGCCGGGTCGGTCTCGCCGACAAGACAGGCGCCTACCCGAGGCAGCTCTCCGGCGGCCAGCAGCAGCGCGTCGCCATCGCCCGCGCCCTCGCCCTGCGCCCCGGCGTCATCCTCTTCGACGAGCCCACCTCCGCCCTCGACCCCGAACTCGTCGGCGAGGTCCTGGCCGTCATCAAGGACCTGGCGACCAGCGGCACCACCCTCGTCATCGTCACCCACGAGATCGGCTTCGCCCGCGAGATCGCCGACCGGGTCGTCTTCATCGACGGCGGAAGGATCGTCGAACAGGGCCCGCCCTCCGAGGTCCTCGACAAGCCGCAGCACGAGCGCACCAGGGACTTCCTCAGCAAGGTCCTCTGACCTCCTGACGCACCTGCCGCGCCCCACGACTTCCCCCCACGCCACCACCTCATCACCCTCTCAGCGACAAGGAACGGCCATGTCTGTCCACTTCACCCGACGCAGCCTGATACGCGGCATCACCGCGGCGACCGCGGTCGCCACCCTCGCCACCGGGCTCGCCGCCTGCGGTGGGAACAGCGACGCGGCCACCACGAGCGGCGCCGCCAACGGGACCGTGACCGTCGGACAGCTCTCCAACGGCGCCGCCAAGCAGACCGGCCTCAAGGTCTCCGAGGTGAAGTCGATCAGCGCGGAACTGCCCAAGTCCGTCAAGAGCAGCGGCAAGCTGGAGATCGGCATCGGCGCCCTGCCCGCCGGTTTCGCGCCGCTGGCCTACGTCGGCAGCGACCAGAAGACCCTCACCGGCGCCGAGCCCGACTTCGGCCGCCTGGTCGCCGCGGTCCTCGGCCTGAAGCCCGAGCTGAAGAACTTCACCTGGGAGAACCTCTTCGTCGGCATCGACAGCGGCAAGGTGAACGTGGCCTTCTCGAACGTCACCGACACCGAGGAGCGCAAGAAGAAGTACGAGTTCGCCTCCTACCGCAAGGACAACCTCGGCTTCGAGGTGCTCAAGGCCGGCAAGTGGAACTTCGACGGCAACTACGAGAACCTCGCCGGCAAGACCGTCTCCGTCGGCGCCGGCACCAACCAGGAGAAGATCCTCCTGGAGTGGAAGAAGAAGCTGGAGAGCGAGGGCAAGAAGCTCACCGTCAAGTACTACCCGGACCGCAACGGCACCTACCTGGCCCTCAACAGCGGCAAGATCGACTCCTTCTTCGGGCCCAACCCCGGCATCGCGTACCACATCACCCAGGCCGCGAGCACGCCCAACCCGACGCGCAACGCGGGCACCTACTCCGGCGCCGGCGCCTCGTTGCAGGGCCTGATCGCCGCCACCGCCAAGAAGGACAGCGGTCTCGCCAAGCCGCTCGCCGACGCCATCAACTACCTGATCAAGAACGGCCAGTACGCCAAGTGGCTGGCGGCCTGGAACCTCTCCAACGAGGCCGTCGCCAAGTCCGAGGTCAACCCTCCCGGCCTGCCGCTCGACAACTCCTGACCCGCCTCGACAGGGGACTCCGCCGCCGCCCCGCGGCGGGGTCCCCGCACCAGGGCACCTCACCCGGAGACTGACACACGATGTCCGCCACCAGCCTCGAAGCCACCTCCTCGCACCTCCTGGACAACCCCGCCTGGGCCGCCCTGACCGGCCAGCACGCGCAGTTCGCCGAACGTGTCGGCCGCGCCGCCCGCTACCAGCGGGACGTGGCTCCCTTCCACGCCCTCACCGACACCGACGACCCGCGGGCCTGGGCCGACCTCGCCACCCTCGTCGGCCCCGACGGTACCGCCGCGGTGCGCGGAGTGACCGAGGCACCGGCCGGGTGGGAGATCCTGCGCACCGGACACGGTGTCCAGCTCGTGGACACCCGGCTACGCGCCGAGCCCGACCCCGAAGCCGTACGGCTCGGCCCCGACGACGTACCCGAGATCCTCGACCTGGTCGCCCGCACCGAACCGGGCCCCTATCTGCCCCGCACCGTCGAGATGGGCACCTACCTCGGCCTCCGCCACCGCGGCCGCCTGATCGCCCTGGCGGGCGAACGCCTCCACCCGCCCGGCTGGACCGAGATCAGCGCCGTGTGCACCGACCCGGCCTATCGCGGCCGGGGCCTGGCCACCCGCCTGGTCCGCGCGGTCGCAGCCGGCATCAAGGAGCGCGGCGAACGCCCCTTCCTGCACGCCCGAGCCACCAACGCCAACGCCATCCGGCTCTACGAGTCGATCGGCTTCACCCTGCGCCGCCGCACGGTCTTCTCGCTCGTACGACCGACCGGAACCGCCGCTCTGGAAGAAACGGCATAGCCGTGGCGTTGTCCTTGTCGAAGGCTGACTGTTCGCGCGTTCGGGCGGAGGTGTGGGACATGACACGTGTACTCAGCGTCCGTGCCCTCAACCCGCGCCGCCGCGTCCGCCTGCACTCCCGGCCCCACATCGACCTCCAGCGCGTGGCCGCCGCCCTCTGTTGCTCCTGACCTCCCCCAGCCTTCGGCCGGGGCCCCATCTCCCTTCGGTCGCCCTGCCGCCGTGTGCCCCGATCCCGCGGGCCGGCGATCTCGTACGGACCTCCAGGAAGGCACCCTCGTGTCCTCAACTCCCGCTTCCCCGCTGCACCTTGCCGTCGCCCTAGAGGGCACCGGCTGGCACCCCGCCTCCTGGCGCGAGCAAGTCGCCCGCCCCCGGGACCTGTTCACCGCCGGATACTGGGCCGACCAGGTCGCCGAGGCCGAGCGCGGACTGCTCGACTTCGTCACCTTCGAGGACGGCCTCGGCCTCCAGTCCTCGCGCTACGGCGAGCTGGACGGCCGTACCGACGAGGTACGCGGCCGCCTCGACGCCGTACTGATCGCCTCCCGCATCGCGCCCCTCACCCGGCACATCGGCCTGGTGCCGACCGTGATCGCCACCCACACGGAGCCCTTCCACATCTCCAAGGCGATCGCCACCCTCGACTACGTGAGCACCGGCCGCGCAGGCCTGCGCGTGCAGATCACCGCCCGGCCGCACGAGGCCGACCACTTCGGCCGCCGCACCTTCCCGCCCATCGACCTGGCCGAACTCCAGAGCCCGGCCGGACAGGAACGGCTCACCGAGCTCTTCGACGAGGCCGCCGACTACGTCGAGGTCGTGCGCCGGCTCTGGGACAGCTGGGAGGACGACGCGGAGATCCGGGACGTCGCCACCGGCCGCTTCATCGACCGCGACAAGCTGCACTACATCGACTTCGAGGGCAGGCACTTCAGCGTCAAGGGTCCCTCCATCACCCCGCGCGCGCCGCAGGGCCAGCCCCTGGTCACCTCTCTCGGACACCAGACCGTCCCGTACCGGTTGATCGCCCGCCAGACCGACGTCGGTTACGTCACGCCTCACGACACCGACCAGGCGCGCGCGATCGTCGCCGAGATCCGCGCCGAACAGGAGGCCGCCGGGCGTTCCGGTGAACTCCTGCACGTCTTCGGCGACTTGGTGGTCTTCCTCGACGACGACCAGGCCGCCGCCGAGGACCGCCGAGCCCGTCTCGACGCCCTCGCGGCAGAGCCGTACACGAGCGACGCACGGATCTTCGCCGGTACCCCCGCCCAACTCGCCGATCTGCTCCAGGAGTTCGCCGGGGCGGGGCTGACCGGATTCCGGCTGCGGCCCGCCGTCACCGGACACGACCTGCCCGCCATCAGCCGCGGCCTGGTCCCCGAACTCCAGCGCCGCGGCGCCTTCCGTACCGCCTACGAGGCCGACACCCTGCGCGGCCTGCTGGGCCTCGCCCGCCCCGCCAACCGCTACGCCGCCGCAACCGCCTGAGCCGGAAGGACCGCACCGACATGAGCAAGCCGCTGAAGCAGATCCATCTGGCCGCGCACTTCCCGGGCGTCAACAACACCACCGTGTGGAGCGACCCCAGGGCCGGCAGCCACATCGAGTTCAGCTCCTTCGTCCACTTCGCGCAGACCGCCGAACGCGCCAAGTTCGACTTCCTCTTCCTCGCCGAGGGCCTCAGGCTCCGCGAACAGGGCGGGAAGATCTACGACTTGGACGTCGTCGGCCGCCCCGACACCTTCACGATCCTGGCCGCGCTGGCCGCCGTCACCGAACACCTGGGCCTGACCGGCACCATCAACTCCACCTTCAACGAGCCCTACGAGGTGGCCCGCCAGTTCGCCAGCCTCGACCACCTCTCCGGCGGCCGCTCCGCCTGGAACGTCGTCACCTCCTGGGACGCCTTCACCGGCGAGAACTTCCGCCGCGGCGGCTTCCTCCCGCAGGACGAGCGCTACTCCCGCGCCAAGGAGTTCCTCACCACCACCCAGGAACTCTTCGACTCCTGGCACGGCGACGAGATCATCGCCGACCAGGCCACCGGCGTCTTCCTGAGCGACGCCAAGGCCGGCTCCTTCGTCCACTCCGGCCAGCACTTCGACATCCACGGCCAGTTCAACGTGCCGCGCTCCCCGCAGGGCCGCCCGGTCATCTTCCAGGCCGGCGACTCCGACGAGGGCCGCGAGTTCGCCGCCTCCTCCGCCGACGCCATCTTCAGCCGCTACGCCACCCTGGAGGCGGGCCAGAGCTTCTACAAGGACGTCAAGAGCCGCCTCGCCAAGTACGGCCGCCGCGCCGACCAGTTGCTCATCCTGCCCGCCGCGAGCTTCATCCTCGGCGACACCGACGCGGAGGCCGAGGAGCTGGCCAAGGAGGTGCGCCGCCAGCAGGTCAGCGGGGCCACCGCCATCAAGCACCTGGAGTTCGTCTGGAACCGGGACCTGTCCTCCTACGACCCGGAGGGCCCGCTGCCCGACATCGACCCGGAGATCAGCGACAACCACATCTCCAAGGGCCGCGCCCAGGTGCGCATGTACCGTGACCCGCTGGCCACCGCCCGCGAGTGGCGCGAGCTGGCCGCCGCCAACAACTGGTCCATCCGTGACCTCGTCATCGAGACCGGCAACCGCCAGAACTTCATCGGCTCCCCGGCGACCGTCGCCAGGACCATCAACGACTTCGTCCAGGCCGACGCCGGCGACGGCTTCATCCTCGTCCCGCACATCACCCCCAGCGGCCTCGACGTCTTCGCCGACAAGGTCGTCCCGCTGCTCCAGGAACAGGGCGTGTTCCGCACGGAGTACGAGGGCCCGACCCTCCGCCACCACCTGGGCCTCGCGCACCCGGACGCGGCGTCGGACGAGCGGGTGGCCTCGTGAAGTTCCTCGCGATCACCCTGATCGTGCACCGCCCGGACCCGGTCACCGGGGTGCAGAAGTCCACCCACGACCGGTTCCGAGAGGTGCTCGACAACGCCCTGCTCGCCGAGGAGCTGGGCTTCGACGGCTTCGGTGTGGGGGAGCGGCACGAGCGGCCGTTCCTCTCCTCCTCGCCGCCGGTCGTGCTGAGCCACGTCGCCGCGCTGACCAAGCGCATCCGCCTGTTCACCGCGGTGACGACGCTCAGCCTCCTGGATCCGGTCCGCGCCTACGAGGACTACGCCACCCTCGACCACCTCTCGAACGGCCGGCTCGACCTGATCATCGGCAAGGGCAACGGCGCCGCCCAGCGCGACCTGTTCCATGTCACGCCCGAGGACCAGTGGGACCGCAACGCCGAGAGCTACGAGGTGTTCCGGCAGATCTGGCGGCAGGACAAGGTCACCGCGGCGACCCGCTTCCGCCCCGAGCTGGCGGAGGCGGAGGTCTGGCCGCGCCCCTACCAGCAGCCGGTCCGGGTCTGGCACGGCAGCGCGACCAGCAAGGAGTCGGTCGACCTCGCCGCCCGCTACGGCGACCCGCTGTTCTCGGCCAACGTCACCAACCCCATCGAGCCCTACGCCGAGCTGATCCGCCACTACCGCGAGCGCTGGGAGCACTACGGCCACGACCCCGCACGGATCGCCGTCGGGGCGGGCACGGCGGGCATCCACGTCGCTCCCACGACCCAGCAGGCGCTGGCCGCGTACCGGCCGGTCTTCGAGTCCAACCTGGCGTTCTTCAAGAAGGCCGGTCTGCCGGTCGTCTTCGAGACCCTGGAGGACTTCGTCGAGCGCAGCTCCGCCCTGATCGGCAGCCCGCAGCAGGTCATCGACAAGGTGCACCGCTACCACGAGCAGTTCGGACACACGGTGGTGCACCTGCACGCGGACGCGAGCGGACTCACCGACACCCAGCACCGCGCCTCGCTGGAACTGTTCCACTCGGCGGTGGCTCCGACCCTGCGCAAGGCCATCCCGGACCCGCCCTTCGACTGGGGCCCGGTGCTGCCGGGAGCGGCAGCCAGTGAGGAGCCGGCCCATGTCTGACATCCCCCTCGGCGTCCTCGACCTGGTGCCGATCTCCTCCGGTTCGACGGCCGCCGACGCCCTGCGCAACTCCCTCGACCTGGCCCGGCAGGCCGAACGCCTCGGTTACGCCCGCTACTGGTTCGCCGAGCACCATCTCAACCCGGGCGTGGCGGGCACGTCCCCCGCGGTCGTCCTGGCCCTGACGGCCTCCGCCACCTCCACCATCCGCCTCGGCTCGGGAGCCGTCCAACTCGGCCACCGCACCGCCCTGTCCACGGTGGAGGAGTTCGGCCTGATCGACGCCCTGCACCCGGGCCGCTTCGACCTGGGCCTCGGCCGCTCGGGCGGCCGCCCGCCGGGTGAGAAGGCGACCGGGCCGACGACCACCCCGGTCGTCGACGGCCGCGCCCCGAACGGTCTGCTCATCCCGCCGCGTTTCTCCTTCGAACGCCTCCTCGGCTCACCCCGTATCGCCCTGCAACGCAGGCTGCTCCTGCTCCCGAACGCCGTATCGCAGGACTACGCCGAGCAGATCGACGACATCCTCGCCCTGCTGGCCGGCACCTACCGCTCCCCGGAGGGTGTCGAGGCGCACGTGGTGCCGGGCGAGGGCGCCGAGGTCGAGGTGTGGATCCTCGGCAGCAGCGGCGGCCAGAGCGCGGAGGTAGCCGGCGCGCGCGGCCTGCGGTTCGCCGCCAACTACCACGTCAGCCCGGCCACCGTCCTGGAGGCGGTGGACGGCTACCGGTCCTTCTTCCAGCCCTCCGACGTCCTCGACAAGCCGTACGTCAGTGTGTCCGCGGATGTCGTGGTCGCCGAGGACGACGAGACGGCGCGCGAACTCGCCACCGGTTACGGCCCGTGGGTGCGCAGCATCCGCACCGCCGAGGGCGCGATCGAGTTCCCGACACCCGAGGAGGCACGCGCCCACCCCTGGACCGACGAGGACCGCGCCCTCGTCCAGGACCGCGTCGACACCCAGTTCGTCGGCTCCCCGGCCCGGGTCGCCGACCAGCTGGAACAACTCCAAGAGGCAACGGGCGCCGACGAGTTGCTCATCACGACGATCACCCATGACCACGCGGACCGGGTGCGGTCGTACGAGCTGCTGGCGCGGGAGTGGAAGCGGCGGTGAGGCTCAGCAGCCGGAGCCGGTCGGGGCGAACTCCATGCGGGTGTGCCGGTCCGCCGCCTGTGCCCGCTCGTAGATCTCACGGGTGACCTGGTACCAGACGTCGTCCTGGGCCTTGACGCCGTTCACGTCGTCGAGGCTCAGGCACCACCGCTCCGGCCGGACGACCCGCCGGTACGTCTCCGTACCCTGACGGACCTTCCGGCAGCTCTGGTAATGCTCGGTGGTGTACCAGACGCGGGTCGTCCTGTGGGTGCCGGAGCCCGAACGCGAGGTGTGCCGGACCTGCCTGGTGGCGGACGTGCACCTCCTGACCAGGTGCGCACGTGTGTCCGTGACCGTCTTCCGGGAGCGGTGGCGGACGGTGTCCCGGAGCCCGGAAACGGTTTCCGGGCTCGGCTGGATCTGCCCGGCGGGGCTGTCCTGCGCGATCTGCCCGGCGACGCCGTTCTGCGTACCGTCGCCGGTCCCGCATGCGCCGAGCCCGGCCAGGAGAACCGCCGTCACCCCGGCAGCCAGCAGCCGACGCGTCATGAACATGTCTCCCCCTGAGGTCGGCGGCCAGCGTAACCGATCCCTGGCCGAAAATGATCGCCGCGGAGGTCTCGGTAAGAGCGCGGCATGAGCTCGGTATGACGGAGGGCGGTCGCCGGGCACAGCGCGGTCCGGGTGCCGGCGGGCGGCGTAAAGTGCCTGGCCGGGCCCGGTCGGGCGGCCCGAGACGCCGTAAAGGGAGCGCGCGATGGCAAGTCCGCCGGAACTCACCGTGGGGCGGCTGCTGTCCTCATGGCAACCGGACCTGCCCGCGCTGGTCCTCGTCCTGCTGCTGGGCGCCTTCTACGGCTGGGGCGTGCTGCGGTTGCGGCGCCGGGGCGAACGCTGGCCCGTGTCCCGCGTCGCCGCCTTCGCGGTGCTCGGCCTCGGCACCCTCGTCGTGGCGACCATGTCGGCTCTCGCCGTCTACGACCGCGTGCTGTTCTGGCCGGCCGGGGTGCAGAACATCCTGCTCGACCTCGTCGCACCGCTCGGTCTCGCACTGGGCGACCCGCTGCGGCTGGCCGTCCGCGCCCTTCCCGAACGAGCCGCCGGGCGCGCCCGACGGGCGATGACCGGACGCCTGGTACGCCTGCTCACCTTCCCGCTGGTCAGCACGGCCCTGGTGCTGGCGACCGAACTGACCGTGTACTTCACCCCGTACTTCGAGACCGCCCTGCGCCACGGCTGGCTGCATCAGCTGATGTATCTGCACCTGCTGCTCGCCGGCTGTCTGTTCGTGGTGCCGGTGCTCACCCGCGAGGAGACGCTCCCCGCCTGGTGCACCCACCCCGTGCGGGCCGCGCTGGTGTTCCTCGACGGCATCGTCGACGCCGTCCCCGGCATCGTGGTCATGACCCACGGCACGCTGATCGCCGGCGCCTGGTATCTGCACCACGCCCCGCCCTGGTCACCGGACGTGCACCACGACCAGCAGCTCGGCGGCGGCGCGATGGTGGGCATCGCCGAGCTGGTGGCCCTGCCCTTCCTGCTCGCCATCCTGGTCCAGTGGGCCCGCACCGAACGCGCGACGACCGCGGCACTGGACCGCCGCCTGGCGACGGAACTGATCCCGGCGGCGCCTGCGCAGGGGCAGACCGAGTCACCCGACCTCGTACGCCCGTGGTGGGAGACGGAGAACAGCGAGATCGCCCGGCGTATCCGGCAGCAGTGACCAGCGGGCCGGCCGCTGTGGTGCGGCCAGACGGTCAGTGAGACGGGATCGGCGGTCACCGAGGTCGCTCTGCCGCTGCTCGCGGTCGTCGCCCTCCAGTCGAGTCGTCGGTTCGTGGGCGGCGGGCTGGTTCGTGTTCGTCTCCCCGCTCCGCCGCATGCGCGACGTTCCGCAAGCCGCG
This sequence comes from Streptomyces sp. NPDC001492, assembly GCF_053597275.1. Classification (NCBI taxonomy): domain Bacteria; kingdom Bacillati; phylum Actinomycetota; class Actinomycetes; order Kitasatosporales; family Streptomycetaceae; genus Streptomyces; species Streptomyces sp. NPDC001492. Next base: position 22,446 of record NZ_JBSFHW010000075.1, on the reverse strand, counting down.
CCGACGCCCGACCCCGTTGTCACGAGGTGACGTCGAGGGTGCTCGCCAGTGCGGCCAGTGAGTCCTCGGGGGTTCCCGAGGTGTCCACGACGATGCGTTCGCGGCCCCACGGCTCATACCGCCTGCCGGTGACCTCCGCCCGGTCCGGCAGCGGCAGACGCACTGCGGAACTAGGCCCCCTCAGCGTGCGCCGGTGTCGGCTGCCCGCTCTGGTCGGCCGTGGCGGTTGAGAAGATGCCCTGGCCGGGTGCCAGGATCCCCCGTGGGTCGTACGTGTGTTTCGCCGACTCGAAGTGCGCCCAGGCCGGACCGAAGTGGGTGCGCCAGTCCGCGTGCGTGAACGGGATGCTGCCGACCGGGTACTGCGTGCCGCCGGCCGCCGCGGTGGCCTCGTAGGCCCGGCGGTTGGCGGTGAGGAGGCGGTCGACGGTGGCGGTGTCGTGCGGCGGGGTGGCGCGCAGGACCGCGAAGAGGTACGGGACGGGATCGTCGGGGGTGCGCAGCAGGGGAGTGGTGAGGCGCTCGCGCAGGAGCGGGTACAGGAGGACGAGGCCGGGGCCCAGGTCGTCCGCGGTGAGCGCGTCCAGCACCTCGCTGGTGAGGCCGGCCGTGGACCTGCCGGGGAGCAGGAGGTTGAGCCAGGGGTGGGCGTACGTCCACAGGCCGGCCTCCTTGAGCTCTTCGACGCCGGGGGCGATCCGGTCGAGGAAGTCGTAGTAGGGGAGGTCGGCCTGCTCGACGCCGGTCGGGGTGTGGCGCAGGCCGCGCAGCAGCACCGTGTCGTCGGGTGCGGGGCCGACGGGCGGGCCGTAGGCCGCGGCCTCCAGGGTGTATGCGCGGAAGGCTCCGTCGGCGTCCGCCGAGACCTGGCCCTCGACGTAGTCGAACCGGCCCTCGCCGACCAGGACGCGCTGGTCGTCGAGGAAGGTCCGCAGGTCGTCGTAGGGCAGCAGGTAGTGCCGTACGGTCTGCGGCGCGGGCAGCAGGCGCAGGGTGGCGCCGACGATGACCGCGCACTGGCCGAGGCCGGCCAGGGCGGCGTGGAAGAGGTCGGGGTGCCGGGTGGTGGAGCAGTGCACCAACTCGCCCGTGCCGGTCACGACTTGGAGTTCGCTGACGTTGTCGACCTGCGCGCCGTGCCGGTGGGTCTGGCCGCCGAGGCCGCCCACGGACAGGGTGCCGCCGACGGAGAGTTCGAGATAGTCGGTGAAGACGGGCGGGGTGAGGCCGTGGGCGAGGGTGGCCTTGGCGACCTCGCTCCATCTGGCGCCCGCACCGACGGTGACCGTGGTGCTGTCCGGGGTGAGCGGGCCGATGTCCGCGAGGGTGGCGGTCTCGATGACCAGGCCGCCCCGGACCTGCGCCTGGCCGTCGGTGGCATGTCCCTGGCCGCGCGGTGCGAGGGGCAGGCGGTGCGTGTGGCAGAAGCGGACCATGGCGACGACGTCATGGACCGAGCCGGGGCGCAGGACGGCGAGGGGACGCCGGTGCACGAGGTGGCCGAAGTCCTCGGAGGCGGCGGCGAGTGACGCCTCGTCGATGACGAGCGTCCCGTCGAGCGAAGGGATCTCCGCCAGGTCCGGGCCGGACCCGGATCCGGTCACGGCCCAGCTCCGGGCGGCGGGGTCGAAGCCGACCACCGCCGCGCCGGAGACGGTGAGCCCGCGCAGCAGGGCACGTCGTGACGGCGTGTGGGACATGGGCACAACCACCTCGCACGCAACTGGGGGTGATCAACGCCCTGTCATCCTAGGAGAGTTGGGCGCTTTGCGGTGGTGTGCCGTGCCGTCCGCGGGGAGCGGATCAGGTCATTTCCCGGCGGTGAGTGACGCGCGGGTCGGCTTGCCCAGGGCCCAGAAGAGCACGCCCAGGAGCATGAACCCGGCGAGCGGGAGGGCCTCCGTCAGCAGGTACTTCCAGCGCTCGGCGTGACTCCAGCCGTCCGGAGCGTAGGCGGATCCGAACCAGTGGTCGCCGAGTCCGGGGGCGACCAGCTGCACGCTGGCGAACAGGATGAGCACGGTGAGTACGACGCTGATGATGCCCGGGAAGGGCGCCTTGTACGGGCGGGGGACGTCCGGGGCCTTGCGGCGCAGTACCGCGAGCGCCGGGAAGATGCCCAGGTAGCTGACGAGCGTGGTGGAGACGGCGAGGCCGAGGACCGCGCCGAAGAGCTTGGCCGCGCTGCCGTGGGTCAGTTCGTGGGCCAGCACCAGGACGACGGTGGAGACCAGGCCGCTGAGGATGTTGACCCGTACCGGGGTGCCGAAGCGGCTGGAGATGACGCCGAGGAAGCGGGGCGCCGCGCCGTCGTAGCCCGACACGGCGAGAGCGCGGTCGGAGCCCATCACCCAGGTGACGCCCGAGGACAGCACCGTGAGGATGAACATGATCGCGGCGAGGTCCCCGAGCAGGCTGCCGGCACCGCTGAGCGTGGCCGTGCCGTCGGAGGCGACATGGCCGCCGTAGACGGTGAAGACCTGCCGGATCGCGTCGAGGAACCCGCCGAGGCCGGTGACGGCCTTGACCGGCAGGACCAGCAGGATGCCGAGGATCGGCAGTGCGTACAGCGCGACGGCGAGGGCGGCGCTGCGGAAGATGGCGAAGGGCACGTCCTTCTGGGCGTCGGTCATCTCGTCGCCGGCGGTGTTGGGCAGTTCGAAGCCGACGTAGTTGAACATCAGGACCGGCACCAGGGCGACGAAGCCCGCGTACGTCGGCGAGAAGTCGCCGGCCGCGAAGCCGTGCAGACCGTGCTTGATCCCGTAGATCACGACGGTGACGGTGAACAGGCCGAGAAGGACGAAACGGCTCCAGGCACCGAGGGTGGGAATCCACTTGCCGATGTCGAAGGAGAGGATCGCGGCGAGGACGCCCACCCAGACGAACAGCAGGGTGAACACGTAGAAGGCCGGCGTGCTCAGGTCCTTGCCGTCGTTGAAGAAGGTGGTGAAGGCCGTGACGGCGGAGACGGACAGCGTGCCGCCCAGCCACACCGGGTTGGTGATCCAGTAGAGGAAGTTGTTCACGGCGCCCGCGAGGCGCCCGAAGGCCCGGCTGGTCCAGATATAGGGACCGCCCTCGTCGGAGAACGCGGCCCCGAGCTCCGCGGTCAGCAGCGCGGAGGGCACGAAGAACACCAGAGCCAGCACGATCAGCCAGGTGAACGCCTCGGCACCGGAGGAGGCCACCGTGCCGATGGTGTCCACGCCGACGATGGTGCACAGGAGGAAGAAGAGAATGTCGAAGCGGCCGAAGTGCTTGCGCAGCTTCTGCCGCTCCGTCTGGGCCGTTGCCGGCTCGGACGCGATCTGGCCAACGGTCACGGGAACTCCTGCGTGCGCGCGGGATACGGGTGCGATTCGGCCAATGATCGGCGCCGCCACACAACCGCACAAGCGTTCCTGTACAAGTCTTGACCATCGCCGGGGCGCACCTACCGCAGCGGAAACCCTGCCGAAACATCGGACGCGGCGGGCATGGGACGCGTGGATGCGTCAGCCCCGCCGGACCGGGCCTCCAGTGCCCGCACCACGGCCACCATGTCCTCGCCCCCATGGCCCTGCGCCACGGTTTCGCCGAACAGGGTGTGGCAGACGTCGAGCAGAGGGGAGGCGAGACCGGCCCTGCGGGCGGCCGCCGCGATCAGCCGGTTGTTCTTGAGGACGTCCGCGGCCGCCGCCTGGACGGCGAAGTCACGGTCCAGCAGTTTGGGCGCCTTCGTCCGGGAGACGGCGCTGGCCATCGGGCCGGCGTCCAGGACGTCCCGCAGCAGCCGCGGGTCGAGCCCTTGCCTATCGGCGAAGTGGAACGCCTCGGCCAGCCCGGTCACGAGGGTGATCAGGAACAGGTTGACCGAGAACTTCATCAGCAGCGCACCCGGCACGGGACCGCAGCCGAACGTCTCCCGGCACATCGGCGCCAGCAGCGGCCGTACGGCCTGCACGGCGTCGTCGTCGCCCGCCAGCATCGCCACCAATTGCCCCTGTTCCGCCGGGATCCGCGACCCGGAGACGGGGGCCTCGACGTAACGCCCGCCCGCACCGTGGACGGCCTCCCGCAGACCGGACGAGTACTCCGCGGAGGTCGTGCCCATGTGGACGACGGTGTGCCCGGCGACCCGCGCGGCGAAGTCCGGGGTGCCGCACCCCAGGACCGCGTCGACGGCACTCTCGTCGGCCAGCATCAGGATCACGGTCTCCGCCCGGTCGAAGACCTCGGCGGGAGCGGCCGCGATCCGGGCCCCCGCGGCGCGCAGGGGTTCACACCGGGCCGGGGTGCGGTTGAAGACGACCAGAGGTGTCCCGGCGCGGGCGAGGTTGAGCGCCATGGGCTGCCCCATGACCCCGAGGCCGACGAAACCCACGTACACGATGTCCCACCGTCCTGGCTGATACCGATCCGGCCGACGTGGAGACCGGCCTCCTCGGCTTGGTTATGACAGCGGTCATAGTAGCCCGCGCTATGACGGCGGTCATAGAGTGCGGGGAGTCGTCGATGCACGGAGCGGTGGGAGGAGAGCGAGGATGACGGCGGCAGAGGCACCGCGGCGTGGACCACGGGAGCGGATGGTCTTCGGTGCGGCCCAGCTCATCCGGCGCGACGGCGTCGCCTCCACCGGGATGCGGGAGGTCGCCGCGTACGCGCAGGCGCCACGCGGTTCCCTCCAACACTACTTCCCCGGCGGCAAGGAGCAGCTCGTCAACGAGGCGGTGGGCTGGGCCGGGAGATACGCCGGCGACCGCATCGACCGCTTCCTCGACGCGCTGGCCACGCCGACGCCCAGCGGGCTGTTCGCCGAGATGGTGCGCCAGTGGACCGACGAGTACGAGACCGCCGGGTTCGCGGGCGGCTGCCCGGTGGCGGCCGCCACGGTGGACTGCGCCGAGTCCACCGCGTCGACCCGGGAGGCCGCGGCCGCCGCGTTCGGCACCTGGACCGGTGCGGTCGCCCGGGCCCTGACGGACATGGGCGTACCCGAAGACCGGGCCGGGGCGCTGGCCACGCTCATGATCTCAGCCCTGGAGGGGGCGATCCTCATCGCCCGCGCCGAGCAGCACACCCGCGCCCTGACGAACGCGGCCCGGGAACTGGGCCCCCTCCTCGACGCGGCGGTGGTCAAGGACGGCGCCTCGGCTCACTCCTCCCAGTCGAGCTGATGCTCGGGTGTCCCGCCGACCACCCGTACGCGATCGCTTCGGCACGCCCCGCCTCGTCCCCGCGCCGCCGGCTGATCCGACATGCGGCTGCCGCCGCGTGGCCTTCCGGGCGAAGACGACCACGCGCTCGTCCCCCGCGGTGAAGTCCGCGTAACCAGCCGTTCTCCGGCTCCAGCGCTTCGGCGAGCGCCTGCGCGAGGCCGCTCACGTCGTCGCTGTCGGTCTCCCACTCGACGAGCGTCCACAGCCCGGGCTGCGCGGGGCTCGCGCTTGCCGAGACGTCGAGCCGGGTGACATTGCGCAGACGTAGCCCGGGGGGCTGGAAGACCGCACCGGGCCGCAGGCTCTCGCCGATGACGTATCCGGTGACGGGTGATCGACTCATGCCTCGAAGCCATCGGCCGGCACCGACACTCGCCGCACCGCCAACTGGCTGATCGCGTCGGCGTGTTGCTCGGCAGGCCGACTCCGCCCGTCGGGCCTGGACGGCGAAAAGGGGAGCCGAACACCCGGACACCGGAACCTGCAAAGTCCTCACTCACAAGGGCATTTACCGCTTCGTCGGCTTGTGGGACGCTCGGATTCCTCGGACGGGGGGAGCGGGGATGGGGCAGCGGATTGCGGAGCTCGGTGCGCTCCTTCGCTCACTGAGGATGGCCACCGGGTTGCCCTCGGCCGCGCTGGCCGCGTACCGCTCGTTGCCCGGCCTCGCCGAGGCGTACGAGCAGGTCGTCGCTCCGGTCCTGGCCGGCACGCTCACGGACCCGCGCGGGCGCGACCGGGTCGATCGGTCCCTGCGTTCGATGAGCGCGAAGTTCGGGCTGGCCATGCTCGGTTACGCCCGTCTGACCGGATGCGCGCCCCGGCTCGACGTCGTCGTACTGGCCGGAGGGGTGACGAGGCTCTACGACGATCTCATCGACGGTGACGTCGACCTCTCGGCCGATGCCCGCCTCGCGGACCTCCTGGGCAACCGGCATTTCGTACCTGGCACGGATGTCGAACTGCTCCTGGGACGGATGGTGTACGAGATCGAGGGCAGACTCGGCCACACTCCCGACGAGTCCGTCTTCATGGCTCTCACCTCGCTGCACGAGTATCAGGTCCTCTCCCGCCGCCAGCGCGAGCCGGACGTCCCCGTCGACGTGCTGGAGAAGATCACCCGCGGGAAGGGCAGTGCGGCCAACCTGATTCTGTGCGGCATCGTCAAACCCGGCCTGAACCAGGTCGAACGCGAACTCGTCATGGACCTGGGTGAGGCTCTGCAGTCCCTCGACGACTACATGGACATCGACCTCGACCGGGACCACGGCGTGACGACCCTCGCCTCCCTCGGCGTCGTCACCCTGCCGCACATAGCGGGACGACTGCGCGCCATGCGGCCACGGCTCGTGTCGTGTTACGGCCGTCGGGCCGCCGGGCCGTACTGCGGGATGCTCTACTTCCTGCTTCTCAAGTCGTGGGTGGGCCGCAGGTTACCCGTCCTCGGCCGGCTGGCCCGTGGGCCGGCCCGCAACTCCGCAGTCCTGGCCTTCCTCTCGCGCGGAGAGGACGCACTGCCGGCGGCCGGACCGGAGACGCCGGCATGAGGGACGAGCGAGCGTTGAAGGTATTCGTCTTCACCCTGCTCGGCGTCATCCTGGTGGCCACGGTCCTGGTGGCTGTCAGGGGGCTGATCGAAGGTGACCTCAAACCGCTGGACCTGTGGGTCTCCCTCATCCCCGCCGTCCTGACCATCGCCACCATCGTGACGGGCTATCTCCAGAGCAGTCGTCGTGCGCCCGTCACCGCGGAGGAGGCGGCGTCGGCGCTGGCGCGGATGGTGGCCAAGGAGACCAAGTCGGAGAACAGCTCCCGCGGCCTTCTCGCGGAGCGGCGGATGGCCGTGCGCTGGCGGCGCCGGCCCGGCTCGGAGCGGATCTCGCGGCTGTCCGCCGAACTCCCCGACGAGGGCGTACTGAACCAGTTGACCGGCGCCGTCACCCGGCACGCCCGTGCGGGCGAGCTGTGCCGCCTGGTGGTGACCGGTGACCCGGGAGCCGGCAAGACGGCCCTGGCGATGGTGGCGACGATGGAACTCGCCGAACAGACGGTACCCACGGTGCCCGTGCTCTTCCAGTTCTCCACCTGGGACCCGTCGCGTCGCCTCGTGGACTGGATGACGGACGAGCTCAGCACCGCCCATGCGGTCGTCGCGGACAAGCCGAACAGCAGACGGATCGCCGAGGAACTCGTCCGGCACCATGTCCTGCCCGTTCTCGACGGTCTGGACGAGGTCTCCGATCCCGCCGCCGCTCTCAGACGCATCGAGGAGGAACTGGAGGGCCGGTCGTTCGTCCTGACCTGCCGGACCGACTCCTTTGCCGAACTGGACGGCGGCCGAACCCTGAACGAGGTGCTGGTCGTACAACTCCAGCCGCTGCGGGCGGACGAGGCCCGCAGTGTCCTGCAGACCTCCGCCCGGCCCAGCCACGCCGCACCTCTGATCTCCGTTCTCGACGCCGAGCCGACCGGACCGGTGGCACGGGCGCTGCAGACACCGTTCATGCTCTCCCTCGTCCTGAAACTCGGCGGCTCCCTTCCCGCCGAACTCCTCACGGCCACGGGCCCGGAGGCCGAGGAACGCATCAAGCGGTATCTGCTCGGGGCCTTCATCACCCGTGCCTACGGGCCCTCTTCCTACGATGTCGACGAGGCCCGCGGCCATCTGGCCTTCCTCGCCCGGCATGTCGACCCGGCCACCGGCAGGCTGGCCTGGTGGCGACTGCACGGCGCGGTGCCACGGGCGGTGTTCGTGACGCTCGCCGTGGTCAACGCGGCCATCGCCTGCCCGGGCGCGGCGATCGTCGTGTTCTCCCTCTTCCAACGCCCCTGGTGGGGTCTGTGGATCGGGCTCGGAGCCGCGGTGATCGGCGCGTTCGTGGTGGAGCTGGTGCCACCGGACGATCCACGCCGTGCCAAGCCGCGTCTGAGGTCCGTACGGCCGCCCACCGCGCACGCCCTGCAGCGGGTCCTCGGCTTCGGGGCGGTGGGCGGCGCCGCCTGCGCGGTGATCGTCCGGCTCCTGTACGAGAAGCCGCAGTACGTCGTCATCGGCGGCGTGCTCAGCGGTATCACCTTCGCCGCCGCCCGGTACTTCAGCGAACCCAGCGACCCGATGGAGGCCGTCACCCCTGTCGCCCTGCTGCGCTCCGACCGTTCCATGGTGCTCTACTCCTGGCTGGTCGGTGCCATCCCCGGGGCGCTCACCGGCGCCTACCTCGGTGCGTCGCTCAAGAGCGGGCGGCGCACCCCGCAACTCGACGACGTGGCACTGATCGACAAGCTCCCCACCGCGGTCGAGGCGCTGATGGGCGCGGCCGGCGGAGCACTGCTCAGTGCCACCGGGCTCGGCATGATGGCCCTCGGCTCCAGCTCGTGGGGACGATTCGTGGCCACCCGCGGCTGGCTCGCCCTGCACGGCCGTACGCCACTGCGGCTGGTGGCCTTCGTGGAGGACGCCCGTAAGCGAGGTGTGCTGCGGCAGATGAACGGCTATTACGAGTTCAGCCATCGCCAGTTGCAGCGTCACCTGGCCGGACCGGTACGGGCCGTCGCCTCCGCCGCTGATACCAGCACCGGCCCCGACAGCACCCAGTAGGCCTGCCGGGCAGGCCACCGGCCGGTGTCGGGCAGCGGCAGATAGCACGCCTCGGGGAAGCGGACCCAGGCGTGGGGGAGTCCGGGGCCCGCGGGCAGGAGCTCCAGCTCGGACAGCCCTCTGCGCACCTCGGCGACGGCTCTCAGCTCGCCACAGTGGGCGGCGCAGACGAACTGCAGCATGGCCTGCGAGAAGGTCCCGCTGTCCCGCTCCCGCTCCCTTCGGCCGAGCAGCTCGCCGACGTCGTCGCCGCTGGTCAAGTCGTAGACCCGGGGCGGGCCCGGCACATCGTCGGCGTGGACGGCGCAGCGCAGCAAGGGAAAGTCGTGCCCGCGCAGGGCGGCGGTCTGCTCTGTCAGCCAGTGCCGCTCGTACGCATGCTGAACGCGCTCGAAGACGACCAGGAGGAGCGACCGGGCCAGCACCGCCGTCCCGAGCACCATCGCGCACGCCAAGGCGGCCACTCTGAGGGACGCCACCAGCAGCCCCACCATGGCCATGGCGAGCGGCACCACCGCCCACCCCACGCCGACGAGCTGGGCCCCCGCGAACTCCGGCTCTCTCAGCCCGGTGCCGTAACGCCGGACCGCCCGCCTCGGCCCGCGCAACGGCGCCAGCGGAATGGCCGCATCGGGCCCCAGCAGCTCAGGCTCATGGCTCATGGCCGCACCCGCCCGCCTTCCGTCGACACCCACCCGTGAGGTATCTACCCCGTGAAGCTACTACGGGAGCGTGGACGAGACAGGGTGCCGCCGGACGACCCCGCAGGACGTGCGCCACGGACGGGACGACATGGATCGGGGAACGGTTCCCTCCCCCGAAGGTACCGTTCCCCGACCGCTCCCCCGGCGCCGGACTCTCGGCCGGCTGACCGCGTGGGTGCGGATCTGTGCTGTCACCAGCACATGACCGCTGTTTCCCCCGGTCCCCACGCGGAGTACAGGCGTACTCGGACGAAGTAGCGGCGGCCCTTGACGAGCCGGGCCTTGATGGTGGCGTTGTGCGGTGCTCCGCCGTCGTCCCGGCCGGCGAGGTAGCGGGGTTCCCCGTCCCGCTCCTCGAAGACCACGACGACGCAGTCGCTCGCGCCGAAGGCGCCGATGGTGTACTCGCGGGTCTCCGGCGGGTCGACGGTGAAGTCGGCCTGCTCGCCGGGGCCGAGGCCCAGCGGCGTGGAGCGGAAGGGCACCAGCGCGGGCGGCCGCGGCACATCGGCCGGCGGGTACCGGCGCAGCACGAACTCCTTGTCGGCCGGCGAGAGCGTGCCGGGCGGGTTCAGGCCCCCGCGGAACTGCTCCGGCTCCAGGATCAGCCCGTCCTCGAACGGATACTCCATGATCGACTGCGGGTCCCAGACGGAGCCGTTGACCTCGTCCGCGTCCAGCTTGCGCAGGATGTTGAAGTACGTCCTGTCCCGGCTCCAGAAGTTCGGCGGGCCCGCCAGCTCGGCGTAGACGGCCTCGTCGTCCCAGTGGATGCCGGCGAACGGGCTCTGGTGCTCGTGCAGCATGCCGAGCGCGTGCCCGATCTCGTGCAGGGCCGTCGCGCGCTCCCCGGGCGCGGTCAGGTCCCAGCCGAAGTTCATGGTCCGTTCGTTCTGCCCGGCCTGCAGACAGTCCTTGCCCACCATCGACCAGGAGCCGTCACCGAGCTGGAACCCGATGCGCAGCTCGGCCTCCGAGCGGTCGCCGACCTCGACGAAGGTCACGCCGATGCCGAGTCCCTGCCACTCCTGGAAGCACTCGCGCACCACGTCCCGCTGCTCCTTGGCGCCGACCCACGACACCCGCCGGGACTGCCCGGTTCCCGGTACGGGAATGACCGACCCGTCGGTGTCGCCGTCGAAGACCCAGTAGTGCAGCACGGTGCCGTTGACCCACATCGACCGTCCGCCGATGAGCGCACTGAGCCGCTCGGCGGTCAGCCCCGGTGTGAAAGCGGGGGCCGACTGCTGCGCGAGGGAGCAGTAGCGTCCGGTCATGCGCACAGGTTGCCGTGGGCAGGGTCACGGGCGCCTGAGTCGGGGGCTACTCAAGTCACCCTGTATCAGGGTTGGGTACTCGCGCTCATACTCCCGTGACGACTTTCGAACGCGACGCGAAGGCCCTTGAACTGCCCTGGCAGTTCACCGGACGTGAGGACGAGCTCGAGCTGATCCGCCGCTCCCTGACCGCGGGCCGGCACGGCATCGTGGTGACCGGCCCGGCCGGCTGCGGCAAGACCCGGCTGGTCACCGAGGCCGTGCGGGGCAGCGACCGCACCCGGGCCGCCGGCACACCCGAGACCCGGCACATCCCCTTCGCCGCGTTCGCCCACCTGCTGCCCGAGGCGGTCTCCCTGCACCGGGCGGTCCAACTCCTGTCCGGCGTACGGCTGCTGGTGGTCGACGACGCGCACCTGCTCGACGATGCCTCGGCCGCCCTCGTGCACCAGCTCGCCGTGCACGGCCGCACCCGCCTGATCGTCGTCGCCGCCGACGGCGGCCCGTACCCCGGCGCGATCTCCCGGCTGTGGGCCGGCGAGCTGCTGCCTCGCCTCGCCCTGGAGCCGCTGCCCCGCGGGGAGACCGAACAGCTCCTCGCGGCGGGCATCGGCGGCAGCCTGGAGCCGCTCACTCTCAACCGCCTCCACCACCTGTGCCGGGGGGATCTGAGGCTGCTGCGCGAACTGGTGGACGCGGTGCGCGAGCACGGCCTGCTGTCCCGCCTGCTGCCGGACACGGAGGAATGGGCGTGGCGGGGCCCGGTACCGGTGACGGCGACCGTCCGCCAGCGCACCGCCGAGATCCTCGAACGCCCCGGCCCCGACGAGCGACAGACGCTCGAACGTCTCGCCTTCGCGGAGCCGCTGCCCCTGCACATGGACGACCTCGACCTGCGGATCCTGGAAGACCTCGAAGCCGACGGCCTGATCCGTATCGACGACCAGAGCGACCCGGGTGATCAGGGCACCGTCCGCCTGGCTCACCCCCTGCACGGCCCGGTGCTGCGCGCCGCGGCCGGCAGGCTCCGGGCGCGGCGGCTGGCCCGTACCCCGGCCCAGTGCGCCGCGGCCCTCGCCGCCGAGTCGGCCGCGCTGACCCGCCGGATCGAGCAGGCGGACGTACGGCCGCTGCCGACGCCCGTGGGGGAGTGGCTCGCACAGGAGGGCGCACCGGTTCCCGCCGGGTACGCGGCCGTGCGGGCGAGGTTCGCACGGCTTCGGGGGGAGCTGCGGGAGGCGGCGGCCTGGGCGAGGGAGGGGCTGCGGGACGCGTGGGGGGACGCGTCCTGCCGTACCGAACTCGCCCTGGCCGCCGCGCAGTCGGGGGACGCGACGGCCGCACAGAAGGCCGTGGCGGGCTGCCCGGACCTGGAGGAGCCGTCCGCATGGCTGAGCGCGGCCCGCGGGGACGTGGACGGGGCGCTGGCGGCGATCGGCGACGCCGCCGACGGCATGGTGCGGAGGTACGGCGACGGCAGCGACCGTATGGCCGCGGACTCCGATCGCACGGGCCCGGAGACGGCCGACATCGCCGGCACCGACAGCGCGTTCGTCCTCTACGACGCCGTACGCCTCGGAGCCCCCGAGAAGGTCGCCGAACGCCTCCCGGCCGACGGCGTGTTCGCCCAGCATGCCGAGGCGCTGGCCCGTGGGGACGGTCCTGCGCTGGACCGTGCCGCGGAGGCGCTGGAGGAGCGCGGGTTCCTGCTGTTCGCGGCCGAGGCGCACGCGCAGGCCGTACGCGCGCACCGCGACCCGCGCGCCGCACGCACCTCACGCACGCGTGCCGTGGCCCTGGCCCGCCGCTGCCAGGGCGCCCGCACCCCCGCCCTGTCGGGGCTGGTCCTGGGTGAACTGACCGCCCGCCAGCGGCAGATCGTCACCCTGGCGGCGGCGGGCCTGAGCAACCGGCAGATCGCGGAACAGCTGACGCTGTCCATCCGCACCGTGGGCAACCACCTCTACAGCGCCTACGCCCGCCTCGGTGCCAGCGACCGGGGCGCGCTGCCGTGGCTCGTGGAGCTGCCGGACGCGCAGCCCGCCTGAGCCGCGCCCATGAACCGGCGGTCTGACCCCCAGTATTCGGGGGAGGGGTCAGGCCGCCGACCGCTTCCGGGGGCGCCGGGCGTGTCCCGTCAGGCGTATTTCCAGCGCCACGCGTTCGAGCTGTAGGTGCACTTGATCGGTGTGCCGCCCGCGGTGGTGGTGACTGCCCCGTGGTCGCTGTTGCGGCAGAACTGCCCCGCCGAGTAGCAGTTGCCCGAGTTGGACCTGATCGAGCAGGTGGCCACGCTGTCCTGGCTGCTGGTGGTGTTGCTGCCGGTGCCGGCGGCTTGGGCCGCGGCGCTTCTGGTGACGGTGACCGTGGGGCCCGGCTTGGCCTTGGCCTTGACGGTTTCGGTGACCGTCGGACCGGGTTCGGGTGTGGCCGTCACGGTCGCCGTGATCGTCGTCGCGGGCCTGACCTTGGCCTCGATGGGCTGCTTGCCGTCGTTCGCGGGGGAGGCGATGAGCGCGCCCGCGAAGAGGAGGCCCGCGCCACCGAGCCAGACGCGCTTGCGTTTGCGCAGCGGACGGATGTCCGGCGGGCGTGGCGCCGGCGGTATGGGTGCCGTGTACGGGTTGGTCATCTCGTCCCCCCTGGGTGTTTCTGGAGGAGTGACCGTAGGGCCCTACAAGGCGGCATGTGAAGAATGTGTAAGGAGAGTGATCGTTCCGTGATTGTCATCCTGGGCTGCCGAGTACAGAACTCGCCCCTCGACGCTGCCCGTTCAGGCCGCCCCGAACGCCGTGAACGCCCACCCCGTTGCCTGGTGCAGCGCATCCCCCGGCAGTGAGGCGCGTGCGTCGCGCAGGGCCTCGGCGAGGGACAGGCCCGCGCTCAGGCCCTTGTGCAGGGCGAGCATCAGCGGCACCACGGCGTGGTCGTTGACGGGTGCGCTGCTGGCCAGCACTCCCGCCGTGCCGAGCGGCAGCAGGGCGGTGACCAGGCCGAGGAGTTCGTCCGCGCCGACCGAGGCGAGGCGGGCGGTGTCGCAGCTGGACAGGATGATCCGGTACGGGCTGCGGTCCAGGCGTTCGAAGTCGTGCACGATGAGCGGGCCGTCTTCCATCCGCAGTGCGGAGAACAGGGGACTGTCGCCACGGAAGGTGCCGTGCGCGGCGATGTGCGCCAGCGCGGCGCCGTCGAGTTCCTCCAGGACGCGCGGCACGCGCGCGTCGTCGTTTTCCAGGACGGTCGGTCTGCCGTAGCGGTCGGCGAGTTCGGGTACTTCCGCGCCACCTGTGGCGAGCCCCGGTCCGCGCACCAGGACGTGGCGGCCGCCGGGCGGCGGCTCGGTCTCGTGGGCGCGCAGCCAACTGCTCGCCGACGGCGACACGCTCAGCACCCGCTCCCGCAGTGAGGGCAGCAGCGCCCACGGCACGCGGTGCAGCCGGCTGGGCGGTACGACCACCACCGGACCCGAGCCCAGGTGGGCGGCGGCCGGGCCGAGCAGCAGCCCCTCCAGGCGGCGGCCCATCGCCTCGACCACCGGAAGGCGGGCTTCCGCGCCCGGGTGGGCCAGCCGTCGCAACCCGGCCTGCACATGCTCGGCCTCGGTCTCGGCGTCGGCGAGCAGCCCCGCCTCGAACCGCCGCACCCGACCCTGCCCGCACAGCAGCACCTGGACCCGTCCGTCGAGCACGGCGAGCTCTACCAGCCGTACCTCGCCCAGCCGTTCGAGCAGCAGGCCGGGGTGGAAGCGGTCCCCGTCGCCGGGCGCGTCGCCGCGCATGTGCAGGGTCCGGGAGCGGATCTCCCGCTCCAGACGGCGCTGTTCACGCTCCAGGGCGGGGATCGGGCGGCCGTCGCTGCGGGCCTCCTCCGCGCGGGCGGCGATCTCCCGGAACGCGGTCAGGCTGCCGAGCAGGGCCGGGTCGGCGGGCGGCCGGGTGGGCGGGGTGGACAGGACGGTGGCCCGCCAGCGTTCGCTCCACGTCAGCAGCCGACGCGGACTGCCCGAGTCGAGGCTGGCCCGCTGGGCCATCGCGGCCAGCTCCGCGCCCTGTTCGGTCGCGCGGGCCCGCAGCTCGGAGGCGCCCAGCGTCATCCGGTGGTCGTCGAGCACGTCGAGGCCGCGCCGGCACGCCTCCAGGACACCCCGGCCGGAACCGGCGGCCCGCGCGCGCAGCGCCTGCGCGGCCCAGCCGGTCATCCGCGCCAGCGGCGGCCCGCTGTGCCGGCTGCGGGCGGCGACGGCCAGATGCCGCTCCGCGTCCGCCGTCCAGCCCAACGAGAGCGCGATGCGGCCCGCGAGCAGCGAGGCCTCCGGGGCGGCCGGTGCGCCGAAGGAAGCGAGCCGTTCGGCCACCGCCGCCGCATCCGCGACCAGGCGTCCCGAGCGGCGCCCCGCGGCCACCCGCGCCTCGATCAGCACCAGCCGGGCATGCGTCTCCCACCAGCTGCGCCGCTGTCCGGCGAACAGCCGTACCGCCAGCGCCGCGCGCGCGATCGCCGTGTGCGGATCGCCCGCGAGACGCGCCGCACGGGCCGCGACCAGCAGCAGCTCGGCCTTGCGGGTGGACTGCCCGCCGATGCCGTCGAGCGCCCCTATGGCCGTGTCCGCCTCGGCGAGCGCCTCGGGGGCGAGCCCGGCGGCCATCAGCACCTCGCAGCGCCGGATGTAGAGCATGAACGACGGTGTGCCCAGCTTGGCGTAGCGCTCCTCGGCCTCGTCCAGCAGCCGCAGCGCGAGGGGGATGTCGCCGGAACGGAACGCGGCCAGTCCCCGGCTCTCCACCACGTCCGCCTTGTCGTGCTCCTGGCCGGTGGTGTCCCACTGCGCGTGCGCGGCGGTGAAGTCCGCCTCCGCCCGGTCCACCGAGCCGGTTGCCAGATGCACCGTGGCCCGCAGGGTCAGCGCCCGCGCCGTCCAGATGACGTCGTCCGCCTGCCGCAGCACCGGAATCGCCCGGCGTACGTCCTCCAGGGACTCGCGGTGCCGGCCCAGCACCCAGGAGGCGTAGGCCCGCCGGTACAGGACCCGCGCGCGGGTGTGCCCGGTGCTGACCGCGACGCCCCGCTCCAGCGCCTCCAGGCCCTGCCGGGTGCGGCCGGAGTGCACCAGCGCCACGCCGAGGGTGGCCAGGATGTCGCCCTCCCGGTCGGGTGCCTGGGCGCGCGCGGCCAGATCGCGGGCGCGGCGCAGATGGTGCAGCGCGATCCGCATGTCGCCCCAGTCCCGCTGCCAGATGCCGATCACCTGGTGCGCGACGGAGGCACGCCACGGTGTCGGATCGCTGTCCAGCACGGCCTGTGCCCGCGCCAGAGCCTCGCCCGGGTCGGCGAACACCATCGGCAGCAGTTCGAGAACCGAGTCGCTTCCCGCTGTCACTCAAAGGATGGTAGTGGCCCGTGGTTGCGCCCCACACCGGTTTGGCGCTGTATCAATAGACGGCTCGGCGACTCTGATTGACGACTGTCGCCTCAAGGGGGAGGACACGCCATGGCGCCTCAGCGATTCCACGAGCAGTTCGACCAGATCCAGCGTTCGATGCCCGACGTCGCCCTGGCGATGGGACCCGACGACGCGGCGGAGTTCATCTACGAGAAGGGCGTGGTCCTGGCCCGCGACGGTGAGGAGGCGCGGCTCGTCGAGGACACCGTGCGCGGCCACTTCACCGAGGCGACCGGACTGACCCCCGACCATGTGCAGCGGGTCGGCCCGGAGACCAACCGCTCGGGCATCACCCGTATCCAGGTCGGCGACCCCGGCCACGGCGACCGGCGCGGCGACCGCGCGGTCGCGCACGCCCTGCGGGCCATGCGCGAGCACGAGGGACGCGCCCGGCGCCGCCTGGTCAGCCGCAACCACGTGGTGTCGATCGCGGTCAACTCCTGCCCCGGCGACGAGCCCGTGCCCGCCCCCCTCACCCAGGGCACCAACCCGGCAGCGGCCGAGGCCGGTTACGACGCGGACACCGCCATCGGCGTCCTGGTCATCGACAACGGCCTCACCCACGACCACGGCCTGGTGCCGCTGCTCGCCCACGTCCAGGGCGACCTGCACGGCACCGAGACCGACGCGCAGGGCAACCTGCTGCAGTACGTCGGCCACGGCACGTTCATCGCGGGCCTCCTCGCGGCCGTCGCACCCAACACGGACATCACCGTGCGCAACACCCTCAACGACGCCGGAGCGATCCTGGAGGACCAGTTCGGGCAGCGGCTCTTCGACGCCGTCGACGAGCACGGCTGGCCGGACGTCATCAGCCTCTCCGCCGGTACCGCGAACGGCCGCGACGACGGCCTGCTCGGCGTGCAGAGCTTCATGCAGGAACTGCGCGGGCAGCGCACCCTGCTGGTCGCGGCCGCCGGCAACAACTCCAGCGCGTCGAAGTTCTGGCCCGCCGCCTACGCCGACCTGCCCGACTACGAGGACGCGGTGCTGTCGGTCGGGGCGCTGCGCAGCGACGGCGAGTTCGGCGCCTGCTTCTCCAACTACGGCTCCTGGGTGAAGGCCTACGCCCCCGGAGAGCGGCTGACCGGCACGCTGACCGGGTTCGACGCGCCCGTGCCCTACGTCTACCAGCACTCCACCTACGAAGAGTGCCGGTACCACTTCACGTACGCGTGCACCTGCCAGTACCCGCGGCACACCGGTGTGCTGAGCACGGCGGGGACCCCCACCGCGGGCAAGGCGGACCAGGTGATGTTCGAGGGCTACGCCCACTGGAGCGGCACCTCCTTCGCCGCCCCGGTCGCCGCGGGCATGGTCGTCGCCTACATGAGTGCCAACAAGCTGGGCGATGCGCGCGCCGCCCGGAAGAAGCTCCTCGCGGAGCTCGGGGAGTACGCGGAGGTGCGCGGGGCGCATGTGCCGGCGCTGCGCCCGCCGACGTGGCGCCCCACGCCCGTCACGCAGCTGGCACCTCCCGTATGAGGTCCGGAACGGTCCCCTCCACGGCGTACGATGACTTGCCGTACACGAGGGGTGGGGCCGTGGACCGAGCAGATGTCGGCGCGTTGGTCCAGTCCGCCGTCGACGGCGACGCGGCGGCCTGGAAGGCGCTCGTGGAGGGGCTGAGCCCGCTGGTGTGGTCCGTCGTGCGCGCGCACCGGCTCTCGGACGCCGACGCGCACGAGGTGTACCAGACGGTGTGGTTCCGTTTCGCCCAGCACCTGGGGCGCATCCGCGAACCCGCCAAGGCCGGGTCGTGGCTGGCCAGTACCGCGCGCCACGAGTCCCTGAAGGTCCTCAAGAGCTTACGGCGGCTGACGCCGACGGACGATCCGCAGCTGCTCGACCGGGTCAGTGAGGACCGTACGCCCGAGCAGTCGTTCCTCGACCTGGAGGAGGCGGCCGCCGAGACCGAGCGCATCCGGCACCTGTGGCAGGAGTTCGAGGAACTCGGCGATCGGTGCAGGCAGTTGCTGCGCGTCCTGATGGCCTCGCCGCCGCCCAGCTACCAGGAGGTGTCCGCGGCGCTGGGCATCGCCGTGGGCAGCATCGGGCCGCTCCGCCAGCGCTGTCTGCGGCGCCTGCGGGCACGACTGGAAGCACGGGGAGCGGTGTGACCGACATGAACAACGGCAACAGCAACGCCGACCACGACGACGACATCAACGACATCAACGACCTGGACGACGTCAACGGCATCGACGAGGTGGCGTACGACCTGGTGGAGGCGGAACTCCGCAGGGCCGCGGCCATCCTGGACCCGGTGCCGGCCCAGCTGCGGCAGATCGCCGTCGAGGCCTTCGCCCTGCACGACCTCGACGCCCGCATCGCCGAGCTGACCTTCGACTCGGTGGTGGACGCCATCCCCGTCAGGGGAGCGACGGACGTGCCGCGGATGCTCACCTTCCACGCGGGCGGGGTGACCGTCGACGTGGAACTGACCGCACAGGGGCTGATGGGACAGGTGCTGCCGCCGCAGACGGCCGGCATCGAGGTGCTCAGCGGCCCGCAGGCCGGATCGCCGCTCACCACTGACGACATGGGCCGCTTCACCTACGGCGAACCCCCCGCCGGCCCGTTCGCACTGCGTCTGCGGACCGGCGAGGGAGTGCTCGTCACGGACTGGGTGACGGCCTGACGCGGGACCCTGCCCTCACCAGGTGACGGGCAGGGTCTGCGGCCCGCGGATCATCGTCTTGCGGCGCCAGACCACCTGGTCGGCGGGGACCGCGAGGCGCAGGCCCGGCAGCCGTTCCAGCAGCGTGTCGACGAGCAGTTCGGTCTGCAAGCGGGCGAGGACGGCGCCGGTGCAGTAGTGCGCGCCGTTGCCGAACGCCACATGAGGGTTGGGATCGCGGTCGGGGTCGATCCGGTCCGGGTCGGGGAAGACGTCCGGGTCGCGGTTGGCGGCCAGGTAGGAGACGTACACCGGGTCGCCGGCGCGGATGCGGTGGCCGTGCAGTTCGACGTCCTCCAGGGCGATGCGGGCCAGGCCGACCGAGGTGCGGTGCGGGATGTAGCGCAGCAGCTCGTCCAGCACCCGCCCGCGCGTCTGCGGTTCCCGCATGCGCTGCATCAACTCCGGCCGGGTGAGCAGCAGGAACAGCATCTGCCCGCAGTTGTGGGTGACCGCCTCGCCGCCGATCTGCAGCGGCCCGGCCAGGCCCACGGCCTCCTCCTCGCTGATCTCGCCGCGGCCGACGGCGGCGCCGAGCAGCGCGTACACGTCCTCGTCCGTGCTGTGGGCCCGGGCCCGGATGGTCTCGGTGATCCAGCCGTACATGCCGTTCTTGGCGCGGTCCGCGGCCTCGGACCCGCCGGAGGTGGAGATGATCTGCCGGGTCCAGGCATGCACCTGTTCCCGGTCCTCGGCGGGCACCCCCATCACCGCGCTGACCACGGTGATCGGGAAGGGTTCGAGGACCCGCTCGACGAGATCGGCCGGTGGCCCGTCGCGTACGACCCCGTCGAGCAGCTCGTCGAGGATCTGCTGCGCGCGGGGCCGCAGCCGCTTCATCGCGCCCACCGTGAAGGCGCCCGCGACCGGCTTGCGCAGCCGGTTGTGGTCGGGCTGGTCGGCCCAGGCGAGGGAGCCCGGCCGGGGCGCGAAGTTCGGGGCGAGCCGGGTCACCTGACGGCGGGTGACCTCCGTGCGGCTGAACCGCGGATCGTTGGTGATCAGCTTGACGTCGTCGTAGCGGGTGGCCAGCCACGCCCAGCCCTCGCCGTGCGGCAGCCGGATGCGGGTGAGCGGGCCCTCGCGCATGAGGTCCGCGAGCACCGGGTCGAACTCCGTCCCGGCCAGGTCGTGCGCGGGCCACTCCCGCACCGGGGGCGGGAGCTGCTCGGTCAGCGTGCTGGTCTCCTCAGTCATGCCCTCCACCCTCGCCGCGGGCCGGGCGCCTGTCGCGCGGGAGTGCTCCAGCCGGAGGGTGCAGGCCCCGCGCCTCAGCCGGTCACGGCGTCCACGAGCGCGGCCAGCGCCTGCGCCAGCCGGGTCAGCCCGGATCCGGCGGGCCCGCCCGGCTCGCTCATGTACGTGTCCCGGCGGATCTCCACCATCAGGGCGCTCACCCGCGGGTCCTTCCCGTAGAACTCCAACGGCACATACGCCCCGCTGAACGGGCTGTCCAGCCCCGTCTCCCCGCACGCCGCGAACGCCTCCCGCACCGCTGCCGCCAGCTCCGGCGGGGTGTGGAAGGAGTCGGTGCCGAGGCAGACCGGCGGCCGGGGGCCCTCTGCGTGCAGCTCGTAGGGCAGCGGCGCGGTCGGGTAGGAGTGGACGTCGACGATCACGGCCCGCCCGGTGGCGGCCAGCCGGTCGGCGACCGCCTCGGTCATGGCCTGCGCGTACGGCCGGAAGTACCGCTCGATCAGCGGCGCGGGGTCGGTGTCCGCGGCCCGCAGCGCCTCCCGGTGCGTGGTCCGCGTGTACACGGCGCCCATCCCGACGGCGAGCATCTCCTCCCGCTCGTCGGGGAACCGCTCCGGATCGACCACCAGCCGGGACAGCCGGTTCACGAATCGCCAGGGAGCGACCCCCGCCAGCTCGGCCGCCGCCGCGGCGAGCTCCGCCGTGTGCCCGTCGGTGATGTGGTCCAACTCCCGCTCCAGCCCGGGCCCGTCCAACAGGATGCCCGCCCGCACCTCGGCCGGAATCTCCCGCGCCGAATGCGGCACATGGAGGATCACGGGGGAGTCGGCCGCGCCCGGCAGGAACGCGAAGGACGGTGCGGCAGCGGGCATGGGGCGGCTCCCGGGAGGTGTCGGTGACGTCGGTCGATGATCTGCATCCTGCCGGACGCCGGCGGCTCAGCGCTGGCTCGCGGGTGTGCCGGGAAGCGGGCTGCGACGGCCCCGGCAGGAGTAGGCGATCTCCACCGCACCACCGGGCAGGGCACGTTCGCGCCGGAAGGTCAGACCGGTGTCGGCACTGAGCGCCGGGGTCAGCCGCATTCCGCTGCCGAACAGGAGCGGCAGGACCACCAGCTCCAGGTCGTCGAGCACGCCGAGGGCAGCGAAGGTCCCGATCGTCCGCGGGCCTCCGACGAGGTGGACGTCGCCGCCCCGGTTGGCCGCGCGGAGTTTCTCCAGCAGCCGTAGCGGATCACTGTCGGTGACGACGTGGTCGGGGGTGCCGGCCGGACGGTGCGAGCCGAGCACGAACACGTCCAGACCGGGCCAGGGCCAGCGGTCGTTGGTCAGCGCCGGCTCGAAGGTGGTGCGGCCCATCAGCGCCGCCTCGCACCCGTCGAGGAACTCCCGGATGCCGTGGCTCTCGCCGGACACGAACGCGGGATCGGCCGTCAGCGCGGGCCAGCCGGTCGGCGTGGTGACAAAACCGTCGGCACTCATGCTCATACGGGTGCGGATCCGCATGATCTCTCCTCGGAAGTCGATTGCTGTCACCCGTGTGTCGAACGGGAGACCCGCCGATCGACACGGCACCGAGAAAACTTCGTGGCGCGTCCCTCGGTCACCGCCGCCCGCCGAACTGCCAGGCGTGCGTCTCGATGTCGGCGTACCGCTCCGCGGTCAGGACCGTGCGTGCCGTGACCGGGTCCGGGGCCCGGACCAGAGCCGCGGTACCGAGCCGGGCGGCGCCGTCGTCGGACAGCAGCGGCCCGTACGCGATCAGGCCGTCCCGGTCGGCCGGCACGGCGAGGTCGGCGGCGGGCCCCGAGCCGAGGCCGAGCACCAGTGCTCTTCCAGCAGCTCCTCGCGCAGCGGGACGGAGCCGGGCCGGTCGCGGTGGTGGCAGAAGAACTCCACGGCTGCGGACTCCTCCCCACGCGCGACATGATCTCAACGGGTTGTGCCGGGTGACGGACCTGCCGTTGTCAGACCCCTCGCCTAATCTCGTGCCATGACCGTCCATGAGCTCTCGCGCACCGAGGCCCGCCGGATCGCCGTCCGCGCCCAACTGCTGGACGCCGTACGGCCGGCCGGGCTGCTGGACGTGGTGCGCGGGCTGACCCTGCTGCAGATCGACCCGACCGCCGCCGTCGCGCCCAACGCCGACCTGGTGGCGTGGAGCCGGCTCGGATCGCCATACGCATCAGGACAGTTGAGAGCCGCACGGGAGGAACGCACACTGCTGGAGCTGCAGGCGATGCTCCGGCCCGCCGAGGATCTCGCGCTGTACCGCGCGGAGATGGCCGCATGGCCCGAGCGGGGCACGCCCTCGTCGTGGCGTGAGTACCACCGGTCGTGGGTGGCGGCC
>NZ_JBSFHW010000074.1:0-33850 GCF_053597275.1 Streptomyces sp. NPDC001492 | reverse complement strand
TCGCCCCCGCCGCCCCTACCCAGACCCGTCTCCTGGGGGCTGCCGCCCCCAGACCCCCGCTTTCGGCCTGAACGGCCTCGTCCTCAAACGCCGGACGGGCTGAAAACCAGCCCCTCCGGCGTTTGAGGAGCGGGGGTCCGGGGGCTGGCCCCCGGGTCGGGACGGGAAGGGGCGGCGGGGGCGGAACACTCCTACAGCAGGCCCGCCGTCGCCAGGAACTTGCCCACCCGTTCCACCTCGTCCGGCGACAGCGGCACCTGCGGCTCCGCGGTCGCCGGGCAGTCGATCACGCCTCGCAGGTGCAGTGCCGCCTTGAAGGCGCCGAGGGCCGATGAACTGCCGCCCATACGACCCGGATCTCCGGCCCTCACCATGCCGAACAGGGCGCACAACCGCTCCTGTTCGGCACGCGCCCGCTCCCAGTCCCCGGCCCGGCACAGCGCGTCGAGGCGGACATAGCCGTGCGGATCGACGTTGGCCAGCCCCGGCACCGCTCCGTCGGCACCGAGGGCGAGGGCGGCGTCGACGACCAGCTCCGAGCCGGTCAGGACGCTGAAGCCGCGGATGTCGGACCGGTTGCGCGCCCCGCTGACGACCTCCCGGAAGCCCCCCAGATCACCGCTCGAGTCCTTGAGCCCCGCGAGCACGCCCTCGGCGGCCAGGTCGAGCACGACGTCCGCGGGCAGTTTCGTGTGCACGGCGGACGGAATGTCGTACGCGACCACCGGCACCGGTGACGCCGCCGCGATCAGCCGGTAGTGGCGCGCGATCTCCGCCGGATGCGTGCCCGCATAGAACGGCGCCGTCACCACCACCGCATCCGCCCCCGCAGCCGTCACCGCCGCCACATGATCCAGCACCCTCGGCGTCGTCATGTCGATCGCCCCGGCCAGGACGGGCAGTCGACCGGCCACATGAGCCACCACCGACTCCACCACCAGCCTGCGCTGCCCGTCCCGCAGAAACGCCGCCTCCGACGACGACCCCAGCACGAACAGCCCGTGCACCCCGCCACCCACCAGGTGGTCGACCAGCCTGAGCAGCGAGGGGACGTCCACCTCGCGGTCCGGTGTCAGGGGCGTGCAGACGGGCGGGACGACACCGGTGAGCGGCGTGGGGATCGTCATGAGGGCTCCGTGGGGCGGTTCTGGCGTACCAGGTGCTGGGTCGACTGGTTCTCCTCCACAGGAT
Source organism: Streptomyces sp. NPDC001492 (assembly GCF_053597275.1). Taxonomy (NCBI): domain Bacteria; kingdom Bacillati; phylum Actinomycetota; class Actinomycetes; order Kitasatosporales; family Streptomycetaceae; genus Streptomyces; species Streptomyces sp. NPDC001492. Next base: position 32,659 of record NZ_JBSFHW010000074.1, on the reverse strand, counting down.
GGTGGCAGCGGAAGTGGTGGCCCGCGCAGGACGCGGCCGAGAAGTCCGGCATTTCCGCCGCGCAGATCTCGTCCGCCTTCCAGCACCGCGTGCGGAACGGGCACCCGCTCGGCGGCCGCGTCGCCGACGGGACCGGGCCGGTGAGGGGGATGGGGTCGATGGGGTTCAGGAGGCCGGGGGTCGCCGAGAACAGGGCACGGGTGTACGGGTGCCTGGCCCGGTCCGTGACCTCCGCGGCCGGGGCCTCCTCGACGATGCGGCCGAGGTACATGGTGATCACGCGGTCGCTCATCCGCCGTACCGTCTGGATGTCGTGCGAGACGAAGAGCAGCGCCAGGTTCAGGCGTTCCTTCAGGTCCAGGAGCAGGTTCAGGATCTGGGCGCGTACCGAGACGTCCAGTGCGCTCGTCGGTTCGTCCGCCACCACCAGGCGCGGGTTCAGGGCCAACGCCCGTGCGATCGCCACCCGTTGGCGCTGGCCGCCCGAGAGCTGCCCGGGCAGCGCGTCCGCAAGGGCCCGCGGGAGACCGACCAGGGACATCAACTCCCGTACCCTCTCCTCGCGTTGGCGCCTCGTCCCCCGGTCGTGCACGTCCAGCGGGTCCCGCAGGATCTGCCGCACCGGCAGCCGGCGGTTCAGAGCCGTCGACGGGTCCTGGAAGATCATGCCGGTGCTGCCGCCGACGGTCGCCCTGCGTTCGGCCGGCCGCAGGGACCACAGGTCGCGGCCCCCGAAGGACACCGTGCCGGAGGTCGGCCGGACCACGCCCACCAGCACCTTCGCCAGCGTCGACTTCCCGCACCCGGACTCGCCGACGACGCCCACCGTCTCGCCGGGCGCGATCGTGAGGTCGGCGCCGGTCAGCGCGTACACCCTGTCCCGGGTGAACAGGCCCCCGCTGCGCGCCTTGTGGACGACATGTGTGTCGGACAGCTCGACGATCGCGTTCACTGCGCGGCCTCCGGCTCCGACGCCACCAGTTCGACCGCCGGGTGGTGACAGGCCGCCGTGTGCGTCGGCGTGCCCAGCAGGGCGGGTGGGGTGGTGCGGCAGATGTCCGTGGCGAGCGGGCAGCGGTCGGCGAAACGGCAGCCCGCCGGGAAGTCCGCGGGGGACGGGACCACGCCCCTGATCTGTGTCATGCGTTCGGCCGCCGACTCCAGGGACAGCACACTGCCGAGCAGTCCGCGCGTGTAGTGGTGGGCCGGCGCCTCCACCAGGTCCGCGGTGACGCCCGTCTCCACGATCTGTCCGCCGTACATCACCGCCACCCGGTCGGTGACGTCCGCGACCAGCGCCAGGTCGTGCGAGACGAGGACCAGCGCGAAGCCCAGCTCCTGGCGCAGCCGCAGCAGCAGCTCCATGACCTGTGCCTGCACCGTCACGTCCAGCGCCGTCGTCGGCTCGTCGGCGACGATCAGCTGCGGGTCGCGGGACAGGGCCATGGCGATCAGCACGCGTTGGCGCTGACCGCCGGAGAGTTCGTGCGGGTAGCTGCGCAGGGTGCGGTCGGGGTCCAGGCCGACCATGGCCAGCAGCTCGGCGGGACTACGGCGGCCGCCGCGCCGCACGACCTGCTTGAGCTGGGCGCGGATCGTCATCGCGGGGTTGAGGGACGACAGCGCGTCCTGGTAGATCATCGCCATCTCGTGGCCGAGGAGGCGTCGGCGTGCCTTCATGGGCAGGGCAAGCAACTCCCGTTCCTTGAAGCGTACTTGGCCTCGGACGCGGGCGCCCTTCGGCTCCAGGCCCATGACGGCGAGCGCCGTCAGCGACTTGCCACAGCCCGACTCGCCCACCAGGCCCAGGACCTCACCGGCGTGCACTTCGAAGCTGATCCCGTCGACGATGTCGACCCCGCCGTGCCGCCCTTCGAAGCCGATGGCAAGGTTCTCGACTGCTAGGACCGCCGGTCCGGCAGCGCCCTGAAGGGGCGCGGGGCTGTATTGAATCTGCGGCTTCCGCCGCGCGGGCGCGACCAGCCCGGACGCCGCCGCAGTCGCGTGACTGCCAGTCGTGGCACTTCCCGTGGCGTGCCGCCCCCGCAGCCGCTGTGCGGCGGCCGCCAGGCCAGGGAGTTGCAGAACCTCCCCGCTCCCAGGCTCCGCAGCCTCCAGTCGGTCGTCATCCGCGCGTACGTCGACCTCCCGCGCCGGCGGAGCCGCCCACGCATCCGACACCCCCTCCGACAGAACGTTCAACGACAACACGGTCACCAGCATCAGCAGCCCCGGGAAGACAGTCGCCCACCACCCCCCGGTCAACACCATGTCCTTGCCGTCCGCGATGACACTCCCCCAAGAAGGGTCCGGAGGACGAACCCCCGCCCCGATGAAGGACAGCGAGGCCTCGAACACGATGGCCTCGGCCACCTGCACCGTGCAGAACACCAGCACCGGCGCGGCACAGTTGACGGCGACATGGCGCAGCACGATGTGCGGGGTCCGGGCGCCGATCACCCGTTCCGCCGTCACATAGTCCTCGCCGTACTGGTCGAGGACGTTCGCCCGTACGACCCGTGCCACCGGCGGCATGAACAGGAACGCGATCGCGCAGATCAGCACGGTGATCCCGCCGCCGAACACGGCGACCAGGACGGCCGCGAGCGCGATGCCCGGGAACGCCATCACCACGTCGAGGCAGCGCATCAGCGTCTCGTCGACCCCCTTGCGGGAGGTGGCCGCGACCGCGCCGATCAGCGCCCCGACCACCAGCGCGAGGGCGGTCGCGCCGAGGCCGATCGCCAGCGACCAGCGGGCGCCGTACATCAGCCGGCTGAGGATGTCCCGGCCGAGGCTGTCCTGGCCCATCCAGTGCTCGGCGGACGGGTGCCCGGTGCCGTCGACGGGCGGCTGCTGGTCGAGCGGGTCGTCCGGTGCGAGCAGGGGCGCCAGCAGGGCCACCAGCACCACGACGGCCAGGAAGCAGACCGCGGCCTTCGACAGCGGCGGCAGCCGGCGCCGGCCGCGCAGGCGGACGCCGGGCCGGGACAGCGCCTCGGTGAGGCTCCTGCGCGTGAACTGCGGGAACTGGGAGGTCATGCGGTCGTGTCCCTCAGTCGCGGGTTGACCAGCAGGTAGAGGAGGTCGATGACGAGGTTGACGACCACGAAGCCGGTCGCCGTGGTCAGCACGACGCCCTGGACGACGGCCGGGTCGCCGTTCTTCACGGCGTCGATCATCAGCTTGCCCATGCCGGGCAGCGAGAAGATCGTCTCGATGACGACCGCGCCGCCGAGCAGATAGCCGACGCGCAGACCCAGCACGGTGAGCGGGTTGATGAGGGCGTTGCGCAGCACGTTGCGGCCCACGACCACGCGTGGCGGCAGGCCGCTGCCGATCGCCGTGCGGACATAGTCCCTGTCCAGCTCCTCCACCACCGACGTCCGGACGATCCGGGTGAGTTGGGCCGCCACCGGCAGCGACAGGGCGAGGGCGGGCAGGGCCATGGTCTTCAGCCAGCCGGTGAAGGAGTCGGCCGGGTTGATGTAGCCGCCGGTCGGGAACCAGCCCCGGTCGACCGCCAGGTACTGGATCATCAGCAGCGCCAGCCAGAAGCCGGGGGCCGCGACGCCGGTGAGCGAGACGACCCGGATGACCTGGTCGGGCAGCCGGTCCCGGTGGATGGCGGCCGTCACGCCGCCGACGAGGGACAGCACCACCGCGATACCGAGGCCCAGGAAGGTGAGCTGGAGGGTGAGCGGCAGGGCGGTGGTGACCTGGTCGACGACGGGGGCGCGGGTCAGGGCGCTGGTGCCCAGGTCGCCGTGGAGGAGGTCGCCGACGAAGTGGACGTAGCGCACGGGCAGCGGGTCGAGCAGGCCGTTCTGCTCGCGGAAGTCGTGCAGCTGCCGCGGGGTGGGGTTCGCGCCCTGGAAGAACGCGGACGCCGGGTCGACGTCCGAGAAGCGCATCACCAGGAACACGAACAGCACGATGCCGAGCATCAGCGGCACCAGCAGGGCGATCCGGCGCAGCAGGATGCGGAGAACCGCGACCATGGGGCTAGACCCACCTGGCCTGGAGCAGGTTGATGCCGGGATACGGCTGCGCCCTTATGCCGGCGAGCTGCTTCGGGTCCCAGGCGGTCATCAGCTCGTTGTGGACGACCGGGTAGAGGACGGCCTGTTCGGCGACCACGTCGATGTAGTCCTGGATCATCGTCTTCTTCTTCGCCGGGTCGGCCTCCCGGGTGGCCCGGTCCATGTCCTTGAAGAGCTGCTTGGCGACGGAGTTGTCGGCCCAGCGCGTGTACTGCATCCACAGGTTGGTGGGGCCGTAGTTGTAGTGCATGATCAGGTCGGCGTCGAGGCCGAACTGGTTGGGGTTCGAGGCCGCGGCGACGACCTGGTAGTCCTGCTTCTGGTCCATCTTGGTGAAGACGGCGGTGGTCTCCTGCGGCGAGAGGGTCGTACGGACCCCGATCGCGTCCCAGGAGGCCTTGATGGTCGGCAGGCAGTCGACGATCCAACTCACGTTCACCGCGAGGATGTCGATACTGAGATTCTTGACCCCGGCCGCCTTCAGCAGGGCCTTCGCCTTCTCGGGGTCGTAGTCGTAGACGGTCTTCGCCCGCCGGTAGCCGGGGTTGCCCTCGTTCAGGAACGAGGACGACGGCTTCCCGTGCCCCTTCAGCGCGACCTGCACCATCTTCTCGGTGTCGATGGCGTAGTGCAGCGCCTGCCGCACCCGTACGTCGTCGAAGGGCTTGTGCCGGGTGTTGAACATCAGGAACAGGTTGTTCATGCCTGCCCCGCCCGCGACCGTCAGTCCGCCGCGCTCGAGCTGCTGGATGTTGGCGTAGGGGATGTTGTCGGCGATCTGCGCGCCCGCGCTGGAGCCGGAGATCCTCGCGACCCGCGGGGCGGCGTCCACGATCGTCAGCCAGTTCATCTTCTTGAAGGCCGCCGGGCGCGGGCCGTTGTAGTCGGCGAACGCCTCGAAGGTGGTGTTCGACTTCGGGTGGTGGGCGGACTGCCGGTACGGTCCCGAGCCGATCGCGAGACCCGTGACGGCCTGGTCCCAGGCGCCCGGCTTCGAGAAGACGTGCTTCGGCATGATCTTCGCGAGGGTGAGCCGGGAGAGCCCGTCCGGGAAGGGGAACCTGAGCACCAGCTCGACGTTCCGCGCGTCGATCTTCCGGACCTCCTTCAGCCAGCTCGCGAAGAAGCCCTTGGCGAGGGTCTGGGTCTTCGGGTCGAGGATCCGGTCGAAGACGAAGACGACGTCGTCGGCGGTGACGGGCTTCCCGTCGTGGAACTTCGCTCCCGCCCGCAGGGTGAAGTTCCAGGAGGTGGAGTTCAGGTCCTTCGGCACGGCGGTCGCGAGCGCCGCGTACGGCTTGCGGGAGATCGGGTCGGTGTCGAGCAGGCCCTCGTAGATGTGGTTGTTGGCGGCCATGCAGAAGGCGGACGCGGTCTGGGTGGGATCCCAGGTGCCGTCGTTGCCGTAGCCGATGACCGCCGTCAGCGTGCGGTCCCTGCCGTCCCCGCCGCCGGTGTCGTTGGTGGACTGGGGCCCGGACGAACAGGCCGACAGCGACGCGGAGACGGCGGTGGCCGCACCCAGCGCGCCGGTGTACTTCAGGAAGGTCCGGCGATGCACGGTGTCCTCCAGCGGAGAGTGCCATCGAAGAGCGACATCGAAGAGCGACATCGAAGAGCGAGGAGATACGACGTCCTACGTCCTGTCGTCAGCCGCGACCATAGGAGGGGCCCCGGGGGCGGTCAAGGGCCCGCACACGAATGGCGTAGCCGCCATAGGTCGGCCCAATGGCGGTGCGAAATGGCGGGAGTTGGCGCATGTCACTGCCGGACATGGGACGTGGGACGTCCGGCGCGCGTACGATGCGGCGCATGTCCGCGGAGTCGAGGACCAGCCGGATACGGCGCGAGGTCGTGCAGCTGATCCTCGACCGCAGACTCGGGCCCGGCGCCCCGCTGCCCACCGAGGCCGAGCTGATGGAGGACCTCGGCGTCAGCCGCAACTCCGTGCGCGAGGCCCTCAAGGCGCTCCAGGCGCTGGACATCGTGGAGATCAGGCACGGCTACGGCACCTATGTCGGCCAGGCGTCCCTGACCCCCCTCGTCGACGGCCTGACCTTCCGCACCCTGGCCCGGCACGACGACGACACGGGGGCGCTCGCCGAGATCCTCCAGGTGCGGGAGGTACTGGAGGAGGGGCTGGTCCGGCGGATCGCGGGGACGGTCACCGAGGCGGAGCTGGACGCGCTGGAGGCGGTGGTGGCCCGGATGGAGGCGGCGGTCCGGGCCGATCGCCCCTTGCCCGAACTCGACCGCGAGTTCCACGAGCTGCTCTACGCCTCCCTCGGCAACGCGCTCGTGCCCCAGCTGCTGGGTGCCTTCTGGACCGTGTTCCGCAGGGTCGCGGGCGCCCGCGGCCGACTCGGTGACCCCGCGCCCGAGGTGACGGTCCGCCGCCACCGGGACATCGTGACGGCCCTGCGCGCCGGGGACGCCGAGGGCGCCCAGCGGGCGATGGCCCACCACTTCCGCGGCATCGAAGCCCGTACGCTGACCCGATGACGGACACCTGGCATCCCGCGGACCCCGGTGTGCTGCGCCTGCCGTCGGGCCGGCTGGTCCGCGGCCGCGGGCTACGGCACCCCCTCGCCCCGGGGGCGCCCACCCCCTCGTACGCCCTCTACCTCCTCGGCGGACAACCCCCGCCCGTCCCCTGGGAGTTCACCTGGATCCGCTGGCCCGACTTCCGCCTCCCCGCCGACCGCCCGGCCGCCCGCGCCGCGCTGACCGCCGCCTGGGAACGGACGGCGGACGAGCGCGTCGAGATCGCCTGCGGAGGCGGCCGCGGCCGCACCGGCACGGCCCTGGCCTGCCTGGCGATCCTGGACGGCGTACCGCCGGGGGAGGCCGTGGCGTATGTGCGCGCGCACTACGACCGGCGGGCCGTGGAGACGCCGTGGCAGAAGCGGTACGTGCGGAGGTTCTGAACAGAGCGCTTCGATGTGCGGCTTCGCCGCCTGGGCGTGACCAGCCACGACGGGCCCGCAGACGAAAGACGGCGCAGCCCGCGGAGCGACTACCCGAGGGCACTCGCCAGCACCGCCGCGGCCTCCGCAATCAGCTCGTGATCCCACGCCGCGTCCCGGTCGGGCTTCGTCACCTGCACGGCCAGCACGATCGGCGTCCCGTCCGGCGTCCACGCGATGCCCGCGTTGTTGTTCGCGCCGTAGAACCCCGCGCCGGTCTTGTCGGCGACCGTCCATGTGCCGGGCAGCCCCGCGCGGAGGCGGTTGCCGCTGGTGGTGTTGTTCAGCAGCCAGTGGGTGAGGAGTGCGCGGTCCCGGTGGTCGAGGACGTCGCCGAGGACGAGGCGGGCGTACGAGCGTCCGATCGCGCGCGGGGTCGTCGTGTCGGTGATCCGCCACGGTTCCGCCGAGTTGAGGTCGGTCTCCCAGCGGTCGAGGCGGGTCACGGGGTCGCCGATCGAGCGGGCGAACCGGGTGATCGCGGTGGGGCCGCCCAGCTCACGCAGCAGCAGATTGCCGGCGGTGTTGTCGCTGTAGCGGATGGCCACGTCGGCGAGTTCGGCGACCGTCATGCCCTCGGCCAGGTGCTCCCGGGTCTTGTCCGAGCCGTCGACGAGGTCGGCCTCCGTGTAGGGGATGCGCCGCGCGAGGACCTCGCCGTGCCGGTCCAGATCGCGCAGGACGGCCGCGGCCGCCAGGGTCTTGAAGAGCGAGCAGACGGGGAAGAGCGCGTCGGCGCGGTGGCCGACGGTCTGCTGCGTACGGACGTTGTGCGCGAACACGCCCAGACGGGCGCCGTGTTGCTGTTCCAGCTCGCGCAGCCGGTCGCCGGTGGCGGCGTGGGCGGGTGCGCCGGTGAGAAGTACCGCGGCGGTGGCGGTGCCTGTGGTGAGCAGGGTGCGTCGGCCTAAGATCTCGGACTCCTTCGCTCGGTACGGGACGTCGATCTCTTCAGTGACCGACGCCGGACGTCATCCCTTGGTTGCCCGGCCGTAGACCATCGGCGGACGGCGGTGCGGGCGCGTCCTCGCCACAGTGGGGACATGGAGAAGACGAACGGGATCAACCGGGCGCAGTTCCTGGCGGGGGCGGCGGCCGTCGGCCTGTCGGCGGCGGTGCTGCCGGTCCGGCCGGCAGCAGCGACCGGCCGTGGCCTGCGGCACCGCGGTGTCGTCTACACCGTCGGCGAGGGCGAGACGCCGGGGACCGCGTGGAGCGCGGCCCGGATGCGCCGGGACATCCGTGCCATCCGCGACCGGCTGCACGCCGACACCGTCGACGTCACCGGCGACGGCGTCGAACGCCTCACCGCCACCGCCGCCGAGGCCGCCGAGCGCGGGCTGCACGTGTGGCTCCAGCCGACCCTCGCGGACGCCCCGCAGCGCGACACCCTGGAGCATCTGGCGGAGTGCGGCCGGTTCGCGGAGCGGCTGCGACGGCAGGGCGCGAGCGTCGACTTCAGCGTGGGCTGCGAGTTCTGGCTGCTGGTGCCCGGGATCGTGCCGGGGGAGACGGTCCTGGAGCGCGTACAGAACATGCTGGACGGCAACTTCGACCCCGTGAAGATGCAGCGCCGCCTCGACCGCTTCACGGCGAAGGCGGCGGCGGTGGGCCGGTCCGTCTTCCACGGCAAACTGAGCTATGCCGCCGCCCAGGACGACGAGGTGGACTGGGGCCTCTTCGACATCGTGGGCATCGACTACTACTCGTACTTCCACCAACGCTCGGACTACGTACGGGAGTTGAGGAAGTACCTGCGCTGGGGCAAGCCCCTCGCCATCACCGAGTTCGGGACCTGCACCTACGTCGGCGCCCCGGAGGCGGGTGGCATGGGCTGGAACGTCGTCGACCACGACAAGGACCCGCAGGAGATCAAGGGCCACCTGGTCCGCAGCGAACACACCCAAGCCGCCTACCTGACCGGCCTGCTGGACGTCTTCGAGTCGATGGCCCTGTACGCGGCGATGGCCTTCGAGTTCGTCACCCCGGACGCCCTGCACCGCACCGACAACCCGCGCTACGACCTCGACATGGCGAGCTACAGCATCACCAAGGCCATCAAGGACCGCCCGGACGACCCCCGTTCGGGCTGGCACTGGGAGCCGAAGGAGGCCTTCCACGCACTGGCGCGCCAGTACGGGCGGGCCTGCGTACGCCAGGCACCGTAGACGGACCGGCCGCGCGCCCGGAAGGGAAGGGCGGGAGTGTGTTCAGCGGCAGTGGACGTCCTGCCGCGGCCGCTTCCCCGTCGCGAGGAACCGGGAGACCGTCTCGTCGCCGCACCTGGTGCCGTTGGCCAGATAGGCCTCGTGGCCGGTGGCGTCGTTGGTGACCATGACGGCTCGGCGGCCGAGCGCCTCGCGCAGTTTCAGGGCGCCGCTCAGCGGGGTGGCGACGTCGCGCTCGTTCTGGACGAGCAGGATGTCGGACGGGCCCCGGCCGGTGATCCGTACCGGAGGCTCCTTCGGCTGCCACGGCCAGGCGGCGCACACCAGCGCGTTCCTCGGCATGCCCGCGGTGAGCGGGTACGTGGCGCGGCTTTCGGCGACGCCCTTCCGGTAGATGGCGGCATCGCGCGGCCATGCGGCGTCATTGCAGATGGTGGCGGCGCTCACCGCGACGACGTTCTGCATGGCCGCGTCCGGCGGGGCAGCCGGTGCGGGCGGGACGGTGCTCTTCAGGGCGGCTGCGATCAGCTCGGCCAGGGCGGGGTACCTGTCGGGCTCGGTGAGGCTGTCGAGCATCGTCTGACGCAGCACGTTGCCGTTCAGCTCCTCCGGGTTGGCGCTCGGCCAGGGGATCGGCTCGCGGTCCAGGTGCGCGGCGAGGCGCAGGAGGAGTGGGCGGACCTCGGCGGCCGTGCCGGCCAGGCGGTGCGGGTTGCCGGGCGCCGACGCCCACTTGGCGAACTCGGGGAAGTTGTCCTCGACGCCCACCTCGTACGCGGCGACCCAGGCCCGCTCCGCCCGGACCGGATCGGGGTTGTCGTTGCTGTCCAGCACGATGCGGTCGGTGCGCTGCGGGAACATCTCGCTGTACGCGGCGCCCACATAGGTGCCGTACGAGACGCCCCAGGCGGACAGCGAGCGCTCGCCGAGCGCGGCCCGGATGCGGTCGATGTCGCGGGCGTTGTCCTTGGTGGTGAGGTGGCGCATCAGTTCGCCGCCGTTGGCCGCGCAGGCGGCGGCCACCCGTCGGGCGGTGCGCATGTTCTCGGCGACGGACCCGTCCGGGGCGGGCCACGGGCGCAGCTTCGACAGGGCGAGATCCGAATGATCGAGGTCACAACTGACCGCCGTGGAGGGCGCGTTGCCACGCGGCGCGAATCCGATCAGGTCGTAGGCGTCCCGGACGTCCTGCGGCAGCTTCTGCCCCTTCCCCGAGGGGTCGTCCAGACTGGTGCCGCCCGGTCCGCCGGCGATCAGCAGCAGGGCGCCCCGGCGGGCGGACGGTTTCTCGGCGGGGATGCGCGAGACGGCGATGTCGATGGTGCGGCCGCCGGGGCGGGCGTAGTCCATGGGGACTTCGAGGGTCGCGCACCGCTGACGGGGGTCGAGGCCGCTGCCCGCGCATCCGGTCCATGTGAGCGGCTGCTGCGCGGCGGACGCGGTGAGGGGCGTGACGGCACCGAAGACGATGCCGGAGGCGGCGGCGATCAGGGCCGCGCTTTTCGTGATCTCCTTCATGAACACGAGACTCCCGGATGCCGTCCGCGCATCCCATCCGGTCAACTGCCTTGTCGGCAGGGGGGTTTACCCCCGCCCCGATCCAGGGTTTCTCATACGTCCCGCCGGTCCACGACCACCACCGCCACGACGGCCGCCACCGCCGCCCACACCGCGAACACGACCCACCCGCCCGCGACGGTCGCCGGATACTTCGGGACCAGCACGTAGCGGGACCGCCCGTACCCCACGTCCACGAGCCGCTCCCACGCGTTGAACGGAAAGGCGTGCCGGACCGACGCCGTCCAGTGGTAGCGGTCCGTGACGAAGGACGGCAGGAGCAGCAGGACGAACGTCGTCAGCACCATCGTCGTGGCGCTGTGCCGGATCACCGCGCCCAGCCCCATGCCGACCAGCGCGGACACCGGGCCGAGCAGCGCCGACGCCACGACCACGCGCCAGGCGCCGGGATGGCCGATCGGCACGCCCACGCCCCGCCCGTCGAGGACGGCCTGCGCGGAGGCGTAGGAGGCAGCCGCGACGAGCGCCCCGAACACCGTCATGACCGCCGTCACCACGACCACCTTGGCCGCCATCAGGGCCCGCCGGTCCGGCACGGCGGTGAACGTCGTACGGACCAGGCCCGTCGCGTACTCGCCGACGACCGTGATCGCGCCCATGCTCGCGCACACCAGCACGAGGATCATGGCGGACCCCTGGGTGAAGGCGTCCCGCAGCGCCCAGTACACGAAGTCCTCGCGGATGGGCCCGCCGTAGTGCGGATAGTTGACGTAGTCGGCACGGGCCGCGTTCGCGTTGAAGCCGACGACGGCCGGCGCACCGCAGCCGAAGGCCCAGTACGTGGAGCGCAGGGAGCGCAGTTTGATCCACTCGGCGGCCAGCAGATCGGTGAAGCGGGAGGCGGGCAGGGCCAGGGTGCTCATCGGGTCTCTCCAGCCGCGTACTCGACGCTGTCGGCGGTCAGTTCCATGAAGGCCGTCTCCAGGGAGGCGGCCTGTGTCGTCAACTCCCAGAGCAGGAAGCGGTGCTGGTGCGCCAGCTCGCCGACCCGGACGGCGCTCGCCCCGTCCACCTTCAGCGTCTCCTCGTCGTACGGCGCCACCACCGCACCCTCCGACTCCAGTACGACGGCCAGGGCGCCCGCGTGCGGCGAGCGCACCGTCACCGTCGGCGCCGTACCGCGCGCGGCGAACTCGACGAGGCTCTCGGCCGCGATGAGCTCCCCACGGCCGATGACGATCAGCTCGTCCGCGGTGTTCTCCATCTCGGACATCAGATGGCTGGAGACGAAGACGGTACGGCCCTCGTGCGCGAGCCTGCGGAACAGCCCCCGCACCCACAACACCCCCTCCGGATCGAGCCCGTTGAGCGGCTCGTCGAACATCAGCACCGGCGGATCCCCGAGCAGCGCGGCCGCGATGCCGAGCCGCTGCTTCATGCCCAGCGAGAACGAGCCGACCCGGCGCCGGGCGGCTGCCTCAGTGAGCCCCACCTCGGCGAGCACCTCGTCCACCCGCGTCTTCGGGATGCGGTTGCTGCGGGCCAGCGCGTGCAGATGCGCCCGCGCGCTGCGCCCGCCGTGCACGTCATGGGCGTCGAGAAGGGCACCGACGTGCCGCAGCCCGCGGGGATGCCGGCGGAAGGAGTGACCGCTGATCGTGGCGGTACCGGCGCTCGGCTCGATGAGCCCGAGCAGCATCCGCAGGGTCGTGGTCTTGCCCGCGCCGTTCGGGCCGAGGAAGCCCGTGACATGGCCGGGGCGGACGGTGAAGGACAGATCGCGTACGGCGGTCGTGGGGCCGTACCGCTTGGTGAGCTGCTCGACTTCGATCATGCGGACCACGGTGGCGCGGGCGGCCCGTCCGGGGCATCGGCCGCTCGCTGACACTCGTACGAGGTGGCTGTCGACCCTGGTTGTACGTCCATGGGCCGATGACCCCACCGCGCACGGCGCCTACGATCACGGCATGCCCGCCACCTTGCCTCCGCCGCCCCTGGTCAAACGCGTGTCGCCGGCCGTGTGGGCGGCGGTCGTGTGGTGCGCGAGCACGCTGTTCACGCTGCTGACGACGTTCCGGCTGCCCGGTGAGATACAGCCGGAGCACTGGCCGGCGGCCCAGTTGTACCGCTGGGACGGCCTGACGGTCCTCGCACTGTCGACCGTGATGGCGATCCAGGGCGGCAGGCTGCTGCACCGCAGGCCGCTGCTCGCGATCACCCTGACGATCGTGGCCGGAATCTTCGAGACGAGCACCCTCGGCGTCGGTGAGCTGCCGATGGCCCAGTACCTGACGACCATGGTGGTGCTGTACTTCGTCGTGGCCGCCCACCCACGGCGCACCGCGCTCATCGGGCTGGCCATGGCGGTCGGCAGCCTGATCGTGTACATAGCCGTACGGCTGCTGCGCAACTGGACCGTCGGCACCTCCGCCGAACTGGCCGTCGCCCTGGTCACCGTGATCGTCTGGCTGCTCGGCAACTCGGCCCACCAGACCCGCGTGCACGCCGAGCGGCTCAGCGCCGAACACGCGGCCCGGGCCGTCACCGCCGAACGGCTGCGCATAGCCCGCGAGATGCACGACACCGTCGCCCACAGCATCGGCATCATCGCCCTCCAGGCGGGCGCGGCCTCCCGCGTGGCGACGACCCGCCCCGAGGCGGCGCTCGCGGCCATGCGGGCGGTCGAGAACGAGGGCCGCGAGACCCTGGCCGGCCTGCGCCGGATGCTGGTCGCGCTGCGGGCGGCGGACGAGGGGCGGGATCCGGACCTCGCCCCCGCGGGCCTGGCGGATGTGGCCCGACTGGCGGCCACGACCACGGCGGCAGGCGTCCGGGTGGAGGTGCGCCGCCTCGGCGAGGCACGCCAACTCCCCCCGGACATCGACCTGTCGGCGTTCCGGATCATCCAGGAGTCGGTCACGAACGTCGTACGGCACGCGGGCACACCCGCGTGCCGGGTCACCGTCGACTACCGCGACGACGAACTCGCCCTGGAGATCACGGACGACGGCCGGGGACGCGGCAGTTCGACCGACACCGGGTTCGGTCTGGCCGGCATGCGCGAGCGAGTGGCCCTGCTGCACGGCGCGTTCACGGCGGCCCCGCGCCCCGAGGGCGGCTTCCGCGTGACGGCCCGCCTGCCGCTCCCGGTGGCCGTCCGATGACCCGGGTCCTCCTCGTCGACGACCAGGAACTCATCCGCACCGCACTGAGCATGGTCATGGCCGACATCGAGGACGTGGAGGTCGTCGGCGAGGCGGCGACGGGCAAGGACGCGGTGCGGCTGGCCGGCGAACTCGCCCCCGATGTGGTGGTGATGGACATCCGCATGCCGGGGATGGACGGCATCGAGGCGACGCGCCGCATCACGGAGACCCAGGCCGACGTGCGGGTGGTCGTCCTGACCACCTTCGACGACGACGCGTACGTGTACGGGGCGCTGCGCGCCGGTGCGGCCGGCTTCCTGGTCAAGGACATGGCGCTGGACGACATCATCGGCGCGGTACGGGTGGTGGCGGCAGGCGACGCCCTGATCGCACCGAGCGTGACCCGCCGCCTGATCCAGGACTTCGCCTCCCGGCCCGAACAGACGGTGAAACGCCGGGAGTTGAAGGCCATCACGGACCGCGAACGCGAGGTCCTCACCCTGGTCGCCGGCGGCCTGTCCAACGCCGAGATAGCGGCCGAGCTGTGCATCAGCGTGGCCACGGCGAAGACGTACCTCACCCGCCTCCTCACCAAGCTGGACGCGCGGGATCGGGTGCAGCTGGTGATCATGGCGTATGAGGCGGGGCTGGTGTCGGTGCGGTGAGCGAAGTACCTCGAGATCGCCGGGCCAACCCCGGCTGAACTTGGACAGGTCTTAGGGAAGAGTTCCCCGCGGTCGCCTACGCCGAATGCGGCAGGAACGTGGACCGGTCTGGGCGTTCTGCGGACGCCATTGCTTCAGTTCTCGTTTCCGGACAGGCTGTGGGCCTGCTCCTAGGATCGGGCGGCTCGCCGGACCGAGCGGAAATCTGGATTACTGACCAGCCTGTGGTCACCGCCGTCGAGGACATCACACACCGCTTCCGCCGTCCACCGGCTCGCCCGAAGGTTGGCTTCGGCCGTGTGAAAACCCATGGCGGGAACGGACAAGAACCGGTCCGCTCCGAGCTCGAGCAGTCGCTTCCAAGCCGGGCCCTGGGACGCTCCGTCCAAGGCGCTCCGTACGGATTTCGCCTCTGTTGCCCACAACAGTGCGTCGAGATCAACCAGCTCGGGGTGGGCTGCGTTGATCAGGATGCACGACTCGCGCACCATTTCCAGCTCTTGGTGTCCGACTTCCGGGGACTCGCCCTCCGCCAGCCCTGGCCGGTGCAGGCTGATCACGTCAGAGTGCTCGAACAGTTCTTGCCTCGAGCAGTACTGCACGCCCAACTGCAGCTCGGCCTGGATATTTCGTGTCGGATTGTAGTACGCGATGTCCATTCCCAAGCCCAGTTTGGCCGCCCGCGCGACCCTCTTTCCGATGCGGCCGAGGCCGAGAACGCCGAGACGCTTGCCGTGGAGTTCCATTCCTGGAGGGCGTTGCCCCATCTGACCAGTGCCGGGCGTGAGGAGGCTCGAGCCGAGGGAGCGGGCCATCGCCAGCATGAGCGACACGGTGAACTCCGCCACGGACACCGCGTTGGCGCCCGCGGCATGGATGAGGGCGATCCCAAGGCTGTGTGGCCTGTTCCAGCCCTCGACGTGGGCTTTGTAGTCCGTGCCGATGAATGCGGCGGCCTCCAGACTGGTGGCGCGCTCGAAGTTCTCCGCTGTCGGAGACTCGTAGCCGCCGATCAGGTATCCGCGTACTCCATCGAGCAGTTCGTCCAGCTCTTCCGATGTGAAGCGGTCGTGCGGCACATGGCGGGTCTCGTAGCCGCGGCTGTGCACGTACGAGAGAACTTCCTGCGGTACCAGTTCGCTTCCGCTCACCGCGATGATTCCCTTGTGAGGCACGGCTTCGGGTCCTCTCGGGTCGAATACGGCAGGTCAAAGGTGGACTAGAGCGTCGACCAGGGCGTCACATGCGTTGTGGAAGAGAAGAGGGTCCCGCAGTAGAGCGACCCTGATCCAGCTTGACTCGGGAGCCGAGTTGTGGGATTCCCAGAAGAAGGAGTTGCCAGGCAGCAGTTCCAGCCTTCGAGAGCGACAGGCCGCGAGCAGGGGGACGGTGTGCTTCCCGAAATGCAGCCATTCCACGCTCATGGAGCCTCCTGGCCCCGAAGACTCGCTGCCGTCCGGGAAGGGGCTGACCGGTAAGGCGATTTCGGACAGCCGTGCCCGCAAGTGTTGCCGGTTTGCCCGGGCCAGGTCCCGGGATGCAGCGACTTCGTCCTGGCCCGCGGTCACAGGATCGAGAACGGCCGACAGCAGAGAGACATCCACGGCTGACACGTTGAGCAGATACTGACTTACGATCTCGGTGAGTTCGGACGCCGGCTCCTTGGTGAAGGAGAGCACGCTCACCTTGGTGTCGTGCATGGAAAGGACCTTGCCTGTGTCATCGACGGTGGCCACGTCTGCGCCGATCGCCTCCGCCAGGGTCAGAATTTCCAGACAGGTGGCCTGTTCGAGCATGCGGAACGAGAGGTCGAAGGCCACGAAGACCCGCCTCGTGGCTGCCCAGTTCAGCAGTTCCTGCAGTTCGGGGCGGGCCAGGCAACGGCCCGTCGGGTTGTTCGGATTCACTATCAGAAGGGCGTCGATTCCCGTGTGGTCCAGGTAGTCGAGATCGACGCGCGGCAGCAGACGGACTTCGGGGATCGGGACGACGTCGTCGCAGGACATCCGCAACAGCGCAGGGATGTTGTCGAATGTGGGTGTGATGACACCGATTCTGGAACGACGATGGCGAAAGAACTTGGCCAGCACGTCGATCGCCACGGACGCCGAATAGAGCAGACGGGTCCGTGCGCGCGGATACGTCTCTCCAGTCTGTGCGGTCAGACGCTGCAGGAAGGCATCCTCCACGGCCTGTTGGTATCCCTGAAAAGTCTTACGTGGGGCAAAGGTGCGTTCGAGTACGGCGCCGAGTTGGGTTACGGTGTCCGGGTGCAGACTGTGACGCGCGTGCCCATCGGCAAGATCCATCGCGTGCGCCTGCGCGAACTTCTCGATCTCGGTGGAGTTCCTGAAACGGTGATCCTTCATCGTCTTCCACACACGATTATGGAAAGCGGTCCCGCTTGCGAGAACGCTTTGGTCGTCAGCATTTCGTAGGGACGGAATTCGGTTTCGCCGCCGATCCGTTCGGCCACGGTGTGCAGTCCCTCTGGCGTGGCGTCGCCGGGCTCATGTTCCATGAGAATCCATCCGTGCTGTACGTATCGGGTCAGCTGGCGGAGCATGCCGACGACCCTGTCTGCGTACGAAGATCCACCGGAGCCGGAACTGCTCGGAGTGCGGTTGGGAAACAGGACGGAGGCGGCCGTCCGCAGTTGGTCGGAGACCTCCAGCGGTATGCCTGCGCGGTAGAACGGCGGCGACGTGAAGACGACCGCATTGCGCTGGTTCTCCGGAATGCCTCTCCACGCCTGGGCGTCGGTGCAGTCACCGGACAGGACGCGCGCATCGAGGGTGGCGGGCGTATCTCTCTTCTGTAATTCCTCGAGATCCGCCTCGATGTCTTCCAAGGTCGTAGGCGTGCCCGCTTCTCTCGTCAGAGACACCAGAGCCGCGAGACATGCCGTGACTCTGTCCTCTGCCGCACTGCTGTGATCCACGACCAGGCCTGCACAGAAGTCCAACAGGCCCCTGGGTGTGGTGATTTCGGGGTTCTGCCTCAGTCGACGGACATGACGAAGTCGCGCCGTGGCCTTCGCGAAGGAGACACAAGCGAGTACCGGGTCCTGCTCGATCCCGAAGAACGGTATGCCGAACCGTCTCGCCGCAACAGCCGAGCAGCCGGCCCCGCTGAACGGATCGATGACTGCCGCCGGAGGCCGTCCGCAGATGTCGAGTATCGTCTCCATCGCGGTTGTGACGTTCCCCGAGTTGGGGCGGTTGTACCAGCGCTCTACGGGCCGCGTCGCGTCGGGCAAGTACTCCTGCAAGGTGCTCGGGCGATCGTAGTTCCTGATGCCGGGGACCCCGCCGAGGGCGTTCGATGTCACAGGACCAGCCTCGCTATTGCTGCGACTTCCCTGCCGTCGTGGTCCTTGAGCAACTGCCTCAACTCCCTGATCGCGCGGGCGTGTGCGGGCGCCGACAGCCCCAGCGTCCCGACGGCGTTCGCCCAGGATTCGTCGTCGTCCACAGCGTTCGACAGAAGGTCGATGCCCCGTGTGCCCGCCACGTGGCGGTAGAGGCTGCCCTGCAGGGCGGGCCATCGAGTGATGATCTCCGCAAGGATGATCAGCCGACGGCTGCGCTCCATAGCCTCCGCCGGCCGCGGCAGCGGGTGGCTGACCGCGAGCGCTCTTTCGTACAGCTGCCACACATTGAGCTGACGCTTCGCCTCCCGGATGGAGCGATCGGTCCGGGCAGCCAGTCGTGCGGCCAGGAAGTCGCGGATCTGGGGATGGCTCTGCATCGCGCGCCACGGAACCGTCTCGACAGGCGAAGGAGGGAGCCGAAGGGGGGCAAGCGTGCCGTTGCTCAGGCGGCTGCCTCCCCGGGGCGGGTGGTCGGGTGTCGGGGTGTTCCCTCTGGCGCCTCCCACGGTGACGGGTTGCGGTGTCGATGGTGGGGTGGCCGGCCTGCGAACCGCGTGTCCATCGGTGGAACCGCCGGAAGTGACAGCGTCGACGAAGCGGCCGATGCCCTGGTCGGTTATCTGCGGTACGGTCACCGGGAGTTGCACCAATTTGCGCAGGAACGCCCATCCCGGGGTTGCGTCGTCGCTCTGCGCCGCCGTGTCGTCGGTCGAGAGGCCGGCGTGAACGTGGTCGAGGTGGGCTGCTACAACGGCGGGATCCAGACCGATGACGAACCGGGCCTTGAGATCCCCGCGGTGGGTGAACCCCGAGAGGAAAAGGTTGACGGCCTCGAACACCTCGGCGGTGGTGCTGGCACGGCAGCGGTCGAGGTCGTCCACGAAGACCACGAGCCCATGACCGGAGGCCGTCAGGTCCGCCAGAACATCGCCGACATCGTGCTGGTGGAGGTACAGGGATCCGGCCCGCGCGCGGAGCAGCGGATCGTAGAAGCTGTACGAGACCTCACCCGTGCCGTTGCCCTCGTCTTGACCTGTGCCGAGCAGTGGTCCGGCGAACAGCGCGGCAGGAAGGAAGTCTGTCGCTCTTCCCCACCGGTAGCGGAGAAGCGTGTGGGCGATGCCGGCGCCGAACAGCGCCCCGGACAGACACAGCAACAGTGTTTCGGGCGTCAGCCCCAGCCCCAATACCTTGATGGCGGTCGTGTGTCCGCCCACGGCTGTCGCCAGTTGGACGACGATGGCGCCGACTCCGACACCCAGGACCGGTGACAGGAGTCGGCGCCAGACCGAGCGGCGCAGCGCGAACCGCTCTATGCGGCTGATGTTGCGACTGAACCAGTACTGGTGCCAGGCCTCTTCTGTGGGACACAACACCTCGGCCGCGGCCTGGATGATGGCGTCCGTCAGACCGGCCCAGAGCTGTTCCCCGGACTGATGGGCCCAAGGGTTGAACCACGCGGTGACGACTCGGGTGGGTTGAACCGAGGAGGGGGGGCGAGTCGGCCGGGGGGCCGTAGCCTTCCCGTCGAGTTGCTTGACGGCTTCGCGAACCGTGAGGCGACGCAGGCGGCCGGTCCTGCTCTGCGGGCTCTGGGCTGCGCGCTCGTTCAGATGTTTCTGCACCAGTCGCATGAGGGTGCTCTTGCCGCATCCCCAAGGGCCTTCGACTGTGACCACCGTGGGACCGGGCTCGTCGTCCGAGCTTTCCGGGCGGATGATCTGGTCGGCGATCGCCTTGGCCAGCATGTCCCGGTCGAGGAGGTCCGATTCGGCCGGCGCGTCGGAGAGCCCCCAAAGGGTCACCGGTCCGGCTTCGATGGTGCGGATGGCCAGTCCGAGTTCCGGGTCCCACATCCGGATCGTGCCGTCGTAACCTGCGGATACAAGCCGACAGGCGTCAGCATGGTCCTGCCAGCACGCCAATGACCAGATCATCAGGGTATGGCCGACGAGGGGCGCCCCCGTCGGGGCGCCCGCCTTGGGATCCCACACGCGTACGACTGCGTCGAATCCGGCAGACGCGATGCGAACCCTGCCGTCCGGGTATGTCCACGAAGTCAGGGCCCTGATGCGCCCGGTGTGGCCCATCAAGGGATCATTGCTCGCCGTCTGTGTGTAGGCGTCCCAGACCCGGACCGTCCCGTCGTAGCCCGCGGACGCGAGACCTGCGGGGCCGTCGGCGGGCGTCCAGGCCGTGAGGGCGAGAACGCCTCCGACGTGCCCGACGAGGGCGGGGCCGACCTGGGCGCCCAGATCGACGTCCCAGACCCGGACGGTGCCGTCGTCGCTCGCCGAGCCGAGCCAGTCCTGTCCCTCCGGCCCCTTGAGGTGGGCCAGCGCCTGCACCTCGGCGCTGTGTCCCGTCAGGGCCGGGCCGTGCTGTTCGCCTGTCTCGGTGTTCCAGACGCGGATGGTGCCGTCGTAGGCACCGGTGGCGACCAGCTGTGTCCCGTCGGGGGCGGACCAGGTGGCCAGGGACAGGACACCGCCTGGCTGCACGGGCGGTGGGGTGCCCACTGCCGTGCCGGTTTCGGCGTCGGTGAAGCGGACAGAGCCGTCGTAACTGGCGGACGCGATACGGCCCTTGCCGTCTGCAGTGATCCAGTGGGTGAGCGCACGGATCCATCCGGTGTGGGCCTGCACTGCCTCCCTCCTGGGGGTGCCGGTGTCGGCGTCCCAGATGTGCAGGAGTCCGTCGGCGTGTCCGGAGACGATGCGCGCTCCGCCGTCGTGGCCGAACCAACTGGTGAGCGCCTGGATGGAGGCGGTGTGGCCGCTGAGAGGCTCCCTCACGGGCGTCGCAGATTCCGCGTCCCAGAGCCGTATCGTTCCGTCGTCGCTGGCGGACGCGAAGCGCGGGGCGCCCGACGGCCGACTCCAACTCGTCAGGGCCATCACCCCCGCCCGGTGACCGATCAGCGGGGAGCCGACCGGGTCGGCGGTGTCGGCGTCCCAGAGACGCACCGTCCGATCGTAGTGGGCCGAAACGATCCGGATCGCTCCGTCGGCACCCTGGACAGAGGTCAGCGCCATGATCCAGGTATCGGCCGAGGGGCTGGTCAGCAGTAGGCCGCCTTCAGCGTCCCAGATGCGTATGTGCCCGTCGTCCCCACCGGACGCGAGCTTGATGGTTCCTCCGGTGTCCGACCAGGTGGTCACGGCCAGGACACGGCCGCGGTGACCGGTCAGGGGTCGGCCGACGGCCGCGCCGGTCGTCGTGTCCCAGATTCGTACGGTTCCGTCGTCGCCGGCGGAGGCGATGCGGGCCGATCCGTCGGCGCTCTCCCAGGAGGTAAGCGCCCAGATCCCAGCTTCGTGCCCCCTCAAGGGATCACTGATCTCGGTACATCTCTCGGTGTCCCAGATCCGCACCGTGTTGTCCTCGCCCGCGGAGGCGATGCGGGCTGATCCGTCGGCGCTCCGCCAGGAGGTCAGCGCCCAGATCCCCGCGTCATGCCCGACCAGGGGCTCGCCCACCGCCGCCCCCGTCTCGGGATCCCAGATCCGTACGGTTCCGTCGTCGCCGGCGGAGGCGATGCGGGCCGATCCGTCAGAGGTCTGCCAGGAGGTCAGCGCCCAGAGCCCGGCGTCGTGGCCGGTCAGTGGCACGCCGACGGAGGCACCGGTTTCACCGTCCCAGATCCGTACAGTCCCGTCGTCCCCGGCGGAGGCGACCCTCGTTGCACCGTCGCCGGCCCGCCATGAGGTGAGTGCGACCGCACCACCCGGCTGGGGGGCCAGCCCCGGTAACCCCTGCAAGGTCCCTTGCGTCATGGATCCCCGTCTCCCCCCTGGACGCCCGCGGAAGGCAGGTGCTCAGCACCCCCTTCTCTGGGGATCGGACACAGGTACGCGAGACCCGTGTCGGATCGCCCGACGCATCCTCCTTTCCCCTCGCCGAACTCCTTCATGCCGCCCGGACGTTGAAGCCTGGGAGGCCCGGGACGCACCAGACGTCACGGGGACATCGTCATGATCAGGCGGTGTTCGCCCTCGCCGAAGTAGTCCGTGTGGAGGCCCACGTCGAGGGGGACGAAGCCGAGGGATTCGTAGAGGGTCAGCGCCACAGTGTTGGTCGGGTCGACCGCCACGCGGACCTCGTGCACGGCGTTGGCGCGGAGTCGCTTCAGAATCTCGACCATCAGCCGACGGCCCAGTCCGTGCCCGCGCCGGTCCCCTGCGACGCCGAGGCTCATGATCCAGCCGATGGAGTCCCCCGGTGACACACCAGCCAGGACGTACCCGTCAAGGGCATCCCCGGCGTCCGCGACGAGCAGGAAGCCGGAATGCAGGTCGAAGAGCTGACGCAGCACGAAGATGGGATACGCGCTGTCCGGGAAGGCTTCCGCGTCGAGGCGGGTGATTTCGGGCAGGTCGTCTTCCTCGGCCGTCCTGATCGCAGGGCGGCCATGGAGTGCGACGCGGGGCGTGGCCGGCCTGGTGAGTGGTGGAAACGGATCCCGAGGAAGATCGCTCATGCCGGTCCTTAAACGGGTCTATATCGTCAATGGTGCAGGTGAGGCGAGGGACGGAGGCTCGTCCGGCTGAAGCAGTCTCAAGTTTAGGCAGGACAACCCCCCTTGGCGCTTTCGACCCGCTTGTCAGGATGTGTGGACGCCACGAATGCTTGCCGAGACCGGCCGGTTTGGTCCATCGTCAGACGGACCTCCTCAGGGGATCGGATCCGTAATGTCTCCGGCGTTGGTACCGTAGGCAAATGATGTCGAGATCGTCGTGGGTCGGCCTGAAGAACGCGGATGTGTCCTGGGCGGCATTCGACCCGATCGCCTGGGTTGATCACAACTACCGCGACGTGCAGCAAGAGGACGCGGAGATTCTGCATACGGTCCGAGATCATTTCAATGATCATTTCCGGAATCAGTGTGTAGGCCCGGTTGCCGGTATCGACGTAGGCGCCGGGGCGAATCTCTATCCTGCACTCTCCATGCTTCCGTGGTGCGACGAGATCACCCTCTTCGAGTACTCGTTCGCGAATGTGGAGTACCTCAAGCGTCAGGTCAGCTGCTACGACAGGAATTGGGACACGTTCTGGAACGCCCTGTGCGAGCGCGAGGCGTACGGTTCTCTTGACTCGGATCCTCGCGAGCGGTTCCGCAGGGTCGTCAAGGTTGAGCAGGGCAACCTCTTCGGGCTGGAGCGCTTCGTGGGGCGCTGGTCTGTCGGGACCATGTTCTTCGTCGCCGAGTCGATGACCGCCTCCCGCCAGGAGTTCGACCTCGGGGTCGAGCGCTTCATGTGCGCCCTCACTCCCGGAGCTCCCTTCGCCGCCGCCTTCATGGAGCATTCGAAGGGCTATTACGCCGGAGAGGAGTTCTTCCCGGCGTGTGACGTGGGAGAATCCGAGGTCCGTGCGAGTCTCGCGCCATTCGCGGGCGACTTCGAGGTGCGGCGGCTCAAGCCTGCGGCAGATGTGCGCGACGGGTATTCGGGAATGATCCTGGCCTACGGATGGCGACGGAATACGGACGCAGGCATTCCGGCCGTTTGACCCGTGGTGGTCCGATCAGTGGCACTACGGCGAAAAATCTTCACAACAGAAAAGGGTCTTCCTCAAATGGCGGCAGTGCGGCCTGTGTGAGGAATGATGGCAGTGCGGGCCTGTGTGAGGGGCATGGGATGCAGATCAAGCCACGCCAGCATTTGCTGGACATCTGGCAGGCCATCGCCCGCCACTCCTTCGAGCGGGAGCAGTGGGCCTGGGGCGAGTGGGGCGGACAGAGCAGCGTCGCCGACGCCGAGCGGCTGCTCTGCCTGCTGTACCCGGCCACGGAGATTCCGGCCTTCCGGCTGGACGACCCCGACACCACACAGGAGGACGTCCAGCAGGCCCTGAGAAAGGCCGGTGGGCGGCTCGACCTCCCGGCCAACCTCGTCAAGGCCGTGTCCGATTTCATGCGCACCCACACCGGCGAGGACAAGAGGCCCACCTTCGCCGGGGGTTACTACTTCGGATCCCAGGACAAGGCCCAGGGCGAGCCCACGGAGGAACAGCGCCAGCTCGGCGTGGTCGACTCCTTCTCCATGTCGATCACCCTCTGCCTGGCCACGCTCGGCTTCCTCAAGGTCTACGAGACCAGGACCAGACGCACCGACATCCGGGAGACGATCGCCGAGCTGCGCGCGGCCACCAGCAACCGGCTCACCGCCGCCATGGTGAGCCTGCTGCGCTCCTTCACCGTCAACGCCTTCGACGCCGACTCCGCCCAGGGCCGCAACCTGGTCGAACTCCTCGGCCAGGGACGGCTTTCGCAGCGGCAGGTGCTGAGCATGTACCAGAGCCGCTTCCGCGCGCTGCGCGCCGCGATCGTGGAGAGCCTCTCCCTCGGTATCGACGTCCAGGCAGGCCTCAAGGACGAGAACCAGTTCTTCGAGTGCGGCTGGTCGTGGAGCCTGGTGAAGGACGCCCCCGAGGTCGAGACCGACGAACCCATCGGGCCGCAGCCCAAGGGCGTCGCCGACCCGGTGCCGTACCTTTACTTCACGGTGGTCGCCCTGGACGGCATCCAGCACCTGTTCTCCGAGCGCACCCTCACCCTGGGCCTGCTCAACGCCGAGCAGCAGAAGCTCGCCGAGGCGCTCCGGTTGCGCTGGGAGTTGACCCAGCAGTACTGGTCGGGCATCGCCCGCTTCGACCCCGAGCGTTGGCCCCTGGAGGACATCCCCTGGCGTACGACGGGACAGGAACTGGAGTCCGAGTACTTCTCCCTCTCCGTCGCCGCCATCCTCGTCCACGACCTCATGCGCCGCCGGGCCACCGACGACGACCTGGCCCGCACCGTCGCCGTCATGGAACGCCTCGCCGAACGCGGCCGCATCACCAGCCGCATGACCCGCGACGACCGCACGGTCTTCGAACTGCACAACGCGGGCGTCAAGCTGCCCTTGCAGGGCAGCGAGCGGCTCGGCCCGCCGATGGTGTGGTCCCTGCACGACTTCTCGGCCCAGCTGCTGAAGCGGACCATCCAGCTGCGCGCGCTCTCCCGCAACCTCGACTCGCACGACCGGCTGCTCAGGCTCGCCGAGGACGGCTTCGACCACATGTGGCGCCGCCGTATCCGGGAGGGCGAGGGCACCGGCCTGTGGGACTACGTCCACGCCGCCTATCCCGAGGCGGAGATCGTCACACGCAAGGTGCCGGTGTCGTGGAACATCACCGAGCGCGTCGCCGAGGTGATGGTCCAGGTCCACCAGATGTACCGGCAGCCCCCGGTCCGCAGCCCCGAACTCACCGAACTGGCAGGGGCGTTGCTCAGCGAGTCCGCCCACCTGCTCGGCAACGAACAGATGGAACCCGCGCCCACCGACGACGGCCGGCACGGCATGCAACTCAGGAACATCGAGGTCAAGCTGCGCCGCGCCCGCAGTCTCCTGGACCAACAGCCGGGCACCGCCTACGCGTTGGCGCTCGACGTGTTGGGACAGCTCGACGCGCTTGCCCGGGCGCGTGAAGCCGCGGCCCAGGGACGGTGACCGCGTGCTGATCTTCGCCGCCTCCGACAAGGGGGGCACGGGCCGCTCCGTCACCAGCGCCAACCTCGCGTACCACCGTGCGCTGGCCGGGGACGACGTCTGCTACCTGGACTTCGACTTCGGCTCGCCCACCGCCTCGGCCGTCTTCGACGTGGCCGACGCCCGCGCGGCCGTCGAGGACCGCGGCCTGCACTCCTACCTCATAGGAGAGGTCGGCGAGCCGGAGCGCATCGATGTGTGGGCCAGCACCGAGCATCAGGTGCTGCGCGCCCCGCCGCCCGGCTGCGGCCGTCTGGTGCTGATGCCTGGTGACGTCGGCGGCGGCGAGTTCGCCACCACCGGCGACCACGTGCGGCTCTGCGTCGACCTGCTGATGAAGCTCTACTACGAGTTCGACCTGGTCGTCGTGGACCTCAGCGCCGGCCGCTCCTACGCCGTCGACATGGTCCTGGAGGCCACCGCGCAGCCCGAGATGCGGGAGATCACCGCCCGCTGGCTGGTCTTCCACCGCTGGACCCGCCAGCATGTGGCGGCCGCCGCGAGCCTGGTCTTCGGCGAGCGCGGCATCGTCGCCGGTGGTGTCGACCGCGGCCACGAGGAGGAGGCGCTGCGCGGCGCCATCCGCTTCGTGCGGGCCGCCGTACCCGATCCGGAATCCCCGCTGTGGTCGCAGGTCTCGCCCACCCAGTCGGCGTGGATGCGCAAGACCGACGGCGACCTCAAGCAGCTCGCCTCCACCGCCGGCATCGGCTACAGCCAGGTCCTCGGCTCCGTGCCCCTCGAACCGGTCCTGCAGTGGCGGGAGCAGCTCATCACCGACGAGGACGTGCTCGACAGCCAGATCGCCAACATGGAGACCTGGCGGGCGCTGAATCAGCTCGCCGGACGCCTCACCGACGACAAGTACTGGGAGCAGGCGTGACCGAAGCCGTATTCCGGGAGACCACCGCCGAGCCCCGCACCCAGGCCGTGCCGCTGGCCCACCTCTCGCTGGAGTTGGGCCACCTCTACATGGAGGACTTCGAGGCGGGTCCCGAGCGGCTGCGCGAGCACTTCGCCGAGGTACGGCTGTGGGTGGACGCGGCCCGCGCCTCCGCCGCCCGCCGCACCGGCGGCAAGCGCCCCCGTATCAGCACCTGTTTCCTCATCGACGACTACTTCACGCGCTTCTCCACCCCCGCCGAACTCGTCCCGCTGGTGCTCAAGGAGGCCGAGAAGGCCGGCCTGGTCATCGACTACCTGGCCCGCGAGTCGGCCTGCGCGGTCGCCGACCGGATCGAGCTCGCCGAGTCCGTCATGCACCGCCTGGTCGAGTCGCCGCCGCCGGGCAGCTACGGCTCCCGCCCACACGTCAGCCAGACGGGCTGGCTCGCCAACGGTGAGCGCACGCCCACCACCAAGCGCGCCGCCCTGGGCGAGGTCAGGGCCTGGCAGCCACCCCAGGAGACCGCGGCCCGCAACCACTCCGTCTTCATGGACGTCGAGCTGTGGTCGGAGAAGGACGGCCGGCGGCTGTGGTCCTGCCCGTTCCTGGCGGCAGTATGGCAGCTGGCCAGGCTCGGACTGTTACGACACTTCGGTGAGCCGGTGCTCGTCCCGCGCCCCTGGAACGGCGAGGACTTCCCGCAGGACTGGGACCGGCTGCCGCCCCTGCTCCAGCTCAACCCGCAGGCCGCGGCCTTCAGCGCCTACCGCACCTGCACTCTGCTGCCGAACCGCTTCCTGGCCGTCGAGGACGCCGTGCGGCTGATCCTCGACCAGACGGAGGTCGACTCCGGTGCGCTCATGCAGGTCGCCGAGCGCTCGGCCCGGGAAGGGCTCGCGGTTCCGGCCGCGGTCGCCCAGCGCGCGACGTACGTCTTCTACGAGGAGCCGGTCAACGCCTCTGCCGGCGAGGGGCCCTGACATGACGACGGAGCTCGGACAGCCCACGCGCCCGGTCCTCGCCTGTGGTGAGGTGCGCACCTGTCTGCTGCCGTCCTTCCAGGCGCTGGACGGCAGGGCCGCCGCCCAGCTACTCAGGCTGCGCGCCGACGAACACGTCCGGGTCTCCGAGCGGCCCAACCTGTACGCCCTGTCGCCGGAGGTGCTGACCGGGGTGGACTGCCGGCTGCCCACCTCCAACGGCGCCAAGGTCCGGGCCGTGGGCACGGTCGCCACCCGCGTGGCTCTCACCGAGGGCCGTCTGCTGCAGTCCACCGCGTACTTCAGCTCACCGGCCGCGGGTCCCGACACCCGCCGCCCCTGGGGGCACTACCTGGTGCGGCCCGGGGTGGTCGAGCCGTTCGGCAAGCTGCCCGAAGAGGCCACCGCGCAGGGCGTGCTGCGCGGTGCCGGGCGCGGTGAACTCGACCTGGGGATGATCGCCGAGTCCTTGCTGACGCGGCTGCTGCGCCACCCGCTCCTCGATCGCAAGGTTCCCTTCAAGTCCCGTCGCACGCACCTGCGGTGGGCCGCCCGCCGGATCCCGGCGGGCGAGCGGGCGGCACTGACGCGGTTCACGCTGGCCGAGGACGGGCTGCGGACCGTGGAGCTGCGGCTGCCGGAGGACACACCGGTCTCCGCGGCCGCGGGGCTGTGCGAGGACCTCGCGCTGCACGACTGGCTTTTGACGACGGTGGTGCACATGCTGGACAGCAGTCGGCTCGCCGCGGCGGACGGGCGCGCCGCGGTCCAGGCGCTGCGCCCGGCCGTCGACCATCTGCTGCATCTGTGGATGCCGCACGCGCACGTGGACCGCTCGCTGGCCCACCTGTGGGAAGTGCTGGAGCGGGAACCGGGGTTCACTCGCCAGTGGCAGAACCTGGTCCAGCGCATCCGGGACCAACTGGCCGTCCAGGCCATACCGCTGCTGCACCAGGTACTGAGCACGAGCTGAGGGGCGGCGCCCACCACATACCCCACGGGGGGAGAGAACATGAGCGGAGCGTCGTCAGGATCCGGGGACAACACAGCGGGGCTGCAGCGGCAGGGCATACCCAAGCTGTTCTGGAAGATCCTGATCACGGCGTCGGCGGCGGGCGGGGCTTTCCTGCTGACCACCGCCCTGAACGGGGACGACCGCATCATCTGGCAGTGTGTGGCGCCCATCGTCCTCGGCAGTGCTGTGCTGATCGTCCAGTACCTCGTGGACTTCGGCGAGCGCCTCATGGCGGTCGAGGAGAGCCAGCGGCGGCACATCGACGACATGAAGGGGAGCCTCGCCAACCACCAGGCGGAGATGCGCACCGCGGTCGACCAGAGCTTCGCCAAGATCAACGAGGCGACGGAGCTGTTCAGCAAGGTGGAGGGCTCCGTTCTGCGCTCCGAGGAAGTGACCCGGCTGGTCAAGGCGTACACCCAGGTCGGTGACGTGGCACCGGGGATCGTCAAGAGCTTCGCCGAGGAGGAGTTGAAACGTCTCGCCGTGCTGATGGAGGACCTCGTCAGCGGCAGAGCGGACTGCTCCTTCGAGAACCACGAGTGGCTGATCGACCTCGCCCTGTGCGTCAAGAGGACCCTCTACGCCACGAGCACGACCGTCGACCGGGACTTCTGGGCCAGTGAACCCGCGAGCCGCTATCTGAGCGCGCAGGAGAAGGCCATCAAGACCCGCGGGGTGGAGGTCCGGCGGCTGTTCCTGGTGGACGAGCCGGAGGAGGTCACCGAAGCCCTCGAGCAACTCTGCGCGCGGCAGCGCAGGTACGGCATCGACGCGCGTATAGGCGTGCAGTCGCAGCTGGATCCGGGCGGCACGGTGATGGACTACATCATCTTCGACGGGGAGCTGTGCTACGAGACCCGGCCGGACCATCACCTTCGACCGGACATGACGATGCTGAGGATGAAGCGCGAGCACGTCGAGGACCGCGTCAGCCAGTTCAACGAGCTGTGGGCGGCGGCGGAGCCGGACCATGAGCCCGAGCCGGAACAGGACGGCGTCCGCCGCCGGCTGCGCCGGGTGGCCGACTGACGGCTTTCTCTCTATAGGCAGCCCGTCGAGCCCCGTCGAACTCCCTCAACCGCTCGAAAATACCGTCGGTTTTCGGGGCCCGGTCAATCCGCAGCGCGATTTTTCGGGCCGAGGCTTTTCGAAAGGCCTGCTCGAACTCCTGGATTGCGATCCGTGCCGCGTGTCGAAGCATTGGCCATGGCCCAACCACCTCTCCCTGGCCAGCACTTGTGGAGCACAGACTCCAGCCGAGTGTAGGCGCAGCGGCCCACGCCGGAGACGAAAAGCGTGAAACTCAAAAGGAAAGGGGAGCACGCTGTAGGCGCAACGAACACGGTGCCCGCAATTATGAGTCGTGTTCGTTACGGTCGTTAAGGAGAGGAAATGAAACCGCCCGTCGGCACTCATGTCGTGGACACGCGAACAGGAAAGGTGGGAATCGTCATGGGGCACGAAGGGCCGTACGTCCAACTGAGACCGTACGGGGGTGGCAGGGAGTGGGACGCCGATCCCGCCGCCGTGCGCGGGGCCACCCAGGCGGAGCGGCTGAGCGCGGCGACCGCGTACGCCAACGCCCGCAGCCGGGGTGAAGTGCCTTGAGTAAGGTGCGGGCGCATGAGTCTGCCGAGCATCTGGAGATGGCGCAGGCCGCGGGCCGCGCGGCGCTACCCCGACCCGCTCACGGCACACCAGCTGTGGATGGTGTCGCTGAGCGCGCCGGTCAGCCGGGACCGCGGCGCCTCGCGAACCACCCTGTACCCGTTCACGCGGATCGATGACGACAGCGCCCGCGGTTGGCTGGCCGAGCGGTGGGAGATCACCTCGCGCACCGAGCTGACGGACCGCCTGGACGGGTTGTCGCGCAGCGGCTACCGCGCCCGGGCCAGGCAGCTCCTCGGCGTCTCGCCGCTCGCCTGGGACGCCGCCCTGTACGCCGACATCGCCCGGCTCGGCTTCGGGTCCGGGATGATCACCGAGGCCGAGGCCTGGACCGCCCTGAAGAACATCGTGCCGGCGGTTGTGGGGACGTACGCCTCCTGGCAGGAGTACGCCGACCACTACCTGCTGGGACGGACCGTGTGGCGCGACGGGCTCCGCGGCACCCGGGACGCGGCCTTCCCCGCCCCGCAGTCCGCCGCGGACACCCACCTGCGCGCCCTCCTGGACCCGGCGAACCGGGCCAGCCCCTGGAACCTGGCCCCCTGGGACACCATCAGCCACCCCGACCGTCCCCGCTGAGCCCGGCGGTACGCGAGAATGGACCTCATGAGTCAGTTCCGCGACGAAGGCCGACCGGAACCCCGCGGGGGCCGGCGATGAGTCTTTTCCGGGACGATGGCATCGTGCCGCGCACCCAGAAGCTGGGCGAGGCGGACCGCATCATGCTGCGTCACCGCGGGGGACGCCCCCCGCGCCCCCGGCCGAATATCCGCGGGGGTGCGCGATGAGTCTGTTCCGGGACGATGGCATCGTGCCGCGCACCCAGAAGCTGGGCGAGGCGGACCGCATCATGCTGCATCACCGCGGGGGACGCCCCCCGCGCCCCCGGCCGAATACCCGCGGGGGTGCGTGATGAGTCTGTTCCGGGACGATGGCATCGTGCTGCGCACCCAGAAGCTGGGTGAAGCGGACCGCATCATCACCTTGCTCACCCGTGGTCACGGCCGCGTACGCGCCGTGGCCCGTGGTGTGCGGCGTACCAAGTCCAAGTTCGGTGCCCGGCTCGAACCCTTCTCCCATGTCGACGTGCAGTTCTTCGCGCGCGGGAGTGAGCTCGTGGGCCGCGGCCTCCCCCTCTGCACGCAGAGCGAGACCATCGCGCCGTACGGCGGCGGGATCGTCGCCGACTACGCGCGCTACACCGCGGGGACCGCCATGCTGGAGACCGCCGAGCGGTTCACCGACCACGAGGGCGAGCCGGCGGTGCAGCAGTACCTGCTGCTCGTGGGCGCCCTGCGCACCCTCGCCCGCGGCGAGCACGCCCCGCACCTCGTCCTCGACGCCTTCCTCCTGCGCTCCCTCGCCGTCAACGGCTACGCCCCCACCTTCAGCGACTGCGCGAAGTGCGGAATGCCCGGGCCGAACCGGTTCTTCTCGGTGGCCTCCGGCGGAGCCGTCTGCGTCGACTGCCGGGTGGCCGGCAGCGTCGTACCCTCACCACAGACCCTGGAACTGCTGGGCGCACTTCTTACGGGAGACTGGAAGACCGCGGACGCGTGCGAGCCGCGGTATGTCAGGGAGGGGAGCGGGCTGGTGTCCGCGTATCTGCACTGGCATCTGGAGCGCGGGCTGCGCTCTCTGCGGTACGTGGAGAAATGAGCCCGCGCACATCACGAGCAAGCCGAAGAGGAGACGAGAAGCACATGGTCGTACGCGGGATCCTGGGACGCCAGCGCCGCGAGTACAGGGCACCGGAGCCGCACCCGTCCGGCGCCCGCGCGCCGAAGCTGCCGGGCGAGCTGGTCCCGAACCATGTGGCGATCGTCATGGACGGGAACGGGCGCTGGGCGAAGGAGCGCGGGCTGCCGCGCACCGAGGGCCACAAGGTGGGCGCCGAGCGCGTCCTGGACGTGCTGCAGGGCGCCGTCGAGATGGGCGTCGGCAACATCTCCCTCTACGCCTTCTCCACCGAGAACTGGAAGCGCTCGCCCGAAGAGGTCCGCTTCCTCATGAACTTCAACCGCGACTTCATCCGCAAGACCCGCGACCAGCTCGACGAACTCGGCATCCGGGTGCGCTGGGTGGGCCGTATGCCCAAGCTGTGGAAGTCGGTCGCCAAGGAGCTCCAGGTCGCGCAGGAGCAGACCAAGGACAACGACAAGCTGACGCTGTACTTCTGCATGAACTACGGCGGGCGGGCGGAGATCGCCGACGCCGCGCAGGCCCTGGCGGAGGACGTGAAGGCGGGGCGGCTCGACCCCTCCAAGGTCACCGAGAAGACCCTCGCCAAGTACCTCTACTACCCGGACATGCCGGACGTTGACCTGTTCCTGCGGCCGAGCGGCGAGCAGCGCACCTCCAACTACCTGCTCTGGCAGAGCGCCTACGCCGAGATGGTCTTCCAGGACGTGCTGTGGCCGGACTTCGACCGCCGCGACCTGTGGCGGGCCTGCGTCGAGTTCGCCTCCCGCGACCGCCGCTTCGGCGGCGCAGTCCCGAACGAGCAACTGCTCGCCATGGAACGGGACATGCAGGGCGGCCCGGAGTAGTTCGGTCTTCAGCCCGGACTGGGCTCGGTCTTTCAGCCGGACTGGGTTCGGTCCGAATGCCCGTGGTTCGTGCACTGGACCCACGAGGGCGACGACCAGGCCGTCCACCTCTACTACCTGCCCGCCTGAAGGGGGACTACCAGCATG
>NZ_JBSFHW010000073.1:0-34940 GCF_053597275.1 Streptomyces sp. NPDC001492 | reverse complement strand
CAGAAGCGCGTCGAGAATGGTGTCGCTGATCTGGTCAGCGATCTTGTCGGGGTGACCCTCGGTCACGGACTCCGAGGTGAACAGGCGACGGGACACAACGCTCCCTGGGGTTGCAGCGGCTGCTGGCTGATCATTGGCGGACGGCCCGGAGGCTGCGCCCGTGGTCGTCCGAGAACAGTTTATCGGTCGTGCTCGGCCACCGACCCCCTGTCTCGCCCCTCGGGAGTGCTGTGACCTGCGGCACGGGCATTCTGCCCAATTCCTAGCGGCCTTGGCCAGGGTTGCCACGCCCCTGTCGCAGAGGTTTGAGGGGACCGAGAATCGAATGAAACATTCAGCCGAGCCGCTCCGCCACGAGGTCCCAGACAGTTTCGGCCAGATGTTCCTTAGGCCCGCGCTGCACGGGGGTCTCGCTGCCGTCGGCGCCCAGCACCACCGCC
The DNA here is from genome assembly GCF_053597275.1 of Streptomyces sp. NPDC001492. Classification (NCBI taxonomy): domain Bacteria; kingdom Bacillati; phylum Actinomycetota; class Actinomycetes; order Kitasatosporales; family Streptomycetaceae; genus Streptomyces; species Streptomyces sp. NPDC001492. The sequence continues at coordinate 34,500 of NZ_JBSFHW010000073.1, read as the reverse complement.
TCGTTCTCCTCCGAGCCGAAGGTCTTGCGTTCCCCCACCTCGTTGACCACGAGGAGGTCGCAGCCCTTGCGCTCCAGCTTGATGCGGCCGTTGGCCAGGACGTCGTCGGTCTCGGCGGCGAAGCCGACGATCACCTGCCCGGGGCGGGCGCGCTCCGCCGAGATCTCCGCGAGGATGTCCGGATTCCGCACCAGCACGATGGGGTCCGGGTCCTGGCCGTCCTTCTTCTTGATCTTCCCGGCGGCGTAGGTCTCCGGCCGGAAGTCCGCGACCGCTGCGGCCATGACGACGGCGTCCGCGTCCGGGGTCGCCTTCAGCACCGCCTCGCGCAGCTGCACGGCCGTGCCCACCTGGACGACGTCCACGCCCGCCGGGTCCGGCAGGCCGGTGTTCGCGGCGATGAGCGTGACGCGGGCGCCGCGGGCGGCGGCGGTGCGGGCGAGGGCGTAGCCCTGCTTGCCGGAGGAGCGGTTGCCGAGGAAGCGCACCGGGTCGAGGGGTTCGCGGGTGCCGCCGGCGCTGACGACGACATGCCGGCCCTTGAGGTCGGGTTCGGTGACGCCCCTGGACAGGACGCGGCGGCAGACCGCGTAGATCTCCGTGGGATCGGGCAGGCGGCCCTTGCCGGTGTCGACGCCGGTCAGACGGCCGACGGCCGGTTCGATGACCACGGCGCCGCGGCGGCGCAGCGTCGCCACGTTCTCCTGGGTGGCCGGGTGTTCCCACATCTCGGTGTGCATGGCGGGGGCGAAGACGACCGGACATCGGGCGGTCAGGAGCGTGTTCGTGAGCAGGTCGTCGGCCAGGCCGTGGGCGGCCTTCGCGAGGATGTCCGCGGTCGCCGGGGCGACGACGACCAGGTCGGCGTGCTGCCCGATGCGGACGTGCGGGACCTCGTGGACGTCGTCCCAGACCTCGGTGGAGACGGGGTTGCCGGAGAGGGCGGACCAGGTGGCGGCGCCGACGAAGTGCAGCGCGGAGGCAGTGGGCACCACGCGTACGTCATGGCCGGACTCGCTCAGTCTGCGCAGCAGCTCACAGGCCTTGTACGCGGCGATGCCACCGCTGACCCCCAGCACGACCTTGGGCTTGTCCACCGTCTCTCCCCGGCTCGGCAACGTACGAGTCCATCAACGACTCCATCACACACCACAGGCCCGACAGTCGCGCTGTCGGGCCTGTGGAAAAGCCAACTGCAATACGAAAGTACTACTGCGCCGGACCCTCGATGGCCTCGGACGTCAGCAGACCCGCGTTGATCTCGCGCAGGGCGATCGAGAGCGGCTTCTCGTGGACGTGGGTGTCGACGAGCGGACCGACGTACTCGAGGAGGCCCTCGCCGAGCTGCGAGTAGTACGCGTTGATCTGGCGGGCACGCTTGGCCGCGTAGATCACGAGGCTGTACTTCGAGTCGGTGGCCTCGAGGAGCTCGTCGATCGGCGGGTTGATGATGCCCTCGGGCGCGGAGATGGAAGAGGACACGCTCTACCTTCCGATGGATGGGAAAAGATCGGTCGTGATCACATCACTCGTGATCACAGGACATCCATCAAGGCTAGCAGCTCGCGAGCCACGTCCTCGACGGAGGTGTTGACCAAGGTCATGTCGAACTCCGGCTCGGCCGCCAGCTCGATCCTGGCTGCGTCGAGACGGCGCTCGATCACCTCGGGCGGCTCGGTCCCCCGGCCGGTGAGTCTGCGCACGAGCTCCTCCCAGGAGGGCGGAGCCAGGAACACCAGCCGGCCGTCCGGCATGGTCTCGCGGACCTGCCGGGCGCCCTGGAGGTCGATCTCCAGGAGGACGGGCACGCCGTCCTCCAGGTGCTCCAGCACGGCCGCACGCGGCGTGCCGTAGCGGTTGCCGGCGAACTCGGCCCACTCCAGCAGCTCACCGTTGGCGATCAGCTTGTCCATCTCCTCGTCGGTGACGAAGAAGTAGTGGACTCCGTGCTTCTCGCCGGGGCGGGGCTTGCGGGTCGTCGCCGACACCGAGAGCCAGACCTCGGGGTGTTCCTTGCGCATATGAGCGACGACCGTGCTCTTGCCGACCCCGGAGGGGCCGGAGAGCACGGTCAGCCGCGGACGTACGTCCGGGGGCTCGGGGGTCGTCCCCCGGAATGTTGCAGCCATGCAGCGATTATTCCAGCAATCCCGGAGTGCCCGGGACTCCCGGTGCTCGGGAGCCGGACTCAGGAGCCGGTGCTGCCGAACTCACGCTCCAGGGAAGCGATCTGGTTGGAGCCGAGGCCGCGCACACGGCGGCTCTCGGAGATGCCCAGACGCTCCATGATCTGCTTGGCGCGGACCTTGCCCACGCCCGGCAGGGACTCGAGCAGGGCGGAGACCTTCATCTTGCCGATGACGTCGTTCTCCTGGCCCTGCTTGATGACCTCGTGCAGGGAGGCGCCGGAGTGCTTGAGTCGATTCTTGACCTCGGCCCGCTCCCGGCGAGCCGCGGCGGCCTTTTCGAGCGCGGCTGCGCGCTGTTCAGGGGTAAGGGGCGGAAGAGCCACGCCTACGTCACCTCGGATGTCGAACTGTCGGATACGGACCGGTGAGGAACCTAGTCGCCCCACACCTGGGGAGCCACGAGCAACACGCTTGCCCGTTGTCCCCCACTACCTAAGGGTGTGGGGGTGTCCCCACTCGTCGGAGACTAGCGGGCGAGCGCGCCAGAGTCAGCGAGAACAGCGGAAAAGTCCTGGTCAGCCTCTGTCAGGCCGGACATTTAGGACATAATGCCCCGGATTTGAGGATGTATTCAGACTCAAGCGGGCCTGGAAGCACCCGGGCGACCACTCATCGGAGGACTCGAACGAGCGCCTCGAACACCCGCGACGACCGTCGCGAAGGCCTCACAGGGCTCCGACGGCGGCCCTGATCTCCTCCGCGAAGCGCTCCGCGGCCGCGCGCAGCGCCCCGGCGTCGGGACCGTGCCGCAGCACCCCCCGGCTGACGTTCGGCACGACATTGCGCACCGCCGCCCCGAAGACGGCGGGAAGGTCGGCCGCGGTGGCGCCCTGGGCGCCGATCCCGGGCGCCAGGAGCGGCCCGTTGATGTCCAGGTCGTACGACGACAGATCACCGAGCGTGGCGCCCACCACGGCCCCGAAGGAGCCCAGGGGCTCCTCCCCCGCGTTCTCGGCGGCGAGGTGCGCCAGCATCGTCGCCCCGATGTTCCGCCCGTCCGTGCGCACCGCGTGCTGCACCTCGCCGCCCTCCGGATTGGAGGTCAGTGCGAGCACGAACAGGCCGGTGCCGCTCTCGCGGGCGAGCGCGACGGCCGGGGAGAGCGAGCCGTAGCCGAGGTAGGGCGAGACGGTGAGCGCGTCCGAGAAGAGCGGGGAGTCCTTGTGCAGGAAGGTCTCGGCGTACGCGGCCATGGTCGAGCCGATGTCGCCGCGCTTGGCGTCCATCACGACCAGCGCGCCGGCCGCCCGGGCCTCCGCCACCGACTTCTCCAGGACCGCGATACCGCGCGAGCCGAAGCGCTCGAAGAACGCGCTCTGCGGCTTCAGGACCGCGACCCGGTCGGCCATCGCCTCGACGACCGTGCGGCTGAACCGCTCCAGACCTGCGACGTCGTCGTTCAGACCCCACTCGGCCAGCAGGGACGCGTGCGGGTCGATGCCGACACAGAGCGCCCCGCGCTCGTCCATGGCGCGGCGAAGCCGTGCACCGAAGGGTTCGAGGCCACTCATGCGGTCTTCCTCACGTCGGCGCCGACCGCGTCGGCGAGGGTGGCATACGGGCTGGTGCCGAGACGGGCGGCGAGGCCCTTGTGGATGGCGCGGCCCCAGAAGGGGCCCTCGTAGATGAAGGCGCTGTAGCCCTGGACCAGCGTGGCACCGGCCAGGATGCGCTGCCAGGCGTCCTCGGCGTTCTCGATGCCGCCGACGCCCACGAGCGTGATGCGGTCGCCCACGCGCGCGTAGAGGCGGCGCAGCACCTCCAGGGAGCGTGCCTTCAGGGGCGCGCCCGACAGTCCGCCGGTCTCCTTCACCAGAGAGGGTTCGGATTTCAAACCGAGGCCCTCGCGCGCGATGGTGGTGTTCGTGGCGATGATCCCGTCCAGGCCGAGCTCGACGGCCAGGTCGGCCACGGCGTCGACGTCCTCGTCGGCGAGGTCCGGCGCGATCTTCACCAGCAGGGGGACGCGGCGGGAGGCCACCGTACGGTCGGCGGCCTCGCGGACGGCGCTCAGGAGCGGCCGCAGCGCCTCCGTGGCCTGCAGGTTGCGCAGACCGGGCGTGTTCGGCGAGGAGACGTTCACGACCAGGTAGTCGGCGTACGGTGCCAGCCGCTCGGTCGACTTCACGTAGTCGCCCACGGCCTCCGCCTCCGGGACGACCTTCGTCTTGCCGATGTTGACGCCCACGACGGTCCTGAAGACCGGCTCACGGGACGCCAGACGGGCCGCGACCGCCAGGGAGCCCTCGTTGTTGAAGCCCATGCGGTTGATCAGCGCGCGGTCCTTCACGAGCCGGAACAGCCGCTTCTTGGGGTTGCCCGGCTGGGCCTCCCCGGTGACCGTGCCGATCTCGACGTGGTCGAAGCCGAGCATCGACATGCCGTCGATCGCGAGCGCGTTCTTGTCGAAGCCGGCGGCGAGCCCGAAGGGCCCGTGCATACGCAGCCCGAAGGCCTCCGTGCGCAGCTCCTCGTAGCGGGGCGCGAGAGCGGCGGCGACGAAGGTACGCAGGACGGGGATGCGGACGGCGAGGCGGATCCAGCGGAAGGCCAGGTGGTGGGCCTGCTCCGGGTCCATCCGTGTGAAAACCAGACGGAAGAAAAGCTTGTACATGTCGGTGTCCTCTTGAAGTCTCAGGCGACCTCATGAAGAGGGGGACACCGTTTCCGGTGTCCCCCTCGGGGCTGCTAGTCGCGGGCCGCGGTCAGGTGTTCCGCGTGTTCCTGGAGCGAACGGACGCCCACGTCACCGTGGTTGAGGGCGTCGATGCCCTGGACGGCCGCCGCGAGCGCCTGGACCGTCGTCAGGCAGGGGACCGAGCGCGCCACGGCCGCCGTACGGATCTCGTAGCCGTCGAGGCGGCCGCCGGTGCCGTACGGGGTGTTGACGATGAGGTCGACCTCGCCGTCGTGGATGTGCTGGACGATGGTCTTCTCGCCGTTCGGGCCCGTGCCCTCGGACTGCTTGCGCACGACGGTGGCGTTGATGCCGTTGCGCTTGAGGACCTCGGCGGTGCCCGAGGTGGCGAGCAGCTCGAAGCCGTGGGCGACGAGTTCGCGTGCCGGGAAGATCATCGAGCGCTTGTCGCGGTTGGCGACCGAGATGAACGCGCGGCCCTTGGTGGGCAGCGGGCCGTAGGCGCCCGCCTGCGACTTGGCGTACGCCGTGCCGAAGACGGAGTCGATCCCCATGACCTCTCCGGTGGAGCGCATCTCCGGGCCGAGCACGGTGTCGACGCCACGGCCGTGGATGTCCCGGAAGCGGGACCACGGCATGACGGCCTCCTTGACGGAGATCGGCGCGTCGAGCGGGAGCTCGCCGCCGTCGCCGTTCGCCGGCAGCAGGCCCTCGGCGCGCAGTTCGGCGATGGTGGCGCCCAGGGAGATCCGGGCGGCGGCCTTCGCCAGCGGGACCGCGGTCGCCTTCGAGGTGAAGGGGACCGTGCGGGACGCGCGCGGGTTGGCTTCGAGGACGTAGAGGATGTCGCCTGCCATAGCGAACTGGATGTTGATCAGTCCGCGGACGCCGACGCCCTTGGCGATGGCCTCCGTCGAGGCGCGCAGCCGCTTGATGTCGAAGCCGCCGAGCGTGATCGGGGGCAGGGCGCACGCCGAGTCGCCGGAGTGGATGCCGGCCTCCTCGATGTGCTCCATGACGCCGCCGAGGTAGAGCTCCTGGCCGTCGTAGAGGGCGTCGACGTCGATCTCGATGGCGTCGTCGAGGAAGCGGTCGACGAGGACCGGCCGGGAGGGGCTGATCTCGGTCGACTCGGCGATGTAGGACGACAGCCGGGTCTCGTCGTAGACGATCTCCATTCCGCGTCCGCCGAGGACGTACGACGGCCGCACCAGGACCGGGTAGCCGATCTCGTCGGCGATGGCCTTGGCCTCGGCGAAGGTGGTGGCGGTGCCGTGCTTGGGGGCCGGCAGGCCCGCCTCGGCGAGCACGCGGCCGAAGGCGCCGCGGTCCTCGGCGGCGTGGATCGCCTCCGGCGAGGTGCCCACGATCGGCACGCCGTTGTCCTTCAGCGCCTGCGAGAGGCCCAGCGGGGTCTGGCCACCGAGCTGGACGACCACACCCGCCACCGGACCGGCCTGCTGCTCCGCGTGGACGATCTCCAGCACGTCTTCCAGCGTCAGCGGCTCGAAGTACAGGCGGTCGGAGGTGTCGTAGTCCGTGGAGACGGTCTCCGGGTTGCAGTTGACCATCACCGTCTCGTAGCCCGCGTCGCTCAGTGCGAAGGAGGCGTGGACGCAGGAGTAGTCGAACTCGATGCCCTGGCCGATGCGGTTGGGGCCGGAGCCCAGGATGATGACCGCGGGCTTCTCGCGGGGCGCGACCTCGGTCTCCTCGTCGTAGGAGGAGTAGAAGTACGGCGTCTTCGCGGCGAACTCGGCGGCGCAGGTGTCGACCGTCTTGTACACCGGGCGGATGCCCAGCGCGTGCCGGACCTCGCGCACGACGTCCTCGCGCAGGCCGCGGATCTCGGCGACCTGCTGGTCGGAGAAGCCGTGCCGCTTGGCCTCGGCCAGCAGCTCGCGGGTCAGCTCGGGAGCCTCGGCGAGCTCGTCCGCGATCTCCTTGATGAGGAAGAGCTGGTCGACGAACCAGGGGTCGATCTTCGTGTACTCGAAGACCTCCTCCTGGGTGGCACCGGCGCGGATGGCCTGCATGACGGTGTTGATACGGCCGTCGGTCGGGCGGACGGCCTCCTCGAGCAGCTGCGTCTTGTCGCCGGGCTCGCCGACGAAGGTGAACTGGCTGCCCTTCTTCTCCAGCGAGCGCAGCGCCTTCTGGAAGGCCTCGGTGAAGTTGCGGCCGATGGCCATGGCCTCGCCGACCGACTTCATGGTGGTGGTCAGCGTGGAGTCGGCCTGCGGGAACTTCTCGAAGGCGAAGCGCGGGGCCTTCACGACGACGTAGTCGAGCGTCGGCTCGAAGGAGGCCGGGGTCTCCTGGGTGATGTCGTTCGGGATCTCGTCGAGCGTGTAGCCGACGGCCAGTTTGGCGGCGATCTTGGCGATCGGGAAGCCGGTCGCCTTGGAGGCCAGGGCCGAGGACCGCGACACGCGCGGGTTCATCTCGATGACGATCACGCGACCGTCCTCGGGGTTGACCGCGAACTGGATGTTGCAGCCGCCGGTGTCGACGCCGACCTCGCGGATGACGGCGATGCCGATGTCACGGAGGGTCTGGTACTCGCGGTCGGTCAGCGTCATCGCGGGCGCGACGGTGATCGAGTCGCCGGTGTGCACACCCATGGGGTCGAAGTTCTCGATGGAGCAGACGACCACGACGTTGTCGTGCTTGTCGCGCATCAGCTCCAGCTCGTACTCCTTCCAGCCGAGGATGGACTCCTCCAGGAGCACCTCGGTGGTCGGCGAGAGCGTGAGGCCCTGGCCGGCGATGCGGCGCAGCTCCTCCTCGTCGTGGGCGAAGCCGGAACCGGCGCCGCCCATGGTGAAGGACGGGCGGACGACGACCGGGTAGCCGCCGAGCGTCTCGACGCCCTTGAGGACGTCGTCCATGGAGTGGCAGATGACCGAGCGGGCGGACTCGCCGTGCCCGATCTTCTGGCGGACGGCCTCGACGACCGCCTTGAAGAGGTCGCGGTCCTCGCCCTTGTTGATGGCCTCGACGTTGGCGCCGATCAGCTCGACGCCGTACTTGTCGAGGGTGCCCGCCTCGTGCAGCGAGATGGCCGTGTTGAGGGCCGTCTGACCGCCCAGGGTGGGCAGGAGCGCGTCGGGGCGCTCCTTGGCGATGATCTTCTCGACGAACTCCGGGGTGATCGGCTCGACGTACGTGGCGTCGGCGATCTCCGGGTCGGTCATGATCGTCGCCGGGTTGGAGTTGACGAGGATGACCCGCAGGCCTTCGGCGCGCAGGATGCGGCACGCCTGGGTGCCGGAGTAGTCGAACTCGGCGGCCTGGCCGATGACGATCGGGCCGGAGCCGATGACCAGGACGGACTGGATATCGGTGCGCTTAGGCACGCTGGCCCTCCATCAGGGAAACGAAGCGGTCGAACAGGTAGGCGGCGTCGTGCGGACCCGCTGCCGCTTCGGGGTGGTACTGGACGCTGAAGGCCGGCTGGTCGAGCAGCTGGAGGCCCTCCACCACGTTGTCGTTGAGGCAGACGTGGGAGACCTCGGCGCGGCCGTAGGGGGTGTCGGACACCTTGTCGAGCGGGGCGTCGACGGCGAAGCCGTGGTTGTGCGCGGTGACCTCGACCTTGCCGGTCGTACGGTCCTGCACCGGCTGGTTGATGCCGCGGTGGCCGTACTTCAGCTTGTAGGTGCCGAAGCCGAGGGCGCGGCCCAGGATCTGGTTGCCGAAGCAGATGCCGAACAGTGGCGTCCTGCGCTCCAGCACGCCCTGCATGACGGCGACCGGCCCGTCGGCCGTGGCCGGGTCGCCGGGGCCGTTGGAGAAGAAGACACCGTCGGGGTTGACGGCGTAGACGTCCTCGACGGTCGCCGTGGCGGGCAGGACGTGCACCTCGATGCCGCGCTCGGCCATCCGGTGCGGGGTCATGCCCTTGATGCCGAGGTCGACGGCGGCGACGGTGAACTTCTTCTCGCCGATCGCCGGAACGACGTACGCCTCCTTGGTGGCGACCTCCGCGGAGAGGTTCGCGCCCTTCATCTCGGGGGCCTGGCGGACCTCGACCAGCATGGTGCCCTCGTCGGGCAGCGCGTTGCCGGAGAAGATGCCGACGCGCATGGCACCGCGCTCACGCAGGTGGCGCGTCAACGCGCGCGTGTCGATGCCGGAGATCCCGACGACGCCCTGCTTGGCCAGCTCCTCGTCGAGGGAGCGGCGCGAGCGCCAGTTGGACGGCACGCGCGCGGGGTCGCGCACGACGTACCCGGCGACCCAGATCTGCTTGCTCTCGGGGTCCTCGTCGTTGACGCCGGTGTTGCCGACGTGCGGGGCGGTCATCACGACGACCTGGCGGTGGTAGGAGGGGTCGGTCAGGGTCTCCTGGTAGCCGGTCATGCCGGTCGAGAAGACCGCCTCGCCGAAGGTCACCCCCACGGCCCCGTAGGCGCGACCGCGGAAGATCCGGCCGTCCTCCAGGACGAGTACGGCGGGAACCTTGGCGGCTCCCCTGGTGGAGGTTGTCATCGTGCGCCTTCCGTCTTGTTGATCATGTGGTTCAGGGTCTCGACCCACTCGGTGTGCTCGGCCGCACGGTCGGAGCGGAACCCGGAGTCGATCAGCCGCTCGCCGTGTGCCCAGGTCACCACGAGCAGGCCGCCCTCGGTCAGCACCTTGCCGGCGATGCCCTTGTCGAGCCGGGCCTCGCGCAGTTGCGCGGCGGGGACGAAGAAATCGCTCGCACCGGGGCGTACGACATCCAGTCCCGCGTCCGTCAGCGTGAGCTCGACCCGGCTGCGGGTGCCGAGGCCGTGCGCCACGATGCGGTCGAGCCACTGCCCGGCGGTGGTGGAGCCGTGATAGCGGCCGCTCATCGTCAGTCTCGCCTCGCCGGGCTCGTCCGGCGCGCTGGGCAGCTCCGGCAGGTCGCCCTGGAGCGTGCCGCGCCACTTCCAGCCCTCGCGCATCAGCCAGTAGACGAGCGCGATGAACAGGGCGAGTCCCACGAGCCAGCCGACACGGGCGGCCCAGTCGGTGACCTCGGCCGACTTCTTCTCGGCTGCGAGCAGGATTACAGGTGTCACGTGAGCTTCCCGTCGACGAGCGTGGCCTTGCCCCGGAGCCACGTGTGCGTCACACGGCCCGGCAGCTCACGCCCCTCGTACGGGGTGTTCCGGCTGCGCGAGGCGAAGCCCGCGGGGTCCACGTCCCCACGGTATTCCGTGTCGACGAGCGTGAAGTTGGCGGGCTCACCAGCCGAGACGGGACGCCCGTGTCCCTTGGCCTGCCCGATCTGGGCGGGCTTGAAGGACATGCGGTCGGCGACCCCTGCCCAGTTGATCAGCCCGGTGTCCACCATGGTCTCCTGCACCACTGACAGCGCGGTCTCCAGACCGACCATCCCCATGGCGGCCGCGGCCCACTCGCAGTCCTTGTCCTCGTGCGGGTGCGGGGCGTGGTCGGTGGCGACGATGTCGATCGTGCCGTCGGCGAGCGCCTCGCGCAGGGCCATCACGTCCCGCTCGGTGCGCAGCGGCGGGTTGACCTTGTAGACCGGGTTGTACGTCCGCACCAGCTCGTCGGTGAGGAGCAGGTGGTGCGGGGTGACCTCGGCGGTGACGTCGATGCCGCGGGACTTGGCCCAGCGGACGATCTCGACGGACCCCGCGGTCGACAGATGGCAGATGTGGACGCGGGAGCCGACGTGCTCGGCGAGCAGGACATCCCGGGCGATGATCGATTCTTCGGCCACCGCGGGCCAGCCGCCGAGCCCCAGCTCGGCGGAGACGATGCCCTCGTTCATCTGGGCGCCCTCGGTCAGCCGGGGCTCCTGCGCGTGCTGGGCGACGACCCCGCCGAAGGCCTTCACGTACTCCAGCGCGCGCCGCATGATCACGGCGTCGTCGACGCACTTGCCGTCGTCGGAGAAGACGGTGACACCGGCGGCCGACTCGTGCATGGCGCCCAGCTCGGCCAGCTTCTTGCCCTCCAGGCCGACGGTGACGGCGCCGATGGGCTGCACATCGCAGTAGCCGTACTCCTGGCCGAGCCGGTAGACCTGCTCGACGACGCCGGCGGTGTCGGCGACCGGGAAGGTGTTGGCCATGGCGAACACGGCCGTGTAGCCGCCGCTCGCCGCCGCGCGCGTGCCGGTCAGCACGGTCTCGGAGTCCTCGCGGCCGGGCTCGCGCAGATGGGTGTGCAGGTCGACGAGGCCCGGCAGGAGCACCTTGCCGGCCGCCTCGACGACCTCGGCGCCCTCGTCACTCAGCCCGACGCCCACCTCTGCGATCGTCGGGCCGTCGATCAGGACGTCCTGCGGCTCGCCGCCGAGCACCTTCGCACCACGGATCAGGATCTTGCTCATGGGTCCTACTTCTCCTCGGAACCGGCGGGGCGGGTGTGGGTGACGGCGGGTTCGTTCCCACCGAGCAGCAGATACAGAACGGCCATCCGGATGGAGACTCCGTTTGCGACCTGCTCGACGACGGTGCAGCGCTCGGAGTCGGCGACCTCGGCGGTGATCTCCATGCCGCGGACCATCGGGCCGGGGTGCATCACGATGGCGTGCTCCGGCATCTTCGCCATGCGGTCGCCGTCGAGGCCGTAGCGCCGCGAGTACTCACGCTCGGTCGGGAAGAACGCGGCGTTCATGCGCTCGCGCTGCACGCGCAGCATCATCACCGCGTCGGACTTGGTGAGGGTGGAGTCGAGGTCGTACGACACCTCGCAGGGCCAGGTCCCGACACCCACCGGCACCAGCGTGGGCGGCGCGACGAGGGTGACCTCGGCGCCCAGCGTGTGCAGCAGGTCGACGTTGGAGCGGGCGACCCGGCTGTGCAGGACGTCGCCGACGATCGTGATCCGCTTGCCGGACAGGTCCTGCCCTATCCCGGCGTCCCGCCCGACCAGGCGGCGGCGCATGGTGAACGCGTCGAGCAGGGCCTGGGTGGGGTGCTGGTGGGTGCCGTCGCCGGCGTTGATGACGGCCGCGTCGATCCAGCCGGAGTTGGCGAGGCGGTAGGGAGCGCCGGAGGCTCCGTGCCGGATGACCACGGCGTCGACGCCCATGGCCTCCAGGGTCTGGGCGGTGTCCTTCAGGGACTCGCCCTTGGAGACGCTCGACCCCTTGGCGGTGAAGTTGATGACGTCGGCGGACAGGCGCTTCTCGGCGGCTTCGAAGGAGATGCGCGTGCGCGTGGAGTCCTCGAAGAAGAGGTTGACGATCGTGCGGCCGCGCAGGGTCGGCAGTTTCTTGATCGGCCGGTCGGCGACCCGGGCCATCTCCTCGGCGGTGTCGAGGATCAGGACGGCGTCGTCGCGGGTGAGGTCGGCGGCCGAGATGAGATGACGCTGCATCTGTCAGGCTCCGTAAGGCAGTTCAGGTTTTGGGAGGCCGGGGGTCTGGGGGTGTCCCCCAGAGAGCACAGCCGGGCAGACGGGCTCGCGCAGAGCGCACGGAACAGGCGTACGGCGGTGACGTACGCACGCGTGCTACTGCTGCTCGCCCGGGGCGGCCGGCTTCGCACCGAGCAGCACGGTGTCGCGACCGTCCTCCTCGGCGAGCTGGACCTTGACCGTCTCCCGCAGCGACGTGGGGAGGTTCTTGCCGACGTAGTCGGCGCGGATGGGCAGTTCGCGGTGACCGCGGTCGACGAGGACCGCGAGCTGCACCGCGCGCGGACGCCCGATGTCGTTCAGGGCGTCGAGGGCCGCGCGGATGGTGCGGCCGGAGAAGAGCACGTCATCGACGAGGACGACCAGCCGGCCGTCGATGCCGTCACCGGGGATGTCGGTCCGGGCCAGCGCACGCGGCGGATGCATGCGCAGGTCGTCCCGGTACATGGTGATGTCGAGAGAACCCACCGGGATCTTGCGGTCGGTGATCTCCTCCAGCTTGGCGGCGAGCCGCTGGGCGAGGAAGACCCCTCGGGTCGGAATGCCGAGGAGCACCACGTCGTCGGCGCCCTTGGCGCGCTCGACGATCTCGTGGGCGATGCGGGTCAACACCCGCGCGATGTCGGGGCCTTCGAGAACCGGCCGCGCATCGGACGCCGGAATTCCGGACGTGTCCTGCTTGTCCATAAGAAACGGACCTCCTTCTCCGCCTCACGGGACGGACCTTAAAGGACGTCGGATTTGCGCCATCCACGGTAGCAGGCCCCGACGACGCCCCTGATCACCCCCATGGCGTAATCGGCCACCGCGGCCACGGAAGAGTCGGTGTGGACCATTCGGCTTGACGCAGAAGAGTCACGCTGCGTAACCTCACAGTGAGTTACCAGACGCGCGGCTCGGAACCTCTTCGACCGCGTCGACACAGTGTCCGGGGAGCTATATGTCCAGCGAATACGCCAAACAGCTCGGGGCCAAGCTCCGGGCCATCCGCACCCAGCAGGGCCTTTCCCTCCACGGTGTCGAGGAGAAGAGTCAGGGACGCTGGAAGGCGGTCGTGGTCGGTTCGTACGAGCGCGGCGACCGTGCCGTGACCGTACAGCGCCTCGCCGAACTGGCGGATTTCTATGGGGTCCCGGTGCAGGAGCTCCTGCCGGGCACCACCCCGGGCGGCGCCGCCGAGCCGCCGCCGAAGCTGGTCCTGGACCTGGAGCGGCTGGCGACCGTGCCGGCCGAGAAGGCGGGCCCGCTGCAGCGCTATGCGGCGACGATCCAGTCGCAGCGCGGTGACTACAACGGCAAGGTGCTGTCGATCCGCCAGGACGACCTGCGCACACTCGCCGTCATCTACGACCAGTCCCCCTCGGTCCTCACCGAGCAGCTGATCAGCTGGGGCGTGCTGGACGCGGACGCGCGCCGCGCGGTCGCCCACGAAGAGGTCTGACGTCGTCCGACAGCCCTTGAGGGCGCTGAGCAGAAACGTGCCGCCGGGGTGGCCGGAACTTCACGGTTCCGGCCACCCCGGCGGCTTTCTGCGGCCTTCGATGGCCTCGCAGGCACGGGAACGCCAGGGGGCCCGCAGCAGTCACGCTGCGGGCCCCCTGGCGATGTCTGCCTCTTTCGACCCGTGCAACAGGTCGTTACGCCTCGTCCCGGCGCAGTGAGGGCTTCAGCTCCTTGAGACGGCCGAGCAGGCCGTTGACGAATGCGGGCGACTCGTCCGTGGAGAACTCCTTCGCCAGCTGCACCATCTCGTCCAGCACGACGGCGTCCGGGATCTCGTCGGCCCAGATCAGTTCGTAGGCGCCGAGACGCAGGACGTTGCGGTCCACGACCGGCATCCGGTCGAGCGTCCAGCCGACCGAGTACTGCGCGATCAGCTCGTCGATGCGCTTCGCGTGCTTCGCGTAGCCCTCGACCAGCTGCATCGTGTACTCGCTCACCGGCGGCTGCCGGGTGTCGTCCCGGGACAGCCGGATCCAGTCCGCGAGGACCGTCAGGACATCGGCGCCGCGCTGGTCGCCCTCGAAGAGGATCTGGAAGGCGCGCTTGCGGGCCGTGTTGCGGGCAGCCACGGTTAGCTGTTCACCCGGCCGAGGTAGTCGCTCGTACGGGTGTCGACCTTGATCTTCTCACCGGTGGTGATGAAGAGCGGGACCTGGATCTGGTGGCCGGTCTCCAGCGTGGCGGGCTTGGTGCCGCCGGTGGAGCGGTCGCCCTGCAGGCCCGGCTCGGTCTCCTGGACGACGAGCTCGACGGCGGCCGGGAGCTCCACGAAGAGCACCTCGCCCTCGTGCTGCGCGACGGTGGCCGTGAAGCCCTCGATGAGGAAGTTGGCGGCGTCGCCGACAGCCTTGCGGTCGACCATGAGCTGGTCGTAGGTCTCCATGTCCATGAAGACGAAGTACTCGCCGTCCATGTACGAGAACTGCATGTCGCGCTTGTCGACAGTGGCCGTCTCGACCTTGACGCCGGCGTTGAACGTCTTGTCGACGACCTTGCCGGAGAGCACGTTCTTCAGCTTGGTGCGCACGAAGGCCGGGCCCTTGCCGGGCTTGACGTGCTGGAACTCGACGACGGACCACAGCTGGCCGCCTTCGAGCTTGAGCACCAGGCCGTTCTTGAGGTCGTTCGTGGAAGCCACGGTTGCGGAATCTCCTGGACTGACGTGGACGACCCCGGGACGCGCGCCCGGCTCATTGCTAGAGCGCGAGCAGCTCCTTGGTCGTGATGGTGAGTAGCTCGGGTCCGCCGTCCGCCTCGGGGCGGACGACGAGCGTGTCATCGATCCGGACGCCGCCCCGGCCCGGGAGGTGAACCCCCGGTTCGACGGTGACCGGCACGCAAGCGTCCAGTTTACCCATGGCCGCGGGGGCCAGCTGCGGGTCCTCGTCGATTTCGAGCCCCACGCCGTGCCCCGTCAGGGCCGGGAGCCCCTCCGCGTACCCCGCGGAATCCAGCACCTGACGTGCGGCGCGGTCCACATCGCGGCAGGCCGCGCCGGGCACCAGCGCCTCCCGTCCGGCGCGCTGGGCGGCAAAGACGAGGTCGTACAGGTCGATCTGCCAGTCCGCCGGGGACGTGCCGATGACGAAGGTGCGGCCGATCTCGCAGCGGTAGCCGCGGTAGGCGGCGCCCAGACAGACGGAGAGGAAGTCGCCCTCCTCGACGCGGCGGTCGGTGGGCCGGTGAGCGCGTCTGCCGGCGTTGGGGCCGGTGGCGACGGAGGTCGGGAAGGCGGGGCCGTCCGCGCCGTGGTCGACGAGTCGGCGCTCCAGCTCGAGCGCGAGATGCCGTTCCGTGCGGCCGACGAGGATGGACTCCAGGAGCTCACCGAGGGCCTGATCGGCGATTTCGGCGCCGATGCGCAGGCAGGAGATCTCCTCCTCGTCCTTGACGACCCTGAGCTGCTCCACGGCTCCGCCGAGGTCGGTGAGGCGCAGCCGCGGGACGACCGAGCGGATCTCCCGGTGCCGGGCCACCGTGAGGTGGTGTTCCTCCACGGCGAGGGTGTCGGCGCGCTGGGCCTCGGCGAGGTCGGCGGCGGCGACCGCCGGATCACCCGCGCTGCCGGGCAGGGTCTGCACGCGCAGCGCCTCGTCCGGCCGGCCCTCGGCGGGGCGGTCGTCCGGCGGGCCGGCGCAGAGCAGCAGATCGTCGGTCTTGCCCAGGAGCAGGACGGCGCCCCGCGGGGCGGTGCCCGCGAGGTAGCGGACATTGGCGGGCCGCGAGATCAGCGCGGCCTGGCTGCCGCCGGCCTTGCAGCGGTCTCGCAGCCTTGCTCGGCGGAGTGCGTACACCTCTGACATGAGATGAGCGTAGGAGCGGTGGGGGATTTGTGCCGGTTGGGGTGCCGATTGGGGGATGGAGGTGCGGCCGGCTGTTGTCTGCCGGGTGCGGGCCGGTGGGGTTTCTCGCGCCCCCGCGGCGGAGCCGCATATCGATACAGCCCCGCCCCCCTGGAAAGGCTGCAGTCCCCCTGGTCACCAGTTCGGGGGGCTGGCGATCGACCTTGCCAGTACGTCGTCCAGGACCCTTGCCGTCTGGGGGACGTCCAGTTGGCTGTTGTCGATGATCGGGAGGCCCGAGCCGTACCAGCCCGCCATGCGGCCGTGGATGCGGGCGACCTCCTCGTCGGTGAGACGGCGGTTGCCGGAGCGTTCCGCGTTGCGTTCCAGGACGATCTCCAGGCCCGGGAGGAGGACCACCGGGAGGAGACCGGGGCCCACATGGCGCTTCCAGCCTCCGAGGCCGACGACCGGGCGGTCGGGGAAGACGGCGTCGTCGAGGATGCAGGAGATGCCGTTGGCCAGGAAGTTCCGGGCGGCGAAGCCGCAGGTGCGGCGGGCCAGGCGGTACTGCGCCTCCGAGTGGTCGTTCCACCCCGACTGGGGGTCCGCGAAGCCGGAGCGGACCCACTCTCGTACGTCGTCGAGGCTGATGTGGGCGGTGGGGACCCGGCGGTGGTCCGCCCAGTACTTGGCGACGCTCGTCTTGCCTGCGCCCGCGGGGCCGATGAGCAGCACAGCGAGGGTCGTGGCGGCGAGGTCGGGCGCGGTGGTGGCGGGCGGCGCGCTGGGCATCGCGACGGGACCGCCCGGTGGCAGCGGGACATGGCCGGTGGTGTCCGGGGCCGGGGCGTGCTGCGGTGCGGGCGGGACCGGGGGCGAGGGTACCTGCGGGTAGCCCGGTGCCGGGGGCGGCGGGGGCACGGGGGCGGAGCCCTGGTGCGGACCCGCCTGGTGCGGACCCGCCTGGTGCGGACCCGGCTGGTGTGCGGCCGGCGACCAGCCTCCGGCCGGTCCGTGCCCCGGCTGATGGGGCGGCGGCAGCGGAGAACCCACTGCGTGCTGCATCCGGTGCCACTCCGTCTCGTACAGGCAATTGGCGCTGGCAGCGGGGCCCGAGGCCCGCTCCCTACCGAACGGTACCTGCCCCGGCCGCCGTTTGGTGAACGGCCGGGGACGGCCCGAAGTGCCCATGTCCGTAAGGCAAATCGGGCGGATGACACTCCGGCGGACCTACTGGCCCACTTCGCCGTAGGCGGCCAGCAGGACGGCCGGGTCGGGGCTCTCCAGGACGGTCGGCTTGGCCAGGCCGTCCAGGACGATGAAACGCAGCAGGTCCCCGCGGGACTTCTTGTCGACCTTCATCGTCTCCAGCAGCTTGGGCCACTGGTCGTAGCGGTAGTGGAGGGGGAGGCCGACGGATTCGAGGATCGTGCGGTGGCGGTCTGCCGTGGCGTCGTCCAACCGCCCTGCCAGGCGCCCGAGTTCGGCGGCGAAGTGCATGCCGACCGAGACCGCGGCGCCGTGCCGCCACTTGTAGCGTTCGTTCTTCTCGATGGCGTGGCCCAGAGTGTGCCCGTAGTTGAGGATCTCCCTGAGGCCCGCCTCCTTCAGGTCGGTCGAGACGACCTCGGCCTTGACCCTGATGGAGCGCTCGATGAGCTCCGCGGTGTGCGGGCCGGACGGAGTGCGAGCGGCCTGCGGGTCGGCCTCGATCAGCTCCAGGATGGCGGGGTCGGCGATGAAGCCGGCCTTGATGATCTCGGCGAGCCCGGAGACGTAGTCGTTGACCGGCAGCGAGTCCAGCGCCGCCAGGTCGCACAGCACACCGGCGGGCGGGTGGAAGGCGCCGACGAGGTTCTTGCCCTCGGCGGTGTTGATGCCGGTCTTGCCGCCGACCGCGGCGTCCACCATGGCCAGCACGGTGGTCGGGATCGCGATCCAGCGCACTCCGCGCAGCCAGGTGGCGGCCACGAACCCGGCGAGGTCGGTGGTGGCACCGCCGCCCACGCCGACGATGACGTCGGTGCGGGTGAACCCGGACTGGCCGAGCGCCTTCCAGCAGTAGGCGGCGACCTCGGCGGTCTTGGCCTCCTCCGCGTTCGGCACCTGGATGGCGACGGCCTCGAAGCCCTGCCCGGCCAGGTCGGCACGGAGCGCGTCACCGGTCTCGGCGAGCGCCTCGGGGTGGACGACGGCGACCCGCTTGGCCTTGTCGCCGATCAACCCGCCGAGCTCGCCCAGGAGTTGACGGCCCACCAGAACCTCGTAGGGGTCGCTGCCCGCGCTCCCGCCGACCTGGATCCGGGTGACTGCCTCGCTCATGCTTCCTTCAACTCCAGTGCGTCCAGGGCGACTTGGGTGACTTCTTCGGGCGTACGGCCGTCGGTGGCCACGACTGCCGTGGCCACCTCCTCGTACAGCGACCGCCGTGCCTCCATCAGCTCGCGCCACTGCTTGCGCGGGTTGACCGCGAGCAGCGGGCGGGCCGCGTTCAGCCCGGTGCGCTTGACGGCCTCCTCGACGTCCATCGAGAGGTAGACGACCCGCTGTCCGGCCAGCAGGGCGCGGGTGTCGGCGTCAAGGATGGAGCCGCCGCCCAGGGCGAGGACACCGTCGTGCTCGGCCAGCGCCTTGTGCACGGCGGCCTTCTCGATCGCCCGGAAGGCCGGTTCGCCCTCGTCGACGAAGATCTCCGCGATCGAGCGGCCCTGCTCGGCCACGATGTCGTCGTCGGTGTCCCGGTAGGCCACGCCGAGCCGCTCGGCCAGCAACCGCCCGACGGTGGACTTGCCCACACCCATCGGACCGACCAGCACCACCTGCACAGCGCTCACCGGATGGCCAGGTTGTCGAGGTAGGACTGCACGTTGCGGCGGGTCTCGGTGACCGAGTCGCCGCCGAACTTCTCCGCCACCGCGTCCGCCAGCACCAGCGCCACCATGGCCTCCGCGACGATGCCGGCGGCCGGCACCGCGGACACGTCGGAGCGCTGGTGGTGCGCCTGCGTCGCCTCACCGGTGGTCACGTCGACGGTCTGCAGGGCGCGCGGCACGGTCGCGATCGGCTTCATGGCGGCGCGCACCCGCAGCAGTTCACCGGTGGTCAGACCGCCCTCGGTGCCACCCGAGTGGCCGGAGGTGCGCTTGATGCCCTCGGGCGTGCCCACGATCTCGTCGTGCGCCTTGGAGCCGGGCACCCGTGCCAGCTCGAACCCGTCGCCGATCTCGACGCCCTTGATCGCCTGGATGCCCATGAGGGCGCCGGCGAGGCGGGCGTCCAGCTTGCGGTCCCAGTGCACATGCGAGCCCAGGCCGACGGGGACGCCGTAGGAGAGGATCTCGACGACGCCACCGAGGGTGTCGCCGTCCTTGTGGGCCTGGTCCACCTCGGCCACCATCGCCTTCGACGCATCCGCGTCGAGGCAGCGCAGCGGATCGGCGTCCAGCTTCTCGACGTCGGCCGGCGTCGGGTACACACCCTGCGGGGCCTTCACGGAGCACAGCTCGACGACATGGCTGACGATCTCGATGCCGGCCGTCTCCTTCAGGTACGACCGGGCCACCGCGCCCAGCGCCACCCGGGCCGCCGTCTCCCGCGCCGAGGCACGCTCCAGGATCGGCCGGGCCTCGTCGAAGCCGTACTTCTGCATGCCCGCGAGATCCGCGTGGCCGGGACGCGGACGGGTCAGCGGGGCATTGCGGGCCAGGCCCGCGAGAATCTCCGGGTCGATGGGATCGGCCGCCATGACCTGCTCCCACTTGGGCCACTCGGTGTTGCCCACCATGATCGCGACCGGGGAACCGAGCGTGAGGCCGTGCCGCACACCGCCGAGGAAGGTGACCTCGTCGCGCTCGAACTTCATGCGCGCACCGCGTCCATAACCGAGCCGGCGCCGGGCCAGGTGGTCCGCCACCATCTCCGTGGTGATCGGCACACCGGCGGGAAGACCCTCCAGCGTCGCCACGAGTGCGGGACCGTGGGACTCCCCCGCGGTCAGCCAGCGCAACCTGCTCAACGGTGCTCCTCAGTCGCTCGCGCCCTGGTACTGCCCTGCGTACGCGCGTCCTCGCGTACGGCGACGGCGCGACCAGGTGCGCGGCCCTGGCCCGCCATCCCCGATCCTCCCACGTCCGGGCGACGGGTCCGATCCGAGTCCGACAAACGGACAGATCAGCCCAGCTGGGCGGCCTCGCGCATGGCGGCGAGCGGGGAGCGCGGGTCGCCGGTGAACTGGCGGAACTGGAAGACCGCCTGGTGCACCAGCAGATCGAGGCCGCTGAGTACCTGCCCGCCTCGCTGCTGCCAGGCGGCGGCGAGCGGGGTGGGCCAGGGTTCGTAGAGCACGTCGAAGAGGGTGCCGACCTGTGCGGGGACCTGCGCGGCCCATTCGTCGGTGCCCCCGGCAGGGGTGGTCGAGATGACCAGGGGCGCTTCGAAGGCCCGTACCGCTTCCGTCCAGTCGGCCGGGCGCACCTGCACGCCGAGCCGCTCGCCCCACTGCCGCATCTCGTCCGCGCGCCGCTCGCTGCGCACGTACACCGTGACCTCGCCGGAGCAGATCCGGGCGAGCGCGGCCAGGGCCGAGGAAGCGGTGGCGCCGGCGCCCAGGATCGCCGCCGACTCGGCCTTCTCCACGCCCCGCTCGTGCAGCGCCGCCACCAGGCCGGGGATGTCGGTGTTGTCGCCGACCTTCCGCCCGTCGGGCCGGAACACCACGGTGTTGACCGCCTCCACAGAAGCCGCCGTGTCGGTGATCTCGTCGAGCAGCGGGATCACCGCCCGCTTCAGCGGCATGGTCAGCGACAGCCCCGCCCACTCAGGGCCGAGCCGCGCGAAGAACCCGGGCAGCGCGGCCTCGTCGATCTCGAACCTGTCGTACGACCAGCCGTCCAGGCCGAGCGCCCGGTACCCCGCGTTGTGCAGCTGCGGGGACAGGGAGTGGGCGATGGGCGAGCCGAGCACGGCCGCCCTTCGGGGCGCAGTCATCAGTTCTTTTTCCTCGACGCATTGAATTCGTCGACCAGCTTGTTGTGCTCGGCGAGCGTCTTGGTGAACCTGCTGGTCTTGCCGTCCAACGAGATGAAGTAGTACCAGCCGTCGTGCGTCGGGTCGAGCGCGCCCTTGAGGGCCAGCTCACCGGGGTTGTCGATCGGGCCGGGCGGCAGCCCCTTGACGTAGTACGTGTTGTACGGGTTGTTGTACTTCCGCAGCTCGGCGATGCTCAGGTCGATCTTGGTCTGGTTCTTGATGTAGTTGTACGTGGAGTCGAACTCCAGCGAACCGTAGGTCTCGGGGTTCCCCGGCTTGAGGCGGTTGTAGACGACCTCGGCCATCTTGCGGAAGTCGTCGTGGCTGGTGCCCTCGGCCTGCGCCAGGCTCGCCACGGTGAGCAGCTGCCAGGGGCTGTCGAGGCCGAGGCTCTTCGCCTTCTTCGTGAGGCCGAGTTCCTCGTACTTGTCGTTGGCCCGCGTGACCATGTCCTTCAGGACGTCCTCGGGCTTCTGGCCCTTGCTGACCGCGTAGCTGGAGGGATAGAGGAATCCTTCCAGCGGATCCTTCACGTTCGGGTGGTTCAGCGCCCAGGAGGGCAGGCCGAGGCTCTTGTAGTCCTGCTGCGCGACCTTGGCCGTGGTGCCCGTGGCGACGCCGAGACGACTGTCGATCTGCTGGTAGATCTGCGAGTTGCGCAGGCCCTCGGCGAGGACCAAATTGCTGCGGCTCTTCGGGCTGAGCATCAGTTCGACCGCGCTCGCGGCCGACATGTGCTTCTCCAGCGTGTAGACGCCGTCCTGGATCTTCTTGCCGTCGGGGTTCGCCTGCTGCGCGGAGACGAACGCGTCGACGCTCTCGACGACCCCTTTTTCCTTGAGCTCGCGCCCGATCACATAGCCGCCCGCTCCCTTGGGGATGGTGACCATGACCTTCTGGCCGTTTCCGTCACCCGCGTAGTCGGCCGACGGGCCGAAACGATCCTTGTAGAAGTGGTAGCCGAAGTAGCCGACCCCGGCGGTGCCTCCGGCGAAGATCACGACCAGCACGAGGCAGGCGCAACCGCTGCGGCGCTTCTTGGGCTTCTTGCCGCCGCGGGCCTTGCGGCCGGCGCGCGGGTCGTCGTCCTCGTCCTCGTCGTCTTCGCCACCGGCGAAGAAGGCGTGTTCTCCCTGGTCGGGACCCGGGTCCCAGTCGGTCTGCGGCGGCTCGGGCTCCGCCTGCCGGCGGCCGGGCGGCTCGGGCGGTGGGTACGCGTCGGGCGTGCCGTAGTAGTCGTGCTGCTCGCCGCCGTACGCGCCTGCCTGCTGGGCATACGGGTCCGAGGGATCCGTGTACTGGACATGCGTGTGCGTGCCGTTGCCCCAGCCGGCCTGGTCGTACGACTGCTGCTGGCCCTGACCTGCGTAGTACTGCTGGTCATAGCCCTGGTACTGCTGCTGCGGGTACTGCTGCGCCTGACCGTATGCGGACTGTTCGCCGTGGCCCCAGTCACCGTAGTGCTGCTGCTGCGGCTGCTCCGGATAGTGCTCTGGCTGGCCGCCGTAGGGGGACTGCGGGCCCGCCTGGGCCTGCTGTCCGCCCCATCCGTCGTTCCCGTACAACGGGTCCTCCGGATGCCACGGTTCGGAGCCTGGGCCCCGGCCATACTCAGTCATCGATCCCCTAGAGCCGCGAGGCGGCGGTCACGCGGCTTTCGGCCGGGTTCCGTCCCGCCTCTTGCTGTGCAGCCGCTGTTCGAACAGCGGCGCAGACGCGCGGAACGTTACCGTATCGCGATCAGATGACCACTTCGACGCCCTCGCCGGGTGCTTTACCTGACACCCGTTCGGATTCGAGGGCCTGCTGGAGGATGATCACAGCGGCTGCCTGGTCGATGACCGAGCGGCCCTTCTTCGACTTCACGCCCGAGGCGCGCAGTCCCTGACTGGCCGTCACCGTGGTCATCCGCTCGTCCACGAGCCGGACCGGGACGGGGGCGATGCCCTTCGCGAGCTCCTGTGCGAAGCCGCGAACCTTTACCGCCGCCGGGCCCTCGCCCCCCTTGAGGGAGCGAGGGAGGCCGACGACGACCTCGATCGGCTCGTATTCCTCGACGAGTTGCTTGAGCCGTCGGTGGGCTGCCGGGAGGTCCCGGCCGGGGACCGTCTCCACCGGGGTGGCGAGGATCCCGTCGGGGTCGCACGAGGCGACCCCGATGCGGGCGTCCCCGACGTCGACGGCGAGTCGACGTCCTCTGCGCATCGTCACTTCGCGGTGTCCGTGACCAGCCGCTCGACGGCGTCCACGGCCTCGCCGATCGCGGCCGGGTTCTGGCCGCCGCCCTGGGCGACGTCCGGCTTGCCGCCACCGCCGCCGCCGAGGGTCTTGGCGGCCGTGCGGACCAGGTCGCCGGCCTTGAGACCGCGCTCGCGGGCGGCCTCGTTGGTGGCGATGACCGTCAGCGGCTTGCCGTTGTTGACCGTGAACAGGGCGACCACGGCGGCGCGTCCGCCCTGGATGCGGCCGCGCACGTCGAGGACCAGCTTGCGCAGGTCGTCGGGGGTCGTGCCGTCCGGGACCTGGCCGGTGACCACGGCGACGCCTCGGATGTCCTTGGCGGACTCCACGAGACCGGCGGCGGCCTGCAGCACCTTCTCGGCGCGGAACTTCTCGATCTCCTTCTCGGCGTCCTTCAGCTTGCCGAGCATCGAGGAGACCTTCTCCGGCAGCTCCTCCGGCCGGCCCTTGAGCAGCTCGGTCAGCTGGTTGACGACCGTGTGCTCACGGGCGAGGAAGCTGTAGGCGTCGACGCCGACCAGGGCCTCGATACGGCGGACACCCGAACCGATCGACGACTCGCCGAGCAGCTTGACCAGGCCGAGCTGGGCGGTGTTGTGCACGTGCGTGCCGCCGCACAGCTCCTTGGAGAAGTCGCCGATGGTCACCACGCGGACGCGCTCGCCGTACTTCTCGCCGAACTCGGCGATGGCGCCCTGCTTCTTGGCCTCGTCGATGCCCATGACGTCGGCGCGGACGTCGAGGTCACGGGCGAGCACCTCGTTGATCTTCTGCTCGACGTCGGTCATCACGGCCGTGGGCACGGCCGACGGCGAACCGAAGTCGAAGCGGAAGCGGCCGGGCTGGTTCTCGGAACCGGCCTGGGCGGCCGTCGGGCCGAGCGCGTCACGCAGCGCCTGGTGGGTGAGGTGCGTGGCGGAGTGGGCGCGGGCGATGGCCTTGCGGCGACGGGCGTCGATGGAGGCGACGGCCTTGGCACCGACGGTGACCTCGCCGACCTGGACGACGCCCTTGTGGACGTAGACGCCCGGGACCGGCTTCTGGCAGTCGCGGATCTCGATGACGGCACCGGAGTCGACCTTGATACGGCCGGTGTCGCCGATCTGGCCGCCGCCCTCTGCGTAGAACGGGGTACGGTCGAGGACGATCTCGACCTCGTCGCCCTCGGTGGCGGCCGGCGAGGAGGCACCGTCGACGAGGATGCCGACGATGGTGGACTCGCCCTCGGTGTCGCTGTAGCCGATGAACTCGGTCTCGCCGGTCTTGTCGGCGATCTCACGGTAGGCACCGGCACCGGCGTGGCCGGTCTTCTTGGCCTGGGCGTCGGCCTTGGCGCGCTCCCGCTGCTCCTTCATCAGGCGGCGGAAGCCGTCCTCGTCCACGGAGAGGCCCTGCTCGGCGGCCATCTCCAGGGTGAGGTCGATCGGGAAGCCCCAGGTGTCGTGGAGCAGGAACGCCTTGTCGCCGGGCAGGACCGAGGAGCCGGAGGCCTTGGTCTCGGTGACGGCGGTGTCGAGGATGTTGGTGCCGGCCTTGAGGGTCTTGAGGAAGGCGTTCTCCTCGGCGACGGCGACCTTCTCGATGCGCTCGCGGTCGGTGACCAGCTCCGGGTACTGCTGGCCCATCATGCCGATCACGGTGTCGATGAGGTCCAGGACGACCGGGCCGGTGGCACCGAGCAGGCGCATGTTGCGGATGGCGCGGCGCATGATGCGGCGCAGGACGTAGCCACGGCCCTCGTTGCCGGGGGTGACGCCGTCGCCGATGAGCATCACGGACGTACGCATGTGGTCGGTGACCACGCGCAGGGAGACGTCCGAGTCGTGCGCGTCGCCGTACTCGACGCCGGTCAGCTCAGTGGCCTTCTTGATGACGGCCATGGAGGTGTCGATCTCGTACATGTTCTGCACGCCCTGCAGAATCATCGCGAGACGCTCCAGGCCGAGGCCCGTGTCGATGTTCTTGCTGGGGAGCTCGCCGAGGATCTCGAAGTTGTCCTTGCCGATGCCCTCGCCGCGCTCGTACTGCATGAAGACGAGGTTCCAGATCTCCACGTACCGCTCGTCGTTGACGGCGGGGCCGCCCTCGACGCCGAACTCGGGGCCGCGGTCGTAGTTGATCTCGGAACACGGGCCGCAGGGACCGGGGACGCCCATGGACCAGTAGTTGTCCTTCATGCCGAGGCGCTGGATGCGCTCCTTGGGCACGCCGACGACCTCGTGCCAGATGCGCTCGGCCTCGTCGTCGTCCTTGTAGACGGTGATCCAGAGCTTCTCCGGCTCCAGGCCGTAACCACCCTTGTCCTGGGGCGTGGTGAGCAGCTCCCAGGCGTACGTGATGGCGCCTTCCTTGAAGTAGTCGCCGAAGGAGAAGTTGCCGCACATCTGGAAGAACGTGCCGTGGCGGGTGGTCTTGCCGACCTCTTCGATGTCCGGTGTGCGTACGCACTTCTGCACGCTGGTGGCGCGCGGGAAGGGCGGCTTGACCTCACCCAGGAAGTAGGGCTTGAAGGGCACCATGCCGGCCGGGACCAGGAGCAGAGTCGGGTCGTCCGCGATGAGCGACGCCGAAGGGACGACGGTGTGACCGCGCTCCTCGAAGAAGCTCAGCCAGCGGCGGCGAATCTCGGCCGACTCCATCAGTGGTCCTCATTCCGGTTGTACGAGTTGTTCGAGTACGTCTGGTACGTCGAGCCCTCGACGTACTTCGGGCTGTTGCGGTTCTCGATGGCGGGGTAGCGCCGGGGCGCGGGGAGTTCGGGGGCCGCGTTGATACCGAGGGCCTCCCCCAGCTCCTCCTCCCGCAGGGCCATGTTGTCCCGGACGTCCAGCGCGAAGCCGACCGCGCGGTCCTTGAGCCGGTGACCGGCCTCGATCGCCTTGTTGGCCGCGGAGGCCGCAAGGTTCTCGGGGGTCAGCTGCTTCAGCTTGCGATTGACCTTGGTGGTGGCCCACACACCGGCGGCGACGCCCGTGGTGAACCAGAACGTACGACGGAACATCGCTGGTCTCAGTCCCTCTTCCCACGGAGGTTTCGCTTGCCCCGCCGCGCGGCCGGGACGGTCCGGCCCACGATCACGGTACGCCTGGACTCCTTGGCGGGCACGTCGTCCCGGCGGGCGCCCAGGGCCCGGCGGACGCCGTAGCCGAACGCCGCGACCTTGACCAGGGGGCCGCCGAAGGTGGAGGCGACGGTGGTCGACAGCGCCGACGCGTTCGACGTGACCTCCTGGACGTCCGTGGCGATCGCGTCGACCCGGTCGATCTGGGTCTGCGCGGAGCGCACCGCCGCGGAGGCGTCGGCCAGCAGCGGGACGGCCTGGTCGGTCACGTCCGCCACCAGCTTGGTGGTCGCCTTGAGCGTCTGGGCCACCCTCGCCAGCGCGACGGCGAGGAAGGAGACCAGGATCGCCCAGAAGACGGCCACCAGGATCCCGGCCACCTCTCCACCGGACACCACGCGCACCCGCTCCCTGGAACATGCCTGAACATCGAAAAGTCGTAGCCGAGCCTATCGCGCCGGGGACGGGGCTCCGCACCGGATTACCGTCAGCGCGCTGCCGAGTTGCGCGAAGCGATTGTACGGACTGAATACGGGTCAGTACGCTCCGCATTCCATGCGGGATCACCAGCGCGGCGGCGGCTCCGTGCACGGCAATCTCCCCCTGGAGCTCGTTGCGTTCGTCGGACGCTCGGCCGAACTCGCCGGGCTGGAGGGGGCGCTCGCGCGGCTCGGCCGGTGGCGGTGACGGGTGCGGGCGGGGTCGGCAAGTGGTTGGCAAGTCACGGCTCGCGGGGCGGGCGGCCGTGCGGTGCGCGCCGCGCGACGGGGTGCGGCGGGTGGAGTTGGCACCGGTGCGCGATCCGGAGTCCGTCGACTACGCCGTCGTGGAGGCGGTGGGGCTGACCGACCACACGACGCGGCAGCCGCGCGAGACGCTGCTCGCGCTCCCCCCTTGCCTTAAGGGCATGGGAGGTACCCCCACCGCCGAGCGTCAACTCCTGCTCGTGATCGACGGGTTCGAGCATCTGGTGCAGGCGTGTGCCGGTCTGGTGGGCGAGTTGCTCGGGGGGCTGCCCGGGCTGCGGGTGCTCGCCGTGGGGCGCGGGCCGCTGGGCGTGGCGGGTGAGCGGGTGTTTCCGCCGACGCCGCTGGGCGAGGACGAGGCGGTCGGGCTGTTGCTGAGCCGGGCGGCCGAGCGGGGTCCGGCGGTGGCGGACGGGCCGGAGGTACGGGAGGTGTGCCGGCGCCTGGACGGCATCCCGCTCGCCGTGGAGCCGGCCGCGGGCCGGCTGCGGACGCGATGGGCTGCCCCGCCATCGGACCCTGCGGCCGGCCATCGGCCGGAGCCCGACGGCGTGCGTGCACATGCACGAACCCGCCGCCTCCCGCGCCCACAGGGGCGGGGAGACGGCGGGCTGAGGTGGTGCTACCGCCTGCTGGTGATCAGCGGGCGTAGTACTCGACGACGAGCTGCTCGTCGCAGATCACCGGGATCTCCTTGCGGTTCGGCTCACGGTCCAGGCGGAACGCCAGGGCCTTGAGGTTCACCTGGAGGTAGCGCGGGGTCTCGCCCTCGGGGGCGAAGCCGCCCTCACGGGCGATGGAGAAGAGGGTCTTCTCGCGGCTGCGCTCACGGACCATCACGACGTCGTCGGGACGGACACGGAAGGAGGGCTTGTCGACCTTCTGGCCGTTGACCTCGATGTGGCCGTGCACGACCATCTGACGGGCCTGGTAGATGGTGCGGGCGATGCCCGAACGCAGGACCAGGGCGTCGAGACGGCGCTCGAGCTCGATGATCAGGGCCTCACCGGTCTTGCCCTGGACCTTGGAGGCACGCTCGTAGGCGCGGACGAGCTGGCGCTCGGACACGTCGTACTGCGCGCGCAGACGCTGCTTCTCGAGCAGACGGACCTTGTAGTCCGAGTTCTGCTTGCGGCCGCGGCCGTGCTCACCCGGCGGGTAGGGGCGGGCCTCGAAGTACTTGACGGCCTTCGGGGTCAGCGCGATGCCGAGGGCACGCGACTTCTTGACCTTGGGGCGGGACTGGTTCGCCACAATCTCTCATTTCTCAGTGTTCGGCTTGTCAGAGTTGAGGGAGGTCGCATCCGCAGCCGGGGAAACCCCCGGGTCCGTTGCCGGGCCTGGTGGGCAGCCGCTCCCCTGGTCTGGGCACATATGTGCAGCACGCGAGTGGCCCACCGACCGGTCCCGCCATGCGACGAGTGGTGGTGGGCTGCCCGCGACACCATTCGAACGGTGCGCGACGCTCCTGGAGTCCGGTCCGGGGACCGGGCTCCGGCTGACCGTCCCGTTCTGACTGCACGGGACACAGCACTCCGACGGAGTCTACAGGGCGCTCAGGACCGCTTGCGACCGAGGTGCTGTCTGGTCCATTCGACCGCGTCCGCGTACCGGGCCTCGGCCCCGTGTCTGGTCGGGGTGTAGTACTCGCGGTCCTTGAGGGCGTCCGGGGCGTACTGCTGCTCGGCGATGCCCTCCGCCAGGTCGTGCGGATACACGTACCCCTGCGCGTGCCCCAGCTTGGCGGCGCCCTTGTAGTGCCCGTCGCGCAGATGCGGGGGCACCGGGCCCGCCAGCCCCTTGCGTACGTCTTCCATGGCGGCGCCGATCGCCGTCGTCGCGGCGTTCGACTTCGGGGCCAGGGCGAGGGCGATGGTGGCGTGGCTGAGGGTGAGGGCGGCCTCGGGGAAACCGATCATGGCGACGGCCTGGGCGGCAGCCACGGCTATGGGCAGCGCGTTGGGGTCGGCCAGGCCGATGTCCTCGCTGGCGGAGATCATGAGGCGGCGGGCGATGAAGCGGGGGTCCTCGCCGGCCTCGATCATGCGGGCCAGGTAGTGCAGCGCGGCGTCCACGTCGGAGCCGCGGATGGACTTGATGAGGGCGCTGGCGACGTCGTAGTGCTGGTCGCCGTCGCGGTCGTACTTCACCGCCGCCCGGTCGACGGTCTCCTCCAGGGTCGTCAGGGAGACCTCCGTCTCACCCTTGTCGAGGGCGGCTCCTGCGGCCGCTTCCAGCGCGGTCAGGGCGCGGCGGGCGTCACCGCCGGCGATGCGCAGAAGGTGGTCCTGGGTGTCCTCGGGGAGGGTGACGGCGTCCTTCAGGCCGCGCTCGTCGCTCAGCGCGCGCTTGAGCAGCCCCCGGACGTCGTCGTCGGTGAGGGGTTCGAGGGTGAGGAGGAGGGAGCGGGACAGGAGCGGGGAGATCACCGAGAAGTACGGGTTCTCCGTGGTCGCCGCGATCAGGGTCACCCAGCGGTTCTCGACCGCCGGGAGGAGGGAGTCCTGCTGGGCCTTGCTGAAGCGGTGGATCTCGTCGAGGAAGAGGACGGTCTCCTTTCCGAAGCCGCCCGTGGCCCGGCGGGCGCCGTCGATGACCGCGCGGACCTCCTTGACGCCCGCAGTGATCGCCGAGAGTTCGACGAAGCGCTTGTTGGTGGCCTTGGAGACGACGTACGCCAGGGTCGTCTTTCCGGTGCCCGGCGGGCCCCAGAGGATCACCGAGGACGGTCCCGCCGGCCCGCCCGCGCCCTCGCCGACCAGGCGGCGCAGGGGCGAACCGGGCTTCAGCAGGTGCTGCTGGCCCACCACCTCGTCGAGGGTGCGCGGGCGCATCCGCACCGCCAGGGGACTGCCGGTCGGGTCCTTCTCCTGGCGTTCTTCTGCGGCTGCGGTGAACAGGTCGGGCTCCACGTCCAAAACCCTAAATCACCGGACTGACAATCCCCTCGGCCCCGGGAAGCCCGGGGCCTCGAAGCCGGGGCTCAGCTGGTCCAGAAGTCCCACCAGCGGGTCAGCACCAGCATGCCGATGATGCCGACGTGCAGCACGGGCAGCACCCAGGTGAACTCGCCGAAGAAGCTCTTCAGCCAGCGCGGGGCGGGCAGGAAGCCGTGGCGGATGTTGAACGAGGTCACGTACCAGAACATGGTGATCGTCGCGACCCAGGCCAGGGAGCACCACAGGCACAGCGCGTTGATGCGGTACAGCGACTGGAACTGCAGCCAGGTGCAGAAGCCGACGCCGAAGAGCGTGCCGAAGTTGAAGGTGAGCCAGTACCAGCGCGGGAAGCGGGCGCGGGCCAGCAGGCTCATGCCGACGCAGATGACGATGCCGTAGCAGACCAGGCCCAGCATCGGGTTGGGGAACCCGAAGGCGGCGGCCTGCTTGGACTCCATCACGCTGCCGCAGGAGACGACCGGGTTGAGGCTGCAGCCCGGGGTGAACGTCTTGCCCTCGACCTTGGCCTCGAGCAGCTTGAACTTGTCGATCGTGATGACCCACGCGGCGAGCAGACCGGCCGCGCCCGTGATGATCAGCAGCAGGGCGAAGGCCCGGCTGCCGCCCACGGTGCGTGATCCCTCGGGGCCCCGGTCCCCGGCGGGTCCGGGCTCGGTGGAGACGTCTTTGAGTGTGGTCTTGCTCATCACGCCGATTCCGTCTGCTTGAGAGTTGGACCTTCTTCGGGCAGGGGCCATTGTGCCGCACTAAGGCCACTGTCCACCGTTCGGTGGACATAAGGAAGTACGCACGGTCGTCCCGGAGCGTTCGGTTCCGGCCGAGGCTGAACGGCATGACAGCACACGGAGACGAACTCGCGGTGGACGTACGGGGGCTGCGCAAGCAGTACGGGGACGTGACCGCGGTGAACGGCATCGATCTGGGCATTCGGCGTGGCGAGGTGTTCGGCCTGCTGGGGCCCAACGGCGCCGGCAAGAGCACCACGGTGGAGATCCTCCAGGGCAACCGCAGCCGGGACGCGGGCGAGGTCTCGGTACTCGGCTCGGACCCGGCGACCGGCACGCGCGCGTGGCGGTCGCGTGTCGGGATCGTCTGGCAGGACGAATCGGCGCCCGCCGAGTTGACGGTCCGCGAGACCGTACGGCACTTCGCCCGCTACTACCCGGCACCGCGCGACCCGGAGGAGGTCATCGGCCTGGTGGGGCTGGAGGCGAAGGCGGGCAGCCGGATCAAGGCGCTCTCCGGAGGCCAGCGCCGCCGCCTCGATGTCGCCCTGGGGGTGATCGGCGACCCCGAGCTGCTGCTCCTGGACGAGCCGACGACCGGTTTCGACCCGGCGGCCCGGCGGCAGTTCTGGGACCTGATCCGGCTGCTGTCCGACGAGGGCACGACGATCCTGCTGACCACGCACTACCTGGAGGAGGCGGAGGCGCTCGCCGACCGGCTCGCCGTCGTCGCCAAGGGGCGGGTCGTCGCCGAGGGGGATCCCGCCGCCCTGCGGGAGCGGTACGGCACGGAGGCCACCGTCGAGTGGACCGAGCCGGACGGCGTCACCCGCACCGAGCGCACCGCCACCCCGACCAGGACGGTCGCCGAGCTCATGCACCGCTTCGACGGCGAGATCCCGGGCCTCAGGGTGGCCCGCCCCACCCTGGAGGACGTCTACCTCCGGCTGACCGGGCAGGAGGACGCGCGATGACCACGACCGCCGTACGGACCAGGGCCGAGACGCCCGCTCAGCGGCTGCCGGGAGCCTGGGGGCTGGGCCTGCGCCGCGGCGCGCTGGAGATCAAGCAGTTCTTCCGGCAGCGCGACCAGGTGGTGTTCACATTCGCGTTCCCGGTCGTGTTCCTGTTCCTGTTCGCGTCGATCTTCCACGACGACGTCCACGGCTCCGGCGTCACCGCCTCCCAGCTGTACGTTCCCGCGATGATGGCCTCCGGCATCATGTCGACCAGCTTCCAGTCGCTGGGCATCTCGATCGCGGTCGAACGGGACGAGAAGGTGCTGCGCCGACTGCGCGGCACACCGATGCCTCCGTCGGCGTACTTCCTGGGCAAGATCTGGCTGGTTCTGTTCACCGGTGTCGTGGAGACGGCGATCCTCCTCCTCGTCGGCACCACCCTGTACGGCGTCGACCTGCCGTCGGACGCGTCCCGGTGGTTCGACTTCGCCTGGATCTTCGTCCTGGGGCTGACCGGGTGCGCGCTGCTCGGCATCGCGATCAGCTCGGTGCCCAAGTCGGCGAAGAGCGCGAGTTCGGTGGTCGTACTCCCCTTCCTGGTGCTGCAGTTCATCTCCGGGGTCTACATCTCCGTCGACACCATCCCGGACTGGATGCTGAACATCGGGGCCCTGTTCCCGCTGAAGTGGCTGTGCCAGGGTCTTCGGGGCGTGTTCCTGCCGGATTCCGCGCGGGTCCTGGAGCAGGCCGGGAGCTGGGAGTTCGGGAAGGTCGCGCTGGTGCTGGCCGCCTGGTGCGTCGGAGGATTGGTGCTGTGTCTGCTGACCTTCCGCTGGAAGACCCGGCGCGACGGATGAACCGTCCGGGCGCGGCCCGCGAGGAGCACGCCTGGGACCGGACGATCCGGCTCTGGGACGGCTACTTCGCGGTCGCCTGGGCGGCCACCCTCGCCTTCGTGCTCAACGCGGCCCACCCGGACTCGCCCGTCCGGATGGCCGCCGCGGCCCTGCTGGTCCCCCTCGTGCCCTGGTACGTGGCGGTGGGGCGCCCGCTCCTCCAGGAGGACCCACCGGAGCAGGGCCGGGCACTGCGCTATCTCGGCGGGGCGATGGCGCTGTTCCTGCCGTCGGCTGTGCTGGTGGGCGAGACGCGGCTGATGGCGTTCGCACTGATCCCGCAGTGCTTCATGACGCTGCACACGCGGTGGTCCCTGGTGGCCGTCACCGTGATCAACCTGGTGCCGGTCGCGGGCTGGGCACTGCTGTGGCGGCCCAACGGGGAGGACCTGTTCGGCAACTTCCTCTTCTCCGTCGTCACCCTCGTCTTCTCCGTGGTCATCGGCAGCTGGACCATCCGCATCATCGAACAGAGCATGGAACGGGCCAACCTGATCGCCGAACTCGACGCCAGCCGTCACGAGATCTCCCGCCTCTCGGCCGCGCACGGCGCCCTCGCCGAACGCGAGCGGATGGCCCGCGAGATCCACGACACCCTCGCGCAGGGCTTCACCAGCCTGCTGATGCTGATCCAGGCGGTGGAGGCCGAACTCGACCACGACGTCCCGCAGGCCCGCCGCCATCTGGCGCTGATGGACGAGACGGCCCGGCAGAACCTCGCCGAGGCCCGCGCCCTGGTGGCCGGTGCCGCGCCCGCCGACCTCGACGGCAGCTCCCTCCCGGACGCCCTGCGCCGCCTGGCCGCCCGTCACGAGGCGACGCTGGAGGTGAAGGGCCGCGTGCGCCCGCTGCCCGCCGCTCCGGAGGTGGTGGCCCTGCGCTCCTGCCAGGAGGCTCTGGCCAACGCCCGTAAGCATGCGGGGAGTTCGGCGGCGGTGGGCATCGCGCTGGCGTACTCCGACGAAGCGCTCACCGTGTCCGTACGGGACGACGGCTGCGGCTTCGACCTCGGCGCCCCCTGCGACGGCTATGGTCTGGCGGGGCTGCGCGCCCGGGCCGGCGAGGTCGGCGGAACGGCTCAGATCCGCAGCGCACCGGGCGACGGCACGACGGTGACGGTCAGGCTGCCCGTATCACTGCCCGTATCACCGCCCGTGTCACCGGGGAGGAGCTCATCGTGATCCGGATCGTCCTGGCCGACGACCACCCCGTCGTACGGGAGGGTCTACGGGCGATGCTCAGCGCCGAGCCGGACCTGGACGTCGTCGCCGACGCGGCGAGCGGTCCGCAGGCGGAGGCGCTCGCGGCCGAACTCCGGCCCGACATCGTGCTGATGGATCTGCGGATGCCGGGCGGCGGGGGCGTGGACTCGATCGTGCGGATGGGCGAGGCGGGGCTGCCGTGCCGGGTGATCGTCCTGACGACGTACGAGACGGACCGGGACATCCTGCGGGCGGTGGAGGCCGGCGCGGCGGGCTATCTGCTCAAGGACATGCCGCGGGCGGAACTGGCGGAAGCGGTACGGGCGGCCGCGCGCGGCGAGACGGTGCTTGCTCCGTCGGTGGCGGCCCGGCTGGTCGACCAGCTGCGCACCAGGCCGGAGCGGCCGCGGCTGTCGGCGCGGGAGACCGCCGTGCTGCGGCTGGTGGCGGAGGGGTGCACGAACGCGGAGATCGGGCGGCGGCTGTTCATCGGCGAGTCGACGGTGAAGACCCATCTTCTGCGGGCCTTCGGGAAGCTGGGGGTGGACGACCGGACGGCGGCGGTGACGAGTGCGATGCGGTTCGGCCTCCTCGACTGAGTTTCCTCGCCCCCGCCGCCCCTTCCCATTCCCGTCCCCTGGGGGCTGCCGCCCCCAGACCCCCGCTTCGGCCTGAACGGCCTCGTCCTCAAACGCCGGACCG
>NZ_JBSFHW010000072.1:0-35022 GCF_053597275.1 Streptomyces sp. NPDC001492 | reverse complement strand
CGCCCCCGCCGGCACCAAGGTGCAGGGTGCTGGCGGGGAGTTGAGAGTTCCAGGCTCCGGGGCTTCAAGGATTCGAAGGATCTTGGTGGCTCAGGTCCGGTTGCCGACGTATTTGGTGGTGTCGCACGCGACTCGGCTGATGCCCTTGAAATGTACGCACACCGTCACGCCCGTGCCCTGCTGGAAGCTCGACCATGTGTAGCTGAGGGTTCCGCCCACCCGCGTGGCTGTGTGGCTCGTGACGGACCTCCTGCCGTCGAGGGTCAGCCACACCGTCCGGCGCGTGACGGACTTCGGGGGGTTCGCCCAGAAGCCTGTAACCGAATTCCACCCATTTCGACCCTCCAGCCGGATGCACACCTGGGGGCCTGACCAACTGTGGGTGCAGGCGCTGGAATCGGCGGCGGCCGGAGTGGCGGCGGAGATGCTGCAGGCGAGAGCGAATGCTGCACAGAGGGACATGAGTCGTTTCATGTGATGCCCAACCGCGCACCAGGCCAGGGCGGATGTGCGCCGAATGGGTGATCTGTCGGGATGTGTGCTGAACGGCTCGGGTCCGGCCGGTCTCCACCGGCCCGTGGCCGCGGGGCCACGGAGCGGTGCACGAGGCACGCCGGCCATCCGACGGCGGCGAGCATGCTCATCACGGTGCCGGCGTTCCTCGAGCACCCGGCGCCGGGGATGGGCGCGCGTCCTACTGCTGAGCGATACCCGCCGGGTCGATGCCGAAGGGGAACGGCTCGTCGGTCTTGGTGACGGTGCCGGGCAGGGCGGTGGCGTGCTCGATGTAGCGGCCGGCGGCGAGGCGCATCATGATCAGGCGGGGGGCCGGGGCGAACTCCATGCGCCAGTAGTGGGGGATGCCCGCGCGGGCGTATGTGGCCGGCTTAACGGTGCGGTCCATCTGCGCGTTGCCCGGGCTGACCAGCTCAACGACCAGTTGCACCGCTTCGGCATCGACACTGACGGCGTCCTCGGCGGTAGAGCCAGCGTCCGCGACGACGATATCGGGCACGAACAGCCCGTCGGGCGTGATCATGTTGATTGCTTCCAGCACCTCGACGGGTGCGCCCGCAGCCTGGATCGCCGCGTCTATCGCGACGTGGAGACGGAAGGATGCCCGCTGATGGCGTAGGCCGGGTGCGGGCGACATGATCAGCGACTCTCCCAGGAGCTCGAACCGGTACCGGCGGTCCTCGGGCAGGCTCAGGACCTGGTCGACGGTCCACGGGCCGGCGTGATCGGCCATGGCGACGCTCATGGGTCCTCCCTTCCTCATACGGCCGGACTCCCACCAGTGTGGACCGTCGAGAGCCTCGATGTCTCCCTCCGCTGGCCGCTGCGGTGCACGCCTCCGGGGTTTCCGGCCGCGGCGTCCGCATCGTGTACCGATCAGACCGGCCGGGTACGGCCAGTAACAGGACGGGCCGGCGCGCAGGCCTGCGGCTGTCTGTCCGGAAACGAGGTGGTCGCCGTGGTCTCGCATCAAAGTCCGTGTCTGGGTCCCGGCTGCACCAACAAGGTGCCCGGTCCGGGTCCCGGCGGCGGGCGGCCGCGGAAGTACTGCAGCGAGCGGTGCCGTGCCCGTTCACGCCGGTTCGACGCTCGGGTGCAACGGGGCCTTGAGGCGCGCGTGGACCGTGTGGACGCGATGGTGACGGAGCGGCACGCGGTGCGGGCGGCGGCGTACCAGGTGGCTCGGGCGGCCCGCGTCCTGGCCGCGGAGCTCGACGCTGAGGACGCGCGGCCGGACTGGGAGCAGACCGACTGGACGCTGTCCGCGGAGCGGCGGCACCGGCCCGGCGCCCACTACACCCGGGCCGCCCTCGACATCGTCGCCGCGGCGGGCGAGCTCCTGGCGGCCGCGGTAGCCGCCGACCGCGCGGCGGGGGACGGCTGGCACGAGATCGGCCGGCCGCTCGGCGTGAGTCCCGACACGGCGGCCCGCCGCTACCGCCCTCGCCGGTCCGCACCTGCAGACGACAACCTCGCCGGGCCCACTACCGCCTGAGTTGGCCTCAGCCCCCGACAGCCCGCCACGACGATGCCCGCGGTCGGCCGATCAGGCGCGCGTATGCCTCGCTCAGCCACTCCCCGGGCACCGACCATGCCTCCTCATGCTCTGGCGGCACACGCGTGCACGCGGCGGCCGCCGACACGACATCACCCCAGGTCAACCGGGCGCTTGTCGCGTATCCGCGAAAAGCGTCACCACGGCGGCTCTTCCTGCAGTTCCTTTCGGATCGACCGTCGGATGCGCCACTCCCACAGGGACACCACGCCGACCGGCACGGGATCATCCGGACGGGGCCGTCGGTGTCGTGCGGGTGACGGCGGCGGTGCGGGCGGCGCGTACCCACAGAGGGTCATCCCGCAGCACGTACAGCGCGGGAGGTCTTCCTCCGGCTTGCGGTGGCGGCCGGGGCCTGCGTGGTGATCCATACGGTGCCCAACGACCAAACGGCCGTGACGCGACCGGCCTTTCTGCAGGGGAGGTCCAACGGCACCGCCCGGCTGTGTCACGGGTTCATGATCTTGCCGCACGGCCAGGGCGCTCGGGCTGCGCTATCGGTGCCACGGTCCGGAGGCTTCACCGTTCTCCCAGTTGAGAACGAGACGTTGACCATCCGGGGACACCTCGTCGATGCGTACGGTCACGTCGCTGCCGGCCGTGGCGTACAGGCCAACCCATTCGTCCCACCGTTCGCGGGCGGTTCGATCAAGCGTCCACTCTCCGATGACGGCGGGGCCGCCGGGAGTGAAGCGCAGCGTCACGACGTACGCCACGGTCATCGGGCCTCCTCCATTCCGTCGTAGTGGTCCTTACGCGGTGTCCGTGGTCGGCGCGTGACGAACCGCTTTCTTCACGTCCATCTCGACGGTGACCCGGTCCGTCCCCTCCGCCTTCGCGTAGGCCGTCACTGCGGCGTGGAACGCGGCGGCGGCTTCGACCCATGGTGCCCAGGCCTCGCCGCTGTACGGCTGCCCCTTGACGGCGTCGTGGGCTGCGACGGCGGCACGTTCCGCGCTGATCAGGTCATCGAACGAAATAGCGGTCACGTCGGCACCTTACGTCGGCACTCGGGGCTGTCTCGTGCCGAGCGACTCGCAGCGACCGGGCGCACGATCGAATCATGCAGGTGCCCGTTCGCGTCGCCCTCGCGCAGGCGGCGCCCGTCCTGCCCGTGGGCGCCGGGTGGTGGTATGAGCCCAAGTTCGACGGGCACCGAGCCGTGCTCCTGCGGGATCGGGAGACCGTGACGTTGCAGTCCCGGTCCGGGCGCATCGTCACCGCACAGTGGATGGATGTGGCCCTGGCCGGCATGGCGCTGATGCCGGGAACCGGGCTGGACGGGGAATTGGTGGTCTGGAACGCCGGCCGCCTGGACTGGAGCGCGGTGCAGTCGCGGGCCGCCTCGACGCCGGCGCGGGCCCGGCGGCTGGCTGAGGAACTGCCGGCCTCGTACGCGGTCTGGGACTGCATCGATCACCCGGTGCACGGGGACGTCCGGGGGCGGCCGTACGTCGAGCGGCGCGCGCTGCTCCTGGACGTGCTTGCCGATATCGGCCCGCCGATTCAGGCCGTGCCCGCATCCGACGACATCACGACGGCGTTGGACTGGTACAACTCCCTGCGCTCGATCGGGCTTGAGGGTGTGGTGGCCAAGCGCGGGAGCTCCGCCTACCGGCCGTCGAGGATCTGGGTGAAGGTGCGGCACACTGAGCCCGTTGACGCCGTGGTGGTGGGCTTCACCGGGTCCCGGTCGCGGCCGCGGGCTCTTGTCGTCGAGCTGCCCGACGGCCGCCGTGCGATGTCACAGCGGCTGACAGCTCAGCTGTCCGCCGCGGCGGCTGCGCTGTTTCCGGAGGGGGCGGAACCCCGACCGATGACCGAGACGGACCACGGCGAGCGGTACACCCCGGTCGCTGGAGGCCTCGTCGCGGAAGTGCTCGCGGGCAGCACACGGCATCGCGTCGTCACTGTCACACGGCTGCGACCTGCGGAAAAAGACTAGCCACGGCTTCTTCGGCGATGTTTCTACGACAGAACGAACCGCAGCGAAGTTTTAAGAGTTACCGATGCAGTTGATTTAACGCGTCCAAATCTTTCGCAACCACAAGAACCACAGTTGCTTCGCAGCGACGTTTTTTACGGCCGAGGGAAGTTACGACTCTCGAAGCCAAAAAACCAACAGCAGCAAAATAACGCGACGTGCTACGATGTTTCACAGACGACATGATGTCGTTCTAACAGTCCACATGAAAGAGCCCCACGCTTGTCGGTGAGTACGCACGTGGGGCTCAGCGGTGGGACTTGACGGGCCCGCCCTTGGCCGAGGGTTAGGGCCCGTCCGTCTCTTCAGCCGCAGGTCACCAGATCTTCAGGGCGTAATAGACGACCTCGAAGATGGCGCCCACGATCCGGGCCACATCTGCGGCCCGGTGAAGGAACGTAGTCCGCACCGGTTCCGGGCCCCCTTCATGGGGACCGTTTCCGGTGATCTTCACCTTTCACCTCCTCTCTGCGGGTGACACCACGTGGTCGCCACCTGAACAGCGGAAGAGGCAATGTCAAGAAGAATAACACTACGGTCTCGCCGCGCGGCAAGCGATTAACCAGCGGGCCGTTTAAACCTCATCGCCAGGGGCCCGAAAAGGTCGAATCTCCCGCTTCCATTTCCCGCAATGGGCCAGGGGCTCCGAGGAAATGCGCAGCTCAGTGGCCACCCGCGCATCACTCGACACCGAGACTTAGACTCGAACATGTGAACGAATATCCTGCGGAGCCTGTGCAGTCGCGGCCCTGGAGGTCGGAGGACGGCCCGCCGCCGGTGGTGTGGACATGGTCAGCCGCAGACCGGCCCGCGCTGTGGGTGTGGTCCCGGGGTGCCTGGCGGTGGGCGCCCGTGATGGCCCGCCAGGACTGGCCGGACGGGCGGACGGCGTATCAGGTGGTCCTAGATCCGGACGGCTCGACGCTGGCTGTGTGGCGTATGTACCTGTGGCCGCAGGCGGGTTTGCGGGTGGCGCACCGCAGCACCGTCACTCCGTCTAGGGGGCCGCTCGGCGGCGGCGAGATGCCGGCGCCGACGCAGCGGACTCGGGCAGGCACACTCCGTCAGCGGTGAGCGCTCCAACTGCGGGCGGCGTCCAGCATTCCGCGCACCCAGGGGTCCGTCTCGCCGTTGGCGATCTGCTTCCACACGCTGACGGTGGCGCGGGCGAACGCGTTGAGGCTCCGTGCTGGCGCGGTGTGCCAGGCCGGGACGCGCGCGGCCCACTGCTCGGCCTGGGCGGGCGTGTGGCCGCAGTTGATGAGCCAGACCACCCACAGGGCGGCATCGATCCAGGCGGCGCCTCGGGAGGCCCATGCCCAGTCGACGACCAGGGTCCGGCCGTCGGCGACCAGAACGTTGGTGGGGAACCAGTCGGTGTGACACAGGCTGCCGCCGGCGAACAGCTCCGGGGTGTCGGTGTGCGCCTTCATGCGGTCCGGCATGGTGCGGGCGATGCTGTCGGGCGCCTGGATGGTGCCGAGACGGCCGATCACGTCGGCGACCAGCAGCAGGTCTGCAGAGCCGGGCGTGTAGTCGGCGTGGCGGCCGGCGACGTCCTCGAACGCGAGGAGATCCCAGCCGCCTGCCTGGATCCGCCACAGCAGCGCCGGGGCGATGCCCCGCACGTGCGGGTTGACGTCGGCCTCCGCCTGCTGCGTCCACACCCGGCGGTGCTCCCGCTGCAGGCCCTTGACGAACATGGTCGCCTCTGCGGTGTGGATGCGGGCGGCGATCGTGCTGTTGAGGCCCGCGGTGAGGGTTTCCGCTTTGAGGACGGGCCCGGCCTGGGTCTCGATCAGGGCCAGGACGTCGGCGGGAACCTCGGTCAGGCGCACGGTCGGCATGGGGTCACCCTTCCATACAGGGCGGTGCCCCTGGCGTGGGATGCGCCAGGGGCACCGGATCGAGTGGGGGTCAGTTGTACGGGTTGTCGTCGCCGCAGCCCGGGAGGGTGCCGGCGGCTGCGGTGAGGGTCTCGACGTCCTCGATGATGACGATTTCGTCGGTCTCCTCGGTCCGGGTGGGGCCGAGTTCGAGCATGATCGCGGTCATGATGCCTCCGGTTGTCCGTGCTGGCAGTAGTGGTGCAGTGGTGCCTCCGCCTTTTGGAAGACCTTCGCCATCGGCCGGCAGACCCGGCACGTAGCCGAGAGTTTGCAGCCGGTGCAGCCTCCGGTGCGGAGCATGAGGGACTCGGCGATGTCGCCGAGTCGGGCGAGTCCCTGAACGCCTTCGGCGATCAGGTCGACGTTCGGCTTGCGGCCGACCTTGCAGATCGAGGCCCGGCCGAACGGGTCGGCGTGGAAGAAGGTGACGCCGGCGGGGCAGCCGGTGAACGGCTGCCGGTGGGTTAGGTGTTGGGGAGACTGGGAGGGCAGCGGCTCGGCCGTGCCGTGGATCGTCGGGGAGATGTTCGCGTACTCGCGGTACGGCAGTCCGAGGCTCGTCGCCCAGGCCCTCATGTCGTCGGCCTCGTGCGCGTTCTGCCGCGTGATGATCAGGGACAGGTCGAGGTTCAGGCCGGCGTCGATCGCCCTGCGCAGGCCTCGGGAGAACCGGCTGAAGGCGCCTCGGTTGCGGGTCACCGCGTCGTACGTGGCGGCCGTCGCGCCGTACACGCTCAGCGACATTTTCGACGGCGGCAACTGGGCGAGCAGCGCCAGGACGTGATCCTTGTGCAGCCGGGAGCCGTTGGAGAGCACCTCCAGCTGCATGCCCAGCTCGTGCGCGTACCGGTAGGCCTCGGGGAAATCGGGGTCGATCAGCGGCTCACCGCCGGTGATCTGGAGCCAGATCACCCCGGCCTCGGCCATCACCTCCAGCAGCAGCCGCTTGCCGACCGTGTCGAGGCCCTCGAACCGCTTCTCTCCGAGGTAGCACATCACGCAGTCGTAGTCACAGCCCAGGTTGATTTCCCAGGTGGCCCGGCTGATCTCGTACGGGCCCGGGGCGCGGACCAGGACCACGGCGGCAGCCGGCTGGCCCGCGAGGTCGAGACCCCACGCGCGGCGGGCCGCGTCGACCAGCCACCCGGGGACCGCATCGCCGTCCGCCACAGCGGCGTGCAGCTGCTCGAACTTGCCAGCCGGGATCTTCACGGCCTTCGCGCTGCCCGTCCGCAGGACCAGGTGATCGGCCTTGAACCCTGTCGCGATCAGAGAGTGCACGGTGCCTCCTGGGCTTCGTCGGGCCCGGC
This sequence comes from Streptomyces sp. NPDC001492, assembly GCF_053597275.1. NCBI lineage: Bacteria > Bacillati > Actinomycetota > Actinomycetes > Kitasatosporales > Streptomycetaceae > Streptomyces > Streptomyces sp. NPDC001492. Next base: position 27,768 of record NZ_JBSFHW010000072.1, on the reverse strand, counting down.
CGGGGCGGGTGGAGCAACGAGGCTGCCCCGGCCGGGTTCGTGTGGTCCCCGCCCGGGGAGAGGTGGGCGGGGACCGTGGCCCGGATACGGGGGCGTCCGGGCCGTCCCGCCGTTCTGGCGGCGGGAGTTGAGGGGCTATGCGCCGGGTGTGACCGGCTCGGGCCGCTTGGCGAGGGTGCGGGCGCGGGTGGCGTCGGAGATCGCATCCAACGGCGTGATGCCGGCTACCAGGCGGCGCATGATCTGCTGCCGCCACTCGGTGGGCAGCGCGTCGAGCCGGGTGCGCAGGTCGTGCCCGAGGTGGGTCGGTGACCCGTGCGCCGTGTCGCCGGCGGTGCGCTCCGCGGCCTCCGACAGCACGGTGTCCAGGCCGGTGGGGCCCAGGGCCGGGGCGACGGGCGGGATGTGGCCGGGCAGGGAGCGCAGGAGCCGGGTGGCCGTCGACGTGGGGGGCGTGAGTCGTGTCAGCACGCTGGCCTGCTGGTGCGGGCTGAGCCGCTGGTAGGTGGTGACGTGGGCGGCGGCCAGTCGTACGGCCCGGCGCCGGTCCGCGCTGCCGGGATACCGGTCGGGCTCCACGATGCCGGCGAAGTGCACGGCCTCGTCCATGATCGGGGCGAGGCGGGCGACGCCGTCCTGGGCCAGGCCGGCCGCGCCGTAGCGCGCCAGGTCCTCGGCGGCGACCTGCAGCCCGTACAGGTCGGCCCGGTCGAGCCGGGGCAGCGTCTGCCACTGCCCGGCAAGAGCCTGCTGCAGGTGGTTGGGCGTGGCCTGGACGGCCTCCAGTACCTCGACGGCCGGGCGTTGCTCCCACAGCTCCATGACCTGCAGCGCGTCGGCTACGGCGGTCATCGGGTCGGCGGCGGTGTCCAAGGTGGGTCTCCAGTGGTCGGTGGGGGTGGTGGTGCCCCCGCCTGCCGGGGGACGGGCGGGGGCACCGCGGTGCAGGTCCGCGACGGGGGCGCGGGCCTGCTGGTCAGGCGAGCACGGGGTGTTCGCGGTCGAGGTCCGTGCCGCGCAGCTGTGGCGCGGGCAGCGCCAGGGCCAGGCACGGGCAGCCGTCTTCGGCGCCGGTTCCGGCAGCCTCGCGTACGGCGGCCGCGGTGACGGGATCGACCAGAGCAGACGGGTGATGGGCAGTGCAGGACAGCGGCGCGACGTGCACGGACGCCTGCAGGCCGTCGAGGACGCTCACCACGGCGACCTCGCCGGGGTGTTCGGTGGCCGCGGCCGCGACCAGCGCGCGGGCGGTCTCGGCGAGTTCAGCGATCCTCGGCAACGGGACCCCCCAAGAGCTCAGCGATAACCCCGTGTTGAAGGCGGCCCGGTCGGGGGCGTCGGGGTCGGTGGTGAGGTAGTGGTGGGTGACCGCGCGTCGGCGCGGGGTCGTCGGCCCGCGCACGCCCAAGTTCACGTGCGCGTAGTACAGCCGGCCGCCGGCGTGCTGCCGGGATCCCCCGCCGGACTCGTCCACCGGCTCCTCGTACAGCCGGAGCTCGGCCATGTGATCGGGCGCGGGCTCGGCGGCCGGGGCCGCGCACACCGTGGCGCGGCCGCCCTCCAGCGTCACCGTGACGGCGACGAATGCGGGGGCCGCCTCCAGCTCGACGTACCCGGCGAACTCAACGGCGAGATCGCCCAGGTGGTCGGCCTGGTACGGGGCGGCGCCCCACTCCTCGTAGGCGCTGCTCACACACGCGTACAGCTGGTCGCCCATGGTGGGGGTCACGGGTAGCGTCCAGCGCATGAGCGTGCCGGGGGCCGCGGTCGTGGGGGCGCCGATGGCGGGGTCACGAGTGGCTGCGGGGTACATCGGTGGAGTCCTCGGGGTGGTGGGGGGATGCGGTGCCGTCCTGCGTGGGGGCGTGGTCATCGGCCGACGTGCCGCGCTGGGCGGGAATGTGCCGGGGCGGAAGCTGGAGGCAGGCCCAGACGGCGGTGCCGCGTCCGGCAGGCACCGCCCCGTACCGGCTGGCCAGGGCCTCGACGAGAGCAAGCCCACGACCGTGCTCGTCGTCCTCGCCGGCCTGCCGGGCCTCGACCGGGCAGCGGGGGCCCTGGTCGATCACGGCCACCCACACGTCACTGGGCGTCAGGAGCAGGGCGACGGTGAGGGCCTCACCCGGGGCGTGTGCCACGGCGTTGGTGGCGAGCTCCGAGACGATCAGTGCCAGGTCGGGCGCGATGCCGCGGGTGATGTGCCACAGGCGGCACGTGTCAGCCACCAGCGCGCGGGCCTTCCGGGGCGTGTGGTCGGACCGGCCGGACAGCTGCCACGTCTCGCGCAGACACGGCGTCGAGGGCCTCGGCGACGGAGTACGGGGCGGGCAGGCCAGGCCGTACGGCGGCACGGGCCGTAGCCCGCGCGGGAGGTCGCGCTGCAGCTCTCGCCAGACGACCTCGCGGGGATCGGTCCGGCTGCTGCCCTGCGTGGGGTAGGCGGTCACGTCTGCTGTCCCTCCCTGGGGTGGTCGTGCAGCGTTCGGAGCCGACGCACCCGACGGGCGAGGGCCACACCGACCGCCTCGGCGAGTGCGTCGCCGTCGGTCACCTCGGGGGCCTGGAGACTGGGCGCCGGCGGATACAGCCAGAACCGGCCGTCGACGTGCAGCCCGTTCACGGCGCTCACGGACGGGGCCGGGCAGCGCATGCGGGCACCCGCCACACAGCGCGTGGTCGGCAGCGCGGGCCAGCTGGCCGCAGTACGGCGGGGCACGATGACCTCGACACAGGCCCGCGGAATGTTGACCAGGACCGGGCCGCACGGAATCTCCCGCTCAGCGAGAGCTGTGCGGGTCTCTGCCCAGGTGCTCGACAGGATGCGGACCACGTCCACACCCGCTATCCGCACCGGCAGCGTCCGCCGGACCGACCACGCGGCCCGCAGCAGCACTCCGGGCGGGGTGCCCGGCCGCCAGGCCTCCAAGTCGGATGCCCGGCGCAGGAGTTCCGCCGCGCTCACCACGTGCCCCCGGTCCGCTCATGGTCCGGACAGACGAGGACGGGGTAGCCCAACCGGCCCGCCCCGTCCGGCCCGCTGCGCACGTAGGCCATGCCGCCGGGGCGTAAGGAGTCCGTGCGCATACAGCGGGCGCAGGCACGCCCGCGGAGCTTTTGATCCTGCTCGTGCGTCATCTCCAGCGGGTCTAAGACGACCGCGCGTACATCGTCAGATGACAGCCACGTGGGCATGGGTGGGCCTCTCGCGCATCGAGTGCCTGAACTCCCGCCTAGATCACGAGAAGTGATGGATCGTGAGCACAGGGTTCCGTTGTTGAACACCATGCCATTGAATTTCAATGCTGGGTACCTGCATCACTGAAAATCACTGAAATTGCGGGCTCTGGAGAGTGGCCAGACAGAAGGGGGCCCAGGTGGCGACCGCCGCGTACCCTCTGCGTGATGATCCCGCCGTCGGGCACAACGACGGTGACGGACGAACTGGAGGGGTAGGCCACATGGCCGCGAGAGGAACGGCCGGGCCGGCGGGACGCATGCTCATCGCCCGCGGGCTCCAACGCCTGCGCAGCCGCGCCGGACTCACTCAAACCGAGTTGGCGAAGGCAGCCGGCGTCTCAGTCGGCACCGTCAACCGGTATCTGGACTGGCAGGACCGGGCCAAGCTCACCGTGCCGACCATCCGTTCCCTGGCCGTGGCCTGCCGGGCATCGGCGGAGGAACGTGAGGCGCTCGAACAGCTGGTGCGCACGCAGCAGGACGGATGGTGGGTCGGGCAGCCCGGGTTTCCCGAATGGATGGACCCGCTACTGTCGTTCGAGGAGTACGCGGAGTACGAGCACATCTACGCCAACAACCTGGTGCCAGGCCTGCTGCAAACGCGCGGTTACGCGCTCGCTCTCCACCAGGCACAGGACCCGCGTGCGGACGCTGACGAGATCGAACGCAAGGTTGAGGCTCGAATCAAGCGTCAGGAGATCCTGGACCGGTCCCCCGCGCTCCACGTATGGGTGGTCCTCGATGAATCGGTGCTCAGGCGTCGGCCGTCAGAGGACAACAAAGTGATGGCCAAGCAGATCGAGCACCTGGAGGCCCTCGCGCAGCGCCCCAACGTCGACATCCAGGTGTTGCCGTTCAGCGCCGGCCACTCGGCAGGCTCGGGCGGTCACTACCTCATCCTCGGCCGTGACGATGCGCGAGAGCCTGTGGACTCGATGGGCGTGGTGTACCTCGAACTCCACCGCCGGGGCGTGTACCTCGATGCCCCCGACGACGTCCAGGCATACAAGTTGATGTTTGACTATGCCCGATCCAAAGCGGCCGACACGGCGACCAGCCTGCACATGCTGGCCGACGCACGAACGGAGTTCGTATGACCCACAACCCACCCCCCTCCCCCGCGCAGATCGCGGCCGCAGCGTGGACTAAGAGCACCTACAGCGCGACGAATAACGAGTGCGTAGAGCTGGCTGCCTTCCCCTCCTGGATCGCCGTGCGCGACTCCAAGTTCAGCAACGGCGGGCCTCACCTCGTAGCGGGCTCGCAGGCCTTCACGGCCCTCGTCAACGGCGTGGTCGACGGCACAGTCTGACCCACCACACAGCGAAGGGGCCGCCCGCTCGGGCGGCCCCTTCGCTGTGTGGTGGGTCAGACCGGTAGCTAGCTAGAAAGCGAGCGAGCACGCTAGCTCGTCTTCCGGTCACGCTTCCTTGTGCGCTTCGGCTGGTTCCTCCGACGGGTCGGTGTGCCGCTCGCTGACACGCGGGTGTCTTCGCCGGGGGCTGGCTGTGCCTGCGGCTCGTGCCTTTGTGCCGCTTCCTGTGCCGCGGCGAGCTGCTCACGCAACGCCTCGGCCTCCTCGCGTGCCGCGCGGACCTCGGCCTGTGCCTCGCGGGTATCGCCCTGTGCCGCCTCGACGGCCTGCTCGGCCTCCGTGCGCTTCCGCTCGGCCTCCTCGTGTGCCTGCCTGGTCGCCTGGTGTGCCGTGCGTTCCTCGTCGAGCTGCTGGCGAGCGGCTCCGGCCTCGACCGCGGTCTGTCCGGCGGCGTGCTGTGCCTGCTCGGCGAGCTGCACGGCCGTGGCACGTGCGCCCTCGGCCTGCTCCCGTGCCTCCCGTGCCTCCCGTAGCTGGTGCTCGGCACCCTGGAGCTCCTCGCGCACCTCGGCGAACGCGCGGGTCATGCCGTGGAGCTGCTGGCGGGAGGCGCCCGCCTGGGCTTGTGCCTGCTGCGCGGCTTGCTGTGCCTGCTCCGCGAGCTGCACGGCCGTGGCACGTGCGCCCTCCGCCTGGTCCCGTGCCCGCTCGGCACGCTGGCGTGCCTCCTGCTCCTCGTCGAGTTGCCGACGTAGGTCCGCCAACTGGTCGCGGGCGGCCTGGAGCTCGGCGCGCAGCTGCTCGGCTGTTGCCTCGGCCTCTTCGGCGGCCGCGTGTGCCGCGTCGGCCTCCTCCTCCATGTGCCGGGCCTGCTTCCGGGCCTCGGCCTCGCGCTGCTGTGCCTGCTCGGCCGTCCGGCGTGCCGCCTCCGTCTCCGCCTGTGCCGCCCGCACGACCGCGTGGACGTCGAGGATGCGCCCGAGGCGGTCGTGTGCGTGCGCGAGGCGCTCGGTGTGCTCCTCTGCGGTCGGCAGTGGCACAGCGGGCCCGGACAGGGCTAAGGCAGACGTCTCCGGTGTGCCGGTGGTCATGGTCATGTGCTCCCCCTGGGGTCGTCGTCGGCACAGGCTGTGCCGCTGGTGTGCCGGGGCACGGGCGGGCCGTGCCCCGGCATGTGCCTGTACCGGATCAGACCCCGGCAAGCTCGTCCTGGCGGACGTCGGCGCGGGCGTGCTCAGCCGGAACGTGCACCTCGGAGACGGCCCGGTGTGCCGGGCCCCGGTCGTACGCAATGCCAGCCGCACGGAACTCGTCCAACAGCTCGTCCGTGATCTGGTTGACGTTGCGGTCATCCCCCGGCCGGACACGGGCCCGGTAGAGAGCCTGGATGGCGGACTTCTTCGTCGGGTAGCTGTCCAGGGCGCGCAGCTCGGGGGCGTCGCCCTCCTCGTCCTGGCGCTCGTCCTCGGTGTCCTCGTCGCCGTCCGGAACCCGGGCCTCGGCACGCGCCCGTGCCGCCTGTGCCGCGGCGGCCGCGCCGTACCCGGGGGTCTCCTCGTCCTCCTGCCCGATGCAGTCGGCCGGCTCCTCGTCGTCCTCGTCGTCGAACGCCTCGTCGAACGCCTCGTCGACGGCCACGGCACGCGGGGCGGGTACGGCTGTGCCGATCTGTGCCATCAGGTGTGCCTCGACGCGTGCGGCGAGCTCTTCCATGTGCCGAAGCTGTGCCGCGCGCTCCTGGTCGAGCTGCTCACGCAGGGCCGCGGACTCCTCCTGTGCCGCGGCAAGCTGCTCGCGCAGGCCGTCGGCCTCCTCGTGTGCCGCGCGGGCCTCCTCGACGACGGAGGCCCTGTGCCACGGGCTCTCCCGCTCGTCGATCACCACGTTCGTGGAGTGCCGGCGCTGTGCCAGGCGGGCCAGGTAGGCGGCGGCCTGTGCCCCGTCGGTCGCGACACCGGCCCGGTCCTGCCACTTCGCCAGGCGGCCGGCGATCCGGCGGCCGCGGAACTTCGTCCGCTGTTTCTCCGACAGGCGGTCGTACGTGTCGGCCAGGTCGACGGCCTTCGTCAGCGCCCGGTCCCGGGTGATCTCCAGCGCGGTGCGGTTGCGGTGACTCAGCCCAAGCCGTGCCATGAGCCGTTCACGCAGGTCACGGCTGATCTGAGCCAAAGGCGCCTGCGACTCGTCGCCCGACCGGTGCTTGAGCTCCAGTCCCAGGGCCGAGTGTGCGGCCAGGGCACTGCCAATCGATCCGATGAAGATCCGCACCGCCGTGCCGGTGGTCAGGCCGTTGCCCTCGTGCCACGCAGGCACGGCCGAGAGGGCAGCGAAGATCCACACGGCGGAGCCGTACCAACCAGGGCTCTTGTCCGGGCCGGCCATTCGTTCGCGGGCGCCGAGCACGCACATGGCCAAGAGGCTTTCGAACGCGGCACACGACAGGATGCGTTCGGGCGTGCCGGTCATGCCGAGACCGTCGAGCGTGAACCGGTACGACGTGTTGAGGCTGACGGACGTGCAGATGACGAACGCGACGGCGGCCGAGATCGTACCCGCGGAGAACTTCCGGCGCTCTCCCTCGCTCTGCACGTTCGTCTTCAGGCGGCGGGCGGCCAGGACGGCGCCGACGATACCGGCCACCGCCACCGCGGCGGCCGCGATGCCCGCAGGCATCCCGGTCCACTCGGTGAGCTGATCCACAGTCATCGGCGCTCCCCCGTGACGTGGCCGGACATCGGCGGCGTGGTGTCGGCTTTGCCCTGGGGGGCCGTAATCTGGTGGCACATGGGGAGTTGCTTCTCCTCGTTCGGTGGGCCCCGGGGACGCGCTACTTGGAGGTTGGGCGTTCTCGGGGCTGGCTGTTTTTCCAGTTAGGACGGCCTAGCAAGCAAGCACGCTCGCAAGCTCGCTTTCTATCTAGCTAGCTCGCGCGCTAGAGAGCGAGCGAACTAGCTTTCGAGCTCGCGTGCTCGCTCGCGCGCTACCAGGGCCTTGTACTCGGTCGGGTAGGCCTTCATCAGCGCGTTCTCGATCACCTCGCGCTTGCTCATGCCCCGGGTGGCCACGACGACTTCCACCAGCTCATCAAGCAGGGGGAGCACTCGGGTATTGAGCTGAACGGTTGCCTGCGCACTGCGTCGCGGCCTCCCCCTGGGGACGGACAGCGGAGTTCCAACCGGCGCAGAGCTGGCCGGGCGGGCCGGGTCTTCAGCTTCTCCGCCGGGTGCCGGGCGCGGGCGGGGTGATGGGCGGTCCTCACTCATTGGGCAGCAATCCTGTTCACTGTCAGCTCTCGGTATGCCTTGGCGACGCTTGCCCCCTTGGCGTACTTCCCGTACCACTCACCGGCGGCGCGGGCTTCCTTAACGATCACCAGCGACTCGACGTATGGCGTAAGCAACATGCCGGGTGACGTCCGTTTGAGCTCCTCGACAGCCCGAAGCGCGTCGCGGGTCCACACGGCGCCCGTGTAGGCCGCACCCAGGATGATCCCGATTTCCTGCGGGGTCCTGGGTAGGCCGACCTCTTCCCTGTACTGGTGGAACTTGTGCACCGTCTCCTTGGCGCCGTCGACCCCGTCCAACCCGTCTTCGTCCGGCTTTGCCGCGTAGATGATGTGGGTGCAGGCGGTGAGCCCGTTCTGCGTCAGCATCCCGCCTTGCCGGTTGGGGAAGTCGAACACGCCGAAAGCTGCCTGCGTGCCGGCCAGACTCCGCTTCAGCCGCATCTCCGCGTGATCTTCGCGCAAGCTCTCCTGCATCGCCTGTTTACGGAAGCCGGAGGGGATCACACGGAGGTTCTCGGGCCACCCCTTGGCCGGGTCTAGGGGAACAGCGAGCTCATCGGCCCAGCCCTTCACATCGTCCTGCCCGAGGATGGCGGACATGTCCAGGCCCGGTTCAACGGGTTTGGCACCGGTCCATTTGGTTGCGGCCCCACGGGGGTCAAGGTCTCCGAAGAGAACGAGCTCCTCGGGATGCTCTTCGGCGTAGGACACGGCGACCGATACCGCAGTCGCGGTCTTCGTCACGCCGCCCGTCTCCGAGTAGCTGCCTACGAACTGAGGTCCAGTCATGGCGAGCATGCTAGCTCGCTCGCTCTCTCGCTCTCTCGCTAACACGCTTTCTATCTTTCTAGCTAGCTAGCAAAAAATCAACTACAGTGCAGACCAAAGAGGGGCCGGGCTGGCACCCGACCCCTCAAAGTTCGGCCCGCGGGCGCGGTTTGCGTCTCGTCGTCCGCGGGCCTCGATCCATGTGGAGGATCTGGCATGACTGTACGTGAGCTCGCGGGCGAGGGGACATCGGCGGCGGTGCGCGACCTGCTGAGTCTGGACCGGGATCAAGTGGTGGATCTGGCGGCGCCGTTCGTGGTGGGGGATCCGCTGGTGACGGTGGTCGCGACGATGCTGCAGGACTCGTACGTTGACTGGTACGCGGCCTCGCGGGTGCTGGGAGTGCAGCTGCCCGACCCGGCGTAGCAGCCTGCAGATCACGAAGGGGTCCGGGACACACGGTGTGTCCCGGACCCCTTCGTGTTGAGGTCGGCACCGGCCTACGGCGACGCTGGCCCGGTCGCTGCCTGGCGGAGCCGCTGGAGTCGCTGGGTGGCCTTGCGATAGGCGATGCCGCCCTCTCCGGGGATGGAGTTGCGCATCCTGACGATGGTCTCGCCGGTCTTCAGGGCCTGGACCGGGTCCGTGATCTTCAGCCACAGGGCGTGTGCCCGGCCTGCGGCGGCGTTGGCGCCCTCCATGTCGTTCTGGAGGGCGCGTCGTTCGGCGACGTCGCGGTACAGGGCGACGGCGGCCGGCAGGTCGCCGCGCTGGGCGGTGAGGTGGGCGCGGACCTCGCGTGCCTCCAGAGCGTCGCGGTGGCTGGGCCCGTGGGCCCGGGCGGCGGCGTCGTCGAGGGCCGCGGCCATCTGGAGCGCCTCGTCGAGCTGCCCGGCGCTCTCCAAAGCGTGGATGCGCATCACGCTGGGGATGCGGCCGGCCGTCCGCGGGTCCGGCTGGGCCGGTGCGGTGGGTGGGGGCGGTACTGCCGGGCGGAGGGGAGGTGCCTCCTCGGTGGGCCGGTCGTGCCGGTCGGCGACCTGTCCGGCGGGGCGGGTGGCGCGCATGTGCACGGTCCGCTCGTCGGCGGCCGCCGTACCGCGGGCAAGGCGCGTGGTGGGTTCGTCGGTGGTGAGGGCCTTGCGGGCAAGGCGGGTGGTGGCCTCGTCCCGGCCGGCCGGTTCGGACGCGAGGGGAATGACGAACGGTTCGGGCGCGGGGACCGGGGCGGATGCCTGCTGGGGGAGCACGACGGGGGGCGGGGCCGGCTGCGCCACGGTCGGCTTCCCTCTGGTCCTGCGGAGCTTGGCCGCCGGGCTGGCCTGTCCGGCCTGGTTCCGGTCTGCGCGGGGCTTCCTCTTCTGTTTGGCGCGGCGGGACGGTCCTGCTTCCTGGACGGTGCCGTCCGGGCTGATCAGCAGCGGCCACACGGTGCCGTCGACGTCGACGGCGTCCGCCAGGACGGCCCGCGGCGGGGTGAGGCGGGCGGCGATCGCCGCGACCGCCGCGACCGCCTGTTCGCGGCCGGGGTGGGGGTCGGTCCGGGCGGCGGGGCCGGTGACGGTGACGGCTCCGGTCTGGTCGGCGGTGAGCCGGTAGCGGGGCCATGCGGGCACGGGTGCGGTGCTGGTCATCGCCGTGTCGTGCCTCCTCACTGGAACGTGACGGTGTTCAGCCGCCAGGGCGCCGATGCGGTGGAGCGGGTCAGTTCCGCGTACGCGGTGAGCGTCTGGGGGCTGCCCTTCCAGCCGTCCCGGCCGGTGGGGGTCAGGGTGATGGTCCATCGCCGGTAGGCGGCGGTGTCGGTGTCGTCGGGCCCTCCGGCGTCTTCGGCCTCGGTGAGCCGGGGGACCGTGAAGGCCTTGTGCGTGGTCCAGGTCTGCCAGTCGGCGCCGGGCTGGGAGCGGGAGACCGCCGCGCGCAGCTGCGCGGCGTAGGTGGCGGTGCACCATCCCGCGGCGGCCGTGCGCCGGCCCGCGTCGTCACGGCTGGTGTCAATCGTGGTGTCGTACGTCGTCAGAGCGGTCAAGGCGGCCTTGCTGACGGCGGTGGCGTCGCGGCCGTTGACGTCGGCGGGGGAGGGGATGCCGCCCTTGGGCTGCCCGGCGGATCCGCTGGGCAGTGGTGCCGCCTCGCTCGCGCCGCGGGGGGTTGGGTAGGGGCCGGGGCCGCTGGGCGTGGGCGCTTTGGGCGGGGCCTGGTCGGTGCTGGTGCCGTCGCTGAACGCGCCGCAGCCGGTGGCCAGGATGGCCACGAGTACGGCGGCTGCGGCGGCCTGCGCCGTGCGGGGCCTGGTTGCGGTGCTATTCACCGATCCTCCGAATGGTCATGGTGCTGTCGGAGTAGGGGTATTCGTCGAGATTTGAGATCTTGACGACGTCTCCGGTGCGCGGCGCATGCACGAACTGGCCGTTGCCGAGATAGATGCCGATGTGGTCGTAGCTCGTGCCGTCGAGCTGGAACGCGACCAGGTCGCCGATCTGGGCGGCGCTCCGTGGGACGGCTTTGCCCACGGTGGCCTGGGCCTGGCTGGTGCGGGGCAGGGTGATCGTGCCGCCGGATGCCTGGTACACGGCGTACTGGACGAGCGCACTGCAGTCGAACCCGACGGTCAGCGCACCTTGCGCGATGCCCGCGGTCGGGCCGCTGGTGCTGCCGCCGCCCCACGAGTAGGGGGTGCCGAGCCACCGTTTGGCCTGGGCCGCGACCCGCTGGCCGAACGCCCCGGACATGTCGGCGGTGCCGTCATTCTTGCTGTAGAGCGCGAGCCGCTCCATGATCCGCGCAACGTACTGCTGCGTCTCCGGGTACGGCGGAATGCCTCGGTACTGGCGGATGGCATCCGGGCCGGCGTTGTAGGCGGCGAGCATGAGCCGGGTGGAATCGCCCTGGACTTGGTAGCTGGTGACCTTGTCCATCAGCCAGCAGTCGTACCGGGCCTGCGTCATGATCGCGTCGGCGGGTGTGAAGGGGTCCGCCTGGCCGTCGCTGTCGGCATCCACGCCCCAGGATGCCCAGGTCCCGGGCATGAACTGGCTCAACCCCTGGGCCCCCACCGGGCTGACCGCTTTGGGGTTCCAGTTGGACTCTGCCGAGATCTGGGCGGCGATCAGGGGCGCACTCACGCCCGCGCAGACGTGGCCCGCCTGGACGATCCAATCGGCGTAGGCCGCGGGCACCTTGGAGGCGTCGAGTGCGCCGCCGACCGATGAGGCGGCCTTGTTGTCGTCCTCGACGGCCCCGCCCACCATGCTGATGCCCACCAGCAGGGTGCCCAGTGCCCCGGCGGCCGCCGTGACGACCCATGTCCCCTTGCCGGTCACGGGGCCTGCCTCACGGTGCGGCCGGCTGCCCGGGCTCGCCGGGCGGCGTTCCCTCTATCAGGGCGCTGATTGTCTGCCGCCTGAATCTCCAGGGGCTGCGGGGTGAGGTCTTGAAGCCCGGGAGTCTGCCCGCGGCCGCCAACGCTGCCACGGTGGTCGGGTCGTAGCGCAGGACGTCGCCGACCTCCTGCGCGGTGAGCACCTCCGGGTGGCCGGACAGAAGCGGGGGCAGTGCCTCGTCCGACGGGCGCCCCTCCAGTACGAGGGCGATGCGGCGTTTGTCGAACCTCCAGGGCGCGCGCGGCCCGGTGGCTCCCCTGAACGCCTTCAGCTGCCCGCTCTTGGCCCGGCGCGCGATGCTGACCGGACTCAGCCTGAAGATCTCGGCGACCTCCGCGGCTGTCAGTACCGCCGGATAGTTTGCCAAGGGCGTCTCTGATTCGCGCTCCGTCATGCTGGCGAATCCTAGCCACACGTATCCCCCTCTACCCCATCGTGCCGAAACAACGTCAACGCGTTGATAAATGCGATGCGTTGACGTTACGTAACATCTTGCAACGATACATAGGACTCGGTCTAGACTGTTCGCACATCGTGAAGCGAAAAGGGGGAGTGGTGTGGCGGGTGATGCGCCCAACCCGTGGCTGACTCAGCCGCGTTCAGACGTTCAAAGTGTGCCTACCGTGCATCCGGTTGCTCCGGCAAACGATTATGCTGTCCCGCTTCGTCCGCAGCCCGGGTCCGTTCCGCAGCCGCCGCAGGGCCTGCCGATCGCTCCCACGGGGACGCCCCCGCAGGGGGGTTGGGCCTGGCTCGGCTGCCACGGCGGCGCGGGCGTGACCACGCTGCAGCAGGCCTTGCCCGGCGGCTACGACGCGAACCGGGCCTGGCCGGCCGCGGTTGCCGGGTGGCGGTGTCCCGTCGTCCTGGTGTGCCGCTCGCACGTCTCGGGCCTGACGGCCGCTCAGACGGCGGCCCGTCAGTGGGCCTCGGGCGCGGTGCCCGGCGTCGAGCTGCTCGGCCTGGTCGTCGTGGCGGACGCCCCCGGCTCGCTGCCCCGCCCTCTCAAAGACCTCGCCAAGCTCGTCAGCGGCGGCTACCCGCGCACCTGGTCGGTGCCGTGGTTGGACGCCTGGCGACTCGGCGAACCGCCCGCCGCCCACCTGCCCCGTCAGCTCGCATCCCTTCAGCGCGAGTTGGCAGACCGCTCGAATCCCACGGGGAGACTCCACCATGGTTGACCTGCTCGCCGCGTCCACGGACATGGCCCACCACTTCATCCTGGCTGGCGACCCGCCGGCCCCCAATCCCGTTGCCCCGCCCGGATCCCAGAAGTTCGTGCAGGTCATGAACTGGATCGCCTGGGGTGTGACGTCGGTGTGCGTTCTCGGCGTGATGATCGTCGCGGGCCGTATGGCTGTCGCCTACCGGCAGGGCGAGGGCTATGAGGCCATGACCGGTCTCGGCAAGGTCATGGCCGCGTGTGTGCTCCTCGGCTCGGCCTCCGCCATCGTGACCGCGCTCACCTGATCCCGCCGACCCGACAGGGAGTGTCATGTCTGCACCGACCGACGGCCGCGGCCCCGAGGCGCCCGCGAGCCCGTTCCAACAGCGGTGGTTCATCGTCTCCGCGGCCTTCCTGATCGTGGTGGTCCTGCTCGGTCTGCTGGTCGTCTTCACCACCCGCGACAACTCCAGCGCCAACGGCAGCAAGTCGCCGGCTCCCTCGGCGTCGGCCGCCTCGACGCCCTCGGCTTCCGCCGCGGCGGGGGGCTGCCCGGCGCTGGCCGACACGGACACCACGGTGCCCACGGCCGCGCCGCAGGGCGTGACCTGGGGCCTGTTCCGCACGGTGGCCCTGCCCACGTCGAAGAGCGCGGGCCCGGCCGCCGCCGACGGCGACCTGACGCACTGCTTCGCGCACACCCCCACCGGGGCCCTGATCGCTGCCTCACAGATCAGCATCCGCTCGATGCTCGCCCGCAACTGGCAGGACGTGTGGCAGCGTCAGACCTACGGGGACGCGAAGGCGGCGCAGCTCGCCTCTCTGCGTAAACAGTTCAAGTCGTCGCCGCTGCCCGACCCCGCCCCGGGCGAGCTGGGACAGTTCAGCGGGTTCCGCTTCGTCACCTACAGCGCGGACACCGCCGTGATCGAGCTGCTGACCCGGTTCAGTGACGGGGCGCTGCGGCTGAACACCGCGGTGCTGCGCTGGCATGACGGCGACTGGCAGTACGAGGTGTCCAAGACCGGTCAGCAGCGCATCGTGACCTCATCCGAGGGTTTTGCGGCCTGGGGCGGTGTCTGATGGGGATCTGCGACACCGCTGCCGACCCGATCCTGTGGGTGGCCTGCAAGGGCAAGGGCGCGGTCGGCGACGCTGCTTCCGGCGCTGTGGACAGCGTCGCGGGCAGCGCCTGGTCTCAAATCGTGCACTCGTTCACCTCCGCGGCCGCCAGCCTGATCAAGACCGTGGCCACCGGCTGGCTGGGCATGGACTCTCCCCAGCTGAGCACCAGCGGCGGACCCGTGGCGTTCATGTTCGCCCACACTCAGTGGCTCACCATCTGGGCGTCCGTCCTGGCCCTGCTCCTCGCGGCGGGCCACATGGCATGGACGCAGCGCACCGAGCCCGCCAGAGAGGCGGCCATAGCCCTGCTGAAGGTGGTGGCCTCGGGCAGCGCCTATGTCACCGGCGCCAACCTGCTCCTCGCGGGCGGCGACGCATTCGCGGTGTGGATCGTCAACGAGTCGACCCACTGCGGCGGGGGCGATACGCCCACCAAAGCGTGCACGCAGGCCTTCACCGAGAAGCTCGTGAACTACAGTCTGCTGACCACCTCGACGAAACCCGAACTGCTGGGCCTGGCCTTCGTGTTCGCCCTGCTGCTGATCGTCGGCAGCATCGCGCAGATCGGTTTCATGCTGGCCCGCAACGCGATGTTGATCGTCCTGGTCTCCACGCTGCCGCTGTCGGCGGCTGCCTCCGGAACCGTCACCGGCAAGACCTGGTGGAAGAAGACCTCTTCCTGGCTGATCGCCTTCATCCTGTACAAGCCGGTCGCCGCCATCGTGTACGCCGCCGCTTTCTCCAGCATCACGCAGGGCAACGACAAAGCAGACGGAGAGAACCTGACGGTACAGCTGGCCGGGGTGGTCCTTCTCCTCCTGGCGGCGCTCACCCTGCCCGCCCTCATGCGGATCGCCTCCCCCCTCGTCGACCAGGTTGCGCAGGGACGGCAGGGCTCGGGGGGCTCGGTCATCGGCGGTGCCGCCGCCGTGGCAACCGGCGCCGTGGCCCTCAAAACCGGCGGGGCCTCCACCGCGGCCTCCACCGTGACCTCAGCCGCCGGCAAGGGAGCCGTAGGCGCCTCCGGCTCCCGCAACCCGGGCGGTGGTCCCCCGCCCGGTGGTGGCTCTCAGCCGCCTCCTGCGTCTCCGTCCGGAGGATCCTCGCCCGGAGGGTCGCCGCCCGCGGGATCGCCGCCCGCCGACGCCCCTTCGCACAACGGCACCCCGCAGCCGGGCGGCCCGCAGGGCGGAAGTGCCCGCCCTCACGGCGGCACCCAGGTGATCCCGCAACGTCCCGCCACCGACAGCACGGAGGGAGGTCCCCGTGGCAGCAACCGCTGACACCCCCGCAGAACCGACATACGGCAACTGGCGTGTGCCGCAACGCGGCGGCCTGGGCCGGCTGTCCCTCGGCGCCACCGTCCTGCTCATCGCCGGCCTGCTGGTCATCGTCGTGATGACGCTGGTCAGTCTCCTGCTGGCGCTGGCCGTGGCGGGGGTCCTGGTGCTCGTCCTGACCCCGTTGACCATCCGCGACCGGCACGGAAGGACCGCGTTGTCTCGCATGCATGCCCGATGGTCTTGGCGACGCACCGTCAAGACCGGCTCTCACCTGTACCGGTCGGGCCCGCTGGGCCGCACCGGACACGGCACCTGCACCCTGCCGGGCCTGGCGGCCGCCTCCACCCTGATCGAGGCCCAGGACGCCTACGGCCGCCCGTTCGCCCTGCTCAGCTACCCCTCCACCAGCCATCACGTGGTGGTCCTGGAGTGCGAGGCCGACGGCGCCTCCCTCGTCGACCAGGAACAGGTGGATCAATGGGTGGCCCACTGGGGCGCCTGGCTGGCCCGCCTCGCCCACGAACCGGGCCTGGTCGGCGCCAGTGTGACGGTGGAGACGGCCCCGGACTCCGGGATCCGCCTCGCCCACGAGGTGACCAGCAACCTGCACGACGACGCCCCCGCGCTGGCGCGGCAGATGCTCGGCGAGGTCCTCACCCAGTACCCGGCCGGGTCCGCGCAGATCAGCACCCGCCTGGCGCTGACCTACTCCGGTGCGGCCCGCGGCGGCCACGACCGCAAGGACGCCGGCGAGATGGCCGTCATGCTCGGCAACCGGCTGCCCCACCTGACGGACTCCCTGGCCTCCACCGGGGCGGGCACGTCCCGGCCGATGACCGCCGTGGAGCTCGCCGAAGCCGTCCGCATCGCCTACGACCCGGCGGTGGCCACCCTCGTGGAAGAGGCCCGCTCCACGGGCGGCAGCGGCCTGCAGTGGAGCGACGCGGGCCCCTCCAGCTCACAGGAAGCCTGGGACTACTACCGGCACGACACCGGTGTGTCGGTCACCTGGCAGATGTCCGAGGCCCCGCGCGGTGAGGTTTTCTCCAAGGTCCTCAGCGGGCTCCTGGGACCGAGCGAGGACATCGCCCGCAAGCGGGTGACGATCTACTACCGGCCGCACGATCCCGCGCAGGCAGCGAAGATCGTCGAACAGGACAAGCTCGACGCCAAGTTCCGCATCAACCAGTCCAGGACCGGACAGGCCCGCATGGCCGCCGACCTGCGCGCGGCCGAGCAGTCCGCGCAGGAGGAAGCCAAGGGGGCAGGTGTCACCCGGTTCGCGCTCGCCGTGACCGCCACAGTGGCCCGCTACGAAGACCTGCCCGTTGCCCTGGCCGCCATCGACGACCTGGCGCCGCGGGCCCGGATCCAACTGCGGCCGGTCTGCGGCTCGCAGGCCTCCGCATTCGCCGCCGCGCTCCCCATCGGGCTGGTGCTGCCCGCGCATCTGCTGGTGCCCGCCTACATCCGCGACAACCTCTGACCGCGACGGAAAGGACCCACAGCGTGGCCTCCCAGCCCTCCGCCCCCCGCGTTCGACGGCCCGGCCTGCGCGGCTGGGCCGGGCCCGGTGGCGGCGCCCAACGCCTCGTCCAGCCGGCCCCGGAATGGCGGGGGACCACCGTCCAGGTGTGCGGCCTGTGGCCCTACGTGGCCGGCTCCGGCACCCCGATGATCGGGGTGCCGCTGGGCCGCAGCATCCTGACCGGCTCCACCGTCTGCTGTGACCCGATCTCCTGGTTCATGCGGGCGGGCCTGATCCACAACCCGAGCACGTTCGTTCTCGGTCAGCCTGGCCTGGGCAAGTCCACCGTCGTGCGGCGCATGGCCCTGGGCCTGGCCGGCTTCGGCACCCTCCCGATGATCTTCGGGGACCTCAAGCCGGATTACGTCGACCTGATCAGGGCGTTGGGCGGGCAGGTCATCGCCCTGGGCCGCGGCCGCGGTTACCTCAACGTCCTCGACCCGGGCGAGAGCGCGGCCACGGCCGCCCGGCTTACCGGAGATGCCCGGCGGGCCCTGCAGGCGGACGCCCACGGCCGCCGCCTCAACGCGGTCTCCGCGCTCATCACGCTCCTGCGCTCGACACCGCCCACCGACCGGGAGGAAACCATCCTGGCGGAAGCGCTGAGCGTGCTCGACGAGCGCCACCAGGGCATTCCCGTCCTCGGGGACCTGGTCAAGGTCATCAAGGACGCTCCCGACCGGGTCCGCGCGGTCGCCCTCGACCGCGGCGACCTCGACCGCTACCGCGACATCACCGAAGCCCTGGAATCCTCCCTGACCGCCTTGCTCGGCGCGGGACGGCTGGGGGAGACCTTCAGCCGCCCCACCAGCGAACCCATGCGCCTGGACCGGCCGGTCTGCTTCGACATCTCCGGCATCGACGACAGTGAGGAACTCCTGCAGGCGGCCGCCCTGTTGACCTGCTGGAGCTACGGGTTCGGCGCGATCTCGGCCGCGCAGGCCCTCGCCGACGCAGGCCTTGAACCCCGCCGGCACTACCTCCTCGTCCTGGATGAGCTGTGGCGCGTGCTGCGGGCCGGCCGCGGCCTGGTCAACCGCGTGGACGCGCTGACCCGCCTCAACCGGCAAAGGGGCGTGGGAACGGTCATGGTCACCCACACCATGAAAGACCTCCTGGCCCTGCCCACCGAGGAAGAACGCCTCAAGGCCGGCGGGTTCGTCGAGCGCTCCGGAATGGTCATCTGCGCGGGCCTGCCCCGCGACGAAATGCCCCGCCTCACCCAGGTCGTCGACATGACCCGCGCCGAACAGCAGATGGTCACCGGCTGGTCGACACCGCCCGGCTGGGACACCAAAGCCGAACCGCCCGGCCGCGGCAACTTCTTGATCAAGGTCGGTGGCCGCCCGGGCATCCCGATCCACGTCGACCTGACCCCCAGCGAACTCGACATCAACAACACCAACCGGCGGTGGACCGCGTGAGCGCGACCTCGAAGCGGCGCGGGCCCGGCCAGGACCTCAGCGGCCCCCTCCTGGTCGGCGTCTGCTCGCTCATCCTGCTCGCCGTCGCCGTCACGTGGACCTCGGCGGCGGCCGGCGCGGCCCTGGCGGGCACTGCTGCCCCGCCCTCCAACCCGTTCGCCGTGCTCTTCCAACTGGCCTCCGGCGCCTACCGGTGGCCCGGCGCCTGGGCGACCGCCGTCCTGGTCGTCGAACTCGTCGCCCTGGTCGCCGCCGCCGCGCTGGTCTTCCGCGTCGTGCGGCGGGCCCGGGCCCGCCGCAAGCCGATCGACGCGGCCGCCCGCTACATGGGCAAGGGCACCGACCTCGACAAGATCAGCGAGCGGACGGTCAGGGAGAAGGCGAAGCGGCTCGGCGTCGCCGACGACGTCGCGCCCGGCGTCTACCTCGGCCGCGCCGTGATCGGCCGCCGCCCCCTGTACGGCAGCGCGGAAGACACCTACCTGGCCCTGTGGGGCACCCGGACCGGCAAGACGACCATGCTCGCCATTCCGACCGTCATGACCCACGGCCGGGCCCCCGTGCTGTGCACCACCAATCGCCGCGACCTCGTCGACGCGACCCGCGGCCCCCGCGAGGAGTTCGGGACCGTGTGGGTGGCCGACTTCCAAGGGCTCCTTGACGAGGAACCCACCTGGTACTGGGACCCCCTGACCTACGTCACCGACGTCACGCAGGCGGCCCGCCTCGCCTCCCTCTTCGCCGCGGACACCCGCGGCCCCAACGCCCAGACGGACGCCTATTTCGACCCGGCGGGCGAAGAGCTGGTGGCGAACATGCTGATGGCCGCGAAACTCGACAACCGGCCCATCACTCAGGTGTACCGGTGGCTGGCCTCCCAGCGCGACGACGAGCCCGCCCGGATCCTCGAGGAAGCCGGCCCCGACTACCAGGCGGCCGCCGACAGCCTCAACGGCGTCCTCAACGCGGCCGACAAACAGCGCTCCGGCGTCTACGGAACTGCCATCAAGAACGTGGCGTGCCTGCGCGATCCCAAGGTGACCCGGTGGGTGACCCCCGCAGCCCCGGGCGAGCTCGCCAAGCGCCGGGCGTTCAGCCCCGAGGACTACGTACGCAGCTCCGACACCCTGTATCTCGTCTCCCGCGAGGGCAAGGGCAGCGCCGGCGCTCTGGTCACCGCACTGACCGTGGCCATCTGCGAGGCCGCCGAACACCTCGCCATGCGCTCTCCGCAAGGCCGGCTGTCCCGCCCCCTCATGGGGGTCCTCGACGAAGCCGCCAACATCTGCAAATGGCCCGAACTCCCCGACATCTACTCCCACTACGGCTCGCGCGGCATCAACTTGATGACCATCCTGCAGAGCTGGGCCCAGGGCGTGACCGTCTGGGGTGAACACGGCATGGAAAAGCTCTGGTCCACGGCCAACGTCACCAGCTACGGCGGCGGCGGCCGCGACGACCGGTTCTTTGCCCGGATCTCCGCCATGGTCGGCAAGTTCGAGCCGCTGACCTACTCACAGTCCCGGCAACCCGGCGGCAAATCAGGCAACCCCCTGGCCTCCAACGTGTCCACGACCACGAGCAGCCGCCCGGAGGAGATCATCGATGCCGCCGACCTGACGTCGGTGCCCTTCGGCCGCGCGGTCGTGTTCGCCTCGCAGACCCGCACCACGCTCGTCGAAACGAAGCCCTGGTGGGAGTACGAGTGGAAGGACAAGGTGGAGGCCTCCCTGCGCAAGTACGACCCCGGGACCGTGAAGTGACATACATCGTCGACGAGTGGGACGACGCCCCCGCACCCGGCGTCGCGGAGGAGCCGCCAGACGCCGGCAAGCGGGGCACGAAGAAGAAGGGCAAGCGAACCAAGGAGAAGAAGAAGCCGCCGCCGCTCGTCTTCAAGAACGTCGAGGAATTCGTCACCGACTACCTGGCACCCACCATCCGCCGCAAGCTCAACGGCTCCACGGCCACCTGGTGCCCGGAGTGGTGGCGCCACGAAGAGGCCTTGCAGCGACTCGCGGCCGTGTGGCGTGCGTGGGAGAACCTACGCCACGATCCCGCCCTTGGCCTGAGCACCTGGTTCCTGCACCACTGTGACCCGCACATGCGCGTGCTGCTCGACCCGGACAACGGGCCGTTCGCCGCCTGCAGCAAGGACGGCCACACCACGCGCCCCTACCCGCCCCTGCCCACCACCCCGGCCAATCCCGCCCTGTGGCTCTCACCGGCCTTCAGCGCCGAACCGAGCAGCCCGCCCGACGAGACCTGACCCACCACCAATACGGCGGGAGGGGGGTGGTTCGCGTGCACACGCGACCCACCCCCCTCCCGCCGTTCTGCTACAGCTCTACTCCGGGCTTCCGCTCCCGGCCAGCACCGCCCGCAACGCCCGTGCTGCGGCTGCTGGCGGCCGGAACGGCCGTGGCCGCCTCCGGACTCTCCGGGAACGCCTGAGCGGCCACCAGAACCGCCCCTGCGGCCTCGTCATCGCCCAACACACTCAGGGCCCGCTCAGCCTCCTCCTGGCGCTCCGCGTAGCGCAGTCCCTCCGGGCCGTCCCCGGCGTCACCGTCTCGGTCGGTCGCTGACTCCTCGCGGGCGTCCTGCACCGGAATGGACGTCTCCGTTCGCGCCGCAGGCTCTGGCTCCTCACGAGCCAAACCCACGCCGGCACGAGCGCTGCTCTCCAGCTGCTCCAGAAGCTCAGGCAGCGCACCCGTCTCCACGAGAACCTCGCGGGCCTTGCGCCCGTCACGGGGGCCGACGATGTTCAGCTCCTCCAACTGGTCCATCAGGTCGCTCGCTTCGGCGAACCCGACACCTAGCTTCCGTTGCAGCATCGAAGCGGAGCCGAACTGCGTGGAGACCACCGCCTCAGCAGCCCGGACCACGTTGTTGCGGGCCTGGTCGGACTGAGTCACGAGCTCGCCTGTGATGACGTTGATCTCCTTCGGTGCGACGTCAGACGTCGTCACGTACTCCATGGCATCAGCAAGCTGCTGCCGGGACCCGGCGTCCAGCGGGATGCCCCACCGCGCCTCATACTCGGCAGCAAGTTGCTCCACCGCGTCGCGCGGCTCCCCCCTGACCGCCAGATCTGCCGGCACATCCCCGGCCTGTAGGTCTGCGCTGGCGGCGGAAACCGTGTAGGCGGATACCGACATCACGACCCGCCGACTGGGCACCGTCGCGGCCGTGACCGCGGCCCTGACGGAGTCCTGCGGCCCCGCGGCTGTGCGCGCGGCCTTGGCGAAGTCCTGCGGCTCCGCGGCGGCCGACTGCATGTCGGCGAACCGGTGCGGGACAGAGTCCAGGGGACGGCCCCACTGCTCCTCGAAGTCGGCGGCCAACTGCTCCGCCGCCTGGGCGCCCGTACCGTTCCCCACGGCCCTCGCCACCCGCTCTTCGCGGCTGCTCAGCCACACCCCCTGATCGTGCAGGCTGAGCCCGTACGCGCCAACGGCCGACGCCTCGGCGCTAAGCGTCTCTGCCTGCTGGGTGAACCGGTTCCGGGACGGATGCCCCTCCGGGAACGTCTCCGCCTGCTCCTGCAGCCGGGCGGCCCGGTTGAACAGGTCGTAGGACTGCTCGAAATACGCCTGCGCCTGCACCCGCAGGGCGTCGCCCTGGGCGCGGATCCGTGCGGCTGGGCCGGGCATGTCGCGCCCACCGAACAGAGCGCCGATGCCGTCCGGCGTGACGTCCTGGGGAACCGTCAGGCCGTGCACATCGGCCAGCCGCTCGCGCAGGAACCGCTGTGCGTCCTCCTTGGCCTGGCCCGCCTGCCACGTGTCGACGTACTCGAACGCCCCGACAATCTCGGCGGCGCTCGCCGTCTCCCAAAAACCCTGGTCCAGGTTCTCCCGTAGCCGGGCGGCGTCGTGCACATGCTGCGGGTTCTCGCCGTTCATCGAGGCCGTGTGGGCAGCGAGCCGCAAGGCCGTGTCCGCCTGCTGGCGTCGCAGGGTCACCAGCCCCTCGTCAATCGCCGCGACGTTCCCGACCAGCCGGGCGCGAGTCCGCTCGTCCAGGGTCGCATCGTCCAGGCGGGCCGCGTACTCGGCACGGCGCGTCCGGCGCCGGTCTTCCTCCTCACTCAGCTCGCCGACCTCGACCATCAAGGCGTACAACAGCTCGTCGTCGCTGGCCTGCTCGGTGCCCGCGACGACGGCCCGTCGCCACGACTCTGCCTCAGCCAACACCTCCCCGACGCGATCACCCCTCAGCCTGGAGGCGGGCACCTGAGCGGACACCGGGTTGCCGGTGTTCTCGATCAGCTCGACCTGGTACTGACTATGACGGTCGGCGGCCTCGGCTCCCTCGGGGCTGGTACTCCAGCGCTCATACGCGCGCGCGGCCGCCTCATCCACCGGCATCCCGGCCGCGACCGTCTGCGCACTGCGCCACACGATCCGCGTCGGATCGTTCAGGTCACGGATGATGACCGCATACGAGGCCCTCCCCCCGCGTGCCTCGGCGGACTCGCGCGCGTCTTGGAGGGTCTTGCGGAACGCCGGGTCGGCCACCGTCAGGATGCGCGACAGCTCTGCGCCCTCGATGGGCCAGACCGGGGCGTCGATGCCGAACCGCTGCCGCAGGTTCTCCCGCAGCACCTCCAAGGTGTGCGCGGCATACGGGTCACCGGCCGCCCACTCGCTCGCGGCCTGCCACGCCTGCCCGAGCCGCTTCGGGTCCGCGTCCCGCCAAAACCGATCCTGGTGCACCGACCGGAGAACTGGCTGCACGGCGGCCCGCTCGGCACGCAGCCGCTCGGCGAGCATCTCGGCCCGGGCCTCGGCCTGCCGCTGTGCCTCCCGGTACTGCCGGCGCCGCTCTTCAACCATCCGCTCGGCAACGAGCGTCGCCACCAGGATGACCAGCCGCGCAACCTCGTTGGACAGCTGCGACCCGGACGCATACACCTCGCTCGCGTTTTGGTCGTAGTACTCGCTCATGAACCCTCCCGTTTCCGTCGCCGAGCGTGCCGCTACCGGCCCCGCCCGGGATCACGCTCGGGCCCCTCCGGCCCCGTGCCGCGGCTGTGGTCAATCCCCGGGTCCAGCAAGGCACCCGGGCTGTCACGCATTGCCGCACGGGCCTGCTGCAGCTGGTGCAGCTCGCCGCGGGCAATGCTCTCGATGCGCTGCGCCTGGTCGCGCTCCTGGCGCGCGGCGTGCATGTTGTGGATGGCCCGCAGCGTGTTACGCAGGGCGAGCAGGAACAGCACCTGTCCTGCGGCCGAGTCGCGCGAGTACCGAGCAGCCATGGCAGCTCCCTTCAACTGGCCGGGACTGCCCTCAAGGGTGGTGCCCCGGTGTTCCAAGGTGCGTTGTGCCGACCGTGCCAGCACATCGGCCGCCCGCGCCAGAGGGCCTGGCCGGTGTGCTTCCATACGGGCGCTCAGCACCGCCAGGACGCCGGCAGCCTCGTGCGCCGTCTGCGCCCAGCGGACGACGTCCCCGGCCGGGACCGCCGCTAGTTGCTCGCGTACTTGCTGGATCTGCTGGGCCGCGATCTCCCACGCCGCCTCATCACGTAGCAACGCGTTCGTCATGCGCCCGCCGCGCATGCTGCCGGTCGCCCACGCGGCTACCGCCTCGGCGGGATCGCTGTCCGGCCATTGCTGTCGCAGTTTCGGAAGCGTGAGATCCCGACCGAGCTTGAGGCCGCCGTACCAGACGGGCGAGTCGTTGCCGTCCGGGTGCAGGGCAACCGAGTAGCCCATCACTTCGTCACGGCCGCCGGCCGCGTACCGGGGACGGGCCCGCACTCCCGACGCCCGCAGATTGTGGACGAACTCCGCTTCGCTCGTGGCCGTTGCCGCGGCCGCCCGCACCCGGCGGGCGAGCGTGAGGCGGGCCGGCTCCGGTTGGCCCCGACGCTGCCCGGCCTCCTGCTCACCGCGTTTGATTCCGGGCATGGTGCGGCCGTTCGCGCGGCCTTCGACGATCCGCAACCCCATGTCCTGCTCTAGCCGTGCGCAGACGTCCTGAGATCGCGGCCGGTCCCGCCATACGTCGGCCTTGGTGCCGTCCGTCCGGACCAGATTCACCATGAGGTGGATGTGGTCGTTGCCGTTCACGCTGAGCCCGTGGTGGACGGCCAACCAACGGCATGGTGCCTTGCCGCTGTCGTCGTCAAATCCCATGTCGCGTACGAAACGGCGTGCCACGTCCGCCCACTGCTCATCCGTCAGTTGCCCGTCCTCGGGGGGCAGGGAAAACGAGCAGTGCCACACATGCCCGTCGGGCACCGTCGTTCCGAACATGACCAGCGGGGCATCGAACTCGTCGGCGAGCTGCTTGAGCTGTCGCGGATCCTCGTCGAAGTACGGTCCTCCGATTCCGACGATGTCAGCTGAGGAGGCAATCATCCGTTGGTTGGTGTGCTCGTTGGCCTCACCTGGCCCGAACAGGTAGCGGATGAGTCCCGGCGCGTCCTCGCCACGCGTGATGTTCGGCATCATGAGGTGCGGTACACCTCCGCGACCTCCTCGACCCGCGCGGCCGCCGCGGCGGCACGGTCAAGCACCGTCCGGATCTGCTGATCCGGCACGTCGGCCCCGCTGTTCAGCGCCCGTGCAATCTGGTTCACGTTGTTCGTCAGATTGCCGAGCAGAAGTTTCACGCCGGTGAGCTCCTGGTGCAGAACCTCGCGCTGCCGGCGCGTCAGTGGGGGGACGCCAATCGCGGCTTCGATGAGGGTGCGGGGAACGCTGATCCCCAGTGCGATGGCACGGGCCTGGACAACCGTGAACTCGGCATCGCTCATCCGCACATACGCGCTGTGCTTGCGGCCGCCGGCCTCCCGCTTGTTGCGGCCCCCCGGAGGGACCGGGCGGCGCGGCGTCCTCGGCTCTCCCACTCCTGCCCCTCTCTCCAGCGAAGCGACCCCGGCACGGGGATCCACACCACAGTGTGGCAGCAGTCGCCGCCGAAAGGCGACTGCCAAGCTCGATCAGATATCTGATCGTCTAGCTTGCTCTGTCTTCGGCTGGGGTGCGGGGCTTCTAGGGCCGCATGCGACGGGGCGGGCGCGTGGCGCATTCGAATTGCGCTTGTGCGAGACGGATGGCGGCGATCTCGCCCCGGGCACCCTGGCGTTGGCGGTGGCTGTGTGGTGGCTCGCGGCACAACGCCTCTGTACGCTGCGGGGCATGACGAACTTGCCCTCCATGGATGACACCCTCAAAGCGGCCGAACAGCTCATGCGAGACCGGCTCTCCGCCGTCGAGGCGCACAAGAAGAACGTGGACGCTGAGCAAGCCGCAAGGGAGGCGCTCGCGGAACGTGAGCGTGAATCGGCTCGCACCTGGGCAGCCATGCTTGCCGCCGGGTGGACGGCCGCCGAACTCAAGAGGCTCGGGTTCAAGGAGCCGTCGACCAAGGCATCTGGTCGCCCTCGCACGTCACGTGCGCGCGCCGAGCGGAACAACTCGACTCCGACCGAAACCGTCGCCGTGCCTGCGCAGGCGACCGCGGCACCGGCCACCCCTCCGATGCAACCCGCACCGTCCGTGCAGTAGTCACGCAGCACACGAGATGGGGCCCACCGGTTTCGGTGGGCCCCATCTCGTGGCGGGACTGGGTTCTATCGCCCCATGCTCGAATCATGCGAGCGGTGCGGGCCGGAAGACTCCTGCCCCGATCCTGACCCGCTCCGCGCGCTCTCGCGTGTGGCCTCGCCTGCACCGCCTGGAAAGGCAAGCCGTGCGACCCGCAGGGCATCCTGCCCATCCATGCCGGCGCTGGGCCCGTGCCCTTCGAGCATCGGAGCGGCTAGCTCGTCAATCACCCTGAGTCGCTCAGGCCAGTCCGTCTCAGTCACACCCTCGATGGCGGCTCGCCTCGACAGGAAGTCGGCTCGGGTCGCAGCGTCCCACGGCCGGTAGCGGATCTCCTCGACGACTTCGCGCGGGTCACGTGCCGGCCTCCAACTCCCGTCGGTCTGCCGAACCGTGCTGTAGGCAACACCGCCGGTGTCCACCACGTGCACCGCCCGCACATGCTGTCTGGCGTCCTCGATCGCCTGCGGAACGTTGGCAAATGCCTGCTTCTGGAAGTCGGGTGTCGTCGTGAACACATGATGCAGCGTTCCCGTCTGCTCGGCCCGATAGTGCCGGTGGGCAACACCCAGCTGGGACCGAGCGGGATGCATCGCGGTGTACGCGGCCTCGGCGGCATAGCCGCGTTCCGCGAAGAACTTGACTTCGGTCGCCGCGAACTCGAAGCGTGTCCACGGTCCGACAAGCACGATGTGCGAGCGCTGATCGCGGATGTGTTCCTTCATCATTCGCCGCAGCTCGGTGACATCCGCAAGACACGACTTCCGAGCGTCGGGCGCTCCGTGCTCGCGGGCTAGCTCCTCGAACCTCGGGTGAAACGCATAGTGTGTGTCACCGTCGAAAATGACCGGGTCATTCATGCCCAACTGCTGCGCGACCAGGGGCGCCAAGGTTGTCTTGCGGGATCCTTGCGTGCCACCCAGAATCAGGATGCGCGGCTCCTCTTGCGCGGGCCGGTCGATGACCGGTCGGACACGCCTTTCGAAGATGCGCCGCAGCTCTTCATCCGTCAGCAGTCGGGGCCGTTGCTCGTCCGTCACTGCTCACGCTCGCGGATGGTGTCGATGATGGCCGGATAGGTACGAGTGATCTCCTCAATCCGGTCGGTGTCCGCTGCCGTCAGGTTCTGTTGTTCGAGGGCGGTCGCCACCAATGCGCCTTCCAACCGCTCGGTCTCCGCTGCGTCGTCGTGGATCCGACCGAGCAGTGCGCTGTACGCGGCCACGAGCGCCGACATGAGGCTGTAGGCGGACTCATACGCGTCCATCTGTGCGGTCGTCCATGCTCCGCCATCCCACGCCGTTGATCTCTCTGTCATGGCTGCGGCATGCCCGTAGGTCCGTTGCGCCAATCCCCGGCTTCCGACAGCTTCGCGCTCCTAGACTGGGCTGGCCCGCACGGAGCGGGACGAGCAACCGAAGGAGACGATCCACATGCACGGGCAGCATCAGGGCGCATGGCAACGCAGCTCGTACTGCAGCGAAGACCTTGACGCGTGCGTGGAGGTTGCGGCCGGCCGCAACAACGCTCTCGTTCGCGACTCCAAAGACCTCACCCGTCCGTCGGTATCCGTCGGGGTGCGCGCCTGGTCTCTGTTCGTCACCGAGATTGGGCAGTTCCGCTGATCTATCACGCTCCGGCTGGCCGGCTCGCAGAGCACGGGCTGCCGTGTTCGCGTCCATCCGGTGCC
>NZ_JBSFHW010000071.1:0-35344 GCF_053597275.1 Streptomyces sp. NPDC001492 | reverse complement strand
GGTCGGGGTGGGTTCCGAAGTGGAAGTGGTCGGACAGGTGGGGCCTTTCCTCTCGGGTTGCCGGCGCGGGGGTGTCGCACCGGGGCGAACGCGCGGAGGCCCGAAGGGCTGAGCACGATCGCCGTCTCGACACCGGCTGAGGCGCCCCGGAGGCGAGCCCGACCATGGAAAGGGCGGGCATGACGTGGCCGAACTGCGCCTGGGTCCACTGCTGAGGTATGCCGACGGCTCGTCCGCGACCGTCTGGGTCGAGGCGAGCCGTCCGTGCACCGCCGAGGTGCGCTGCGGGGACGGCGCCCGCGGCGAGGCCCGCACCTTCCAGGTCGCGGGCCATCACTACGCCCTCGTACCGGTCACCGGCCTCACTCCGGGCACGACGACGCCGTACGACGTCCTCCTCGACGGCACCCGCGTGTGGCCGCTGCCCGACTCGGCGGGCTCCGCGCGGAGGTTTCCGCCCTCCGTCATCCGCACCCCGCACGACGGCGACGGCGTCCGCGTCGCCTTCGGCTCCTGCCGCTGGGCCGCCCCGCCCGCCGACGCGCACGACCCTGTCGGCCCGGACGCGCTGGACTCCCTCGCCGCGCGCATCGCGTCCGACCCGGACGGCGAACGGCCGGACGTGCTGCTGCTGTTGGGCGACCAGGTGTACGCCGACGAGACCTCCGAGGCGACCCGCCGCTGGCTGGCCGCCCGGCGCGACCTGAGCGACCCGCCGGGCAGCGAGGTCGCGGACTACGAGGAGTACACCCGCCTCTACTACGAGTCCTGGCTCGACCCCGAGGTGCGCTGGCTGCTGTCCACCGTGCCCAGCTGCATGATCTTCGACGACCACGACGTCATCGACGACTGGAACACCTCCGCCGCCTGGCTGGAGGACATGCGGGCCACCCCCTGGTGGCGGGAGCGGCTGCTGAGCGGTCTGATGTCGTACTGGGTGCACCAGCATCTGGGGAACCTCTCACCGGCCGAGCTGGCGGCCGATCCGCTGTACGCGGCCGTACGCGAACTGCCCGACGGCACGGACGAGTTGCGCGCCTTCGCCTGCAAGGCCGAGGCCGACCCGTCCGCCGTGCGCTGGAGCTACCGGCGCGACTTCGGCCGCGTACGCCTGCTGATGGTGGACACCCGGGCGGCCCGCGTTCTGGACGAGGACGACCGGGCGATGCTCGACCCCGGGGAGGCGGGGTGGCTGCGCGAGCAGGCCCTGACGGGACGGGGGTCGTACGACCACCTCCTCATCGGCACCTCCCTGCCCTGGCTGCTGCCCCACCTGGTGCACGACGCCGAGGCGTGGAACGCGGCACTGTGCCGGGGTGAGCGCGGGGCGCGCTGGGCGCGGTTCGGGGAGGATCTGCGGCGGCGGGCCGACCTGGAGCACTGGGCGGCCTTTCCGGCCTCCTTCACCGCGCTGACGGAGCTGATCGCCCAGGCCGGGTCAGGGGCGGAGGCGCCGGCCACGGTGCTCGTCCTGTCGGGGGACGTGCACCACGCGTATGTGGCCGAGCCGGTCTGGCCCTCCAGCGCCCCGGACGCCCGGGTGCTGCAGTTGACCTGCTCCCCCGTGCACAACTCCGTCCCCCTGTCGATCCGGATCGGCTTCCGCTTCGGCTGGAGTGCGGCGGCCCGCGCCCTGGGCCGGCGCTTCGCCCGGCACGGGCGGTGCGAGCGGCCGGCGATCGACTGGCGCAAGAAGGGTGGCCCCTGGTTCGGCAACCAGCTGATGACGCTGACGCTGAAGGGCCGCTCGGCGCGGCTGCGGCTGGAGCAGGCACAGCCGAACAGGGCGCTGAAGACCGTGGAGGAGTCCGCTCTCACCTCCCTGTGACAGGGGCGCGGGTGGCGCAACGGCCGTGTGACTCAACGGCCGTATCACCTGATGGATCGTCAAGATCCGCTCCACGCAAGGTAGTTCGCCTTCAGCGCGCCTACGGAACCACGCGCACTGGTTGACGGCGACGGAGGCCCGACCAGAGGTGGATTCGGTCACACTTTCGGACGCGCACGCGGTCGTCGGGGCGTCGGCCACGTGCGGCTACGGGCGAAACGGAACCGGAAACGGAACCGGAGCGATGGCTGAATGTTGAACTTGCAAGCATCGATGGGGCAGACCTACGGTGAATTGCTCGCTCGGCTCGTCCCCCGACCGGTCCGCCCCGGACCGGCCCGACCGAAGGAGTACCCCCCACATGACCGCTCGTCTCAACAACGCGCAGCCGTACGCCCTCGGACTGTTCCGCATCGTCGTCGGTCTGCTCTTCGCCTGCCACGGCGCCGCCGCGCTCTTCGGCGTCCTCGGCGGAGCGGCAGGCACCGACGGCGGCACCGTCGAGACCGGTGCCTGGCCGTTCTGGTACGCGGCCGTCATCCAGCTGGTCGGCGGCATCCTCGTACTGCTCGGGCTCACTACGCGCGTAGCCGCGTTCATAGCCTCGGGCTCGATGGCGTACGCCTACTTCAAGGTGCACCAGCCGAACGCCCTGTGGCCGATGGAGAACGGCGGCGAGGCCGCGGCGATGTTCAGCTGGGCCCTTCTGCTGCTGGTCTTCACCGGCTCCGGCGCCTTCGGCCTGGACCGGCTGTTCGCAAAGCGCGCCACGGCGCAGGACAGGGCCGCGGCGGGACAGGCACCGGTCGCTGCCTGATCCTGTGCGCTGATCCTGTGCGCTGACCCCAGGGCCTTCCCCCGTCGGCGGGGGGAGGCCCTGTGCGTTCAAGGGCCTGCGGCGGCCGGTGAACGTCCTGTGCCGATCCCACGCGCCCCCCATGAATCTCCCGTCACAGCCCGGGCGTACGCTGTATGGCTGTCATGGCCGCCCTTGCCGCTCCCTCGCGACGTTCGCGGCACGGTCCGGTCCACGGGGGAGTCACGGGGAGTTCGCGGTGCTGGAGAGTGTGGAGCTGCTGACCGGCAGCCCATGGATCTACGCCATGGTGGCGTTGTCGGTCCTGCTCGACGTGTTCGTGCCGGTCCTGCCGAGCGGGGTGCTGGTGATCACGGCCGCCACGGCGGCGGCCGCGGGCACGGCGAGCGGCCAGGTACCGCACGCGGTCCCCGACATCCTGGGCCTGACGCTCTGCGCCGCCGTCGCCTCCGTCCTCGGCGACCTGGTGGCGTACCGACTGGCCTGGCGCGGCGGCGAACGTCTGGACCGCGCCATCGCCCGCTCCCGCCGGCTGACCACCGCGCAGGAACGTCTCGGCGCCGCCCTGGCCCGCGGCGGAGGCGCTCTGGTCATCCTCGCCCGGTTCGCCCCGGCCGGCCGCTCGGTCGTCTCCCTCGGCGCGGGCGCCGCCCACCGCCGCGCGCGCGAGTTCCTCCCCTGGTCCGCCCTCGCGGGCCTGACCTGGGCGACCTACAGCGTGGCCCTCGGTTACTACGGCGGCCAGTGGCTGGGCACCACCTGGGTGGCCACGGCGGTCTCCGTACTGGCGCTGTTCGGGGCGGGGGCGGGGGCGGCGTATGTGATGCGGCGCCCGGCGAAGGCGTCGTAGGCCCTGGGACTGAGGCCGGGCGGACGACATGCACGCCGGGTCGGGCAGCGCCCCCTTTCTTTGGGGGCGCGGGGCTGTGTCGATTTGCGGCTCCGCCGCGCGGGCGCGACCAGCCACGACGAAGCCGCAGACGACTGACCACCGATCGCACCCGCGGCGGAGCCGCAGCCGCCAAAGCTAGGCAGACGCCTTCTGTCCCCGCACCTCAAGCCCGTCCAACAGCTCGGCCGTAGCAGCGGCGATCGCGTCGACGGCCTGGTCGAAAACCTCCCGGTTATGGGCGGCCGGCGCCCGGAAGCCGGACACCTTCCGCACGAACTGCAGGGCCGCAGCCCTGATCTCCTCCTCCGTCGCCTCTTCGGGCAACGCGGGCGGGCGAAGTGTCTTGATGCTCCGGCACATGAGACCAGTCTCGCCCCACCGCGGGGCTACTGCGATGATCCTTCGCAAGGCGGCCACCACCACGGGGCCGACCGACGGAAGGACAAAGAAACATGGCGAACGACGCACTCACCGTGGCCGTCCTCGGCCCCGGCGGCATCGGCGGCCTGCTCGCCGGGCTGCTGTCCCGCGCCGGCCACCGCGTGATCTGCCTGGCCGGCGAGGCCACCGTCGCAACCCTGCGCACGGACGGGATCCGCATCCGCAGTGGCCTCTTCGGCGACTTCACGGCCGGCGTGGACGCGGACACCGTACTGCGCGAACCGGTCGATGCCTGCCTGGTCGCGGTCAAGCACACCTCCCTCGACGCCGCCCTCGACCGCGTCCCGCCCACGGCCCTCGGCGACGCCCTCCTCGTACCGTTCCTGAACGGCGTCGAACACCCGGCGACCCTGCGCGCCCGCTACCGCCCCGACCTGATCGCCCCCGCGGTCATCCGCGTCGAGTCGACCCGGGTCGCGGCGGGAGTGATCGAGCACGGCAGCCCCTTCGCCGAGATCGACCTCACCGGCGAGGAAGTGGACCGCGACCGGCTGGACTCCCTGGCCGAGACCCTCGGCACCGCCGGTCCGGCAACCCGCGTGCTCGACGACGAGGCGGCCGCCCTGTGGGCGAAGATGTCGTTCCTGGCGCCGTTGGCCCTCCTCACCACCCGCTACGGCCTCCCGCTCGGCGAGGTCCGCACCCGGCACCGCGACGAGCTGACGGCCCTGGTGGAGGAGACGGCCGCGGTCAGCCGCGCCTGCGGAGCCCCGGCGGATCCGGCCCAGGCGCTGGCCCGCTACGACGCCTTCCCGCCCCGGACCAAATCCTCCATGCAGCGCGACGCCGAGGCGGACCGCCCGCTCGAACTGGACGCGATCGGCGGGGCGTTGCTGCGCGCCGCCGAGCGGCACGGGCTGCACGTGCCGGTGACGGCGCGGGTGGTGCGGGAGCTGGCGGACACCGGCCACTGACGCCGCAGCGGCAAGGCCCGAGCGGGTCCCGTCACGCGTGCTGCCGTATGGACCGCAGGTCCACCCGCCAGTCGTTGGACGTGATCCGGTGCCCCTTCGGGTACTCGATGCCGACGGGCCCGAGCAGGGTGAACCCGGCCCGTCGGCAGACGGCGTTCGACGGGCCGTTGTCCTCCTTCGGGAAGGCGTGCAGATACCGGTGCTCACCGGCATCCCGCGCGGCCTCCGCAACGGCCCGCGCCGCCCGCACGGCCAGCCCCCGCCCCTGGAACTCGGGCAGCACCCCCCAGCCCGCCTCCCACACCGTGCCGCCCCGCCACTCCCGGGCCCAGAACCCGACCGAGCCCACGCTCTCCCCACTGCCCGCCAGCACGACCCGGTACATCTGCCCGGGCCCCAGCTCCAGATACCGCCGATGCCGGTCGGCGAGCTTCTCCTCGCTCTCGGGCCCGCCCAAGTACGCCGTCATCTCAGGGCTGTTGGCCCGCCGCAGCAGCCAGAAGTCACCCTCGCCCCAGGGCTCCAGCCGCACCTTCTCCACGCCCACGAAGTCCATGCCGCCCACCCTAGAAGCCGCCTCTGACAACGCCCCGGGTGCGCCCACGCGGCGGCCGGCCACCCTTCCGCAGGAACCCCGGGAAGGCACTCGCATCCCAAATTCGAACAGGCGTAGCATTGGACCGTGGCTACGACCTACGACTTTCCGAGTGACCTCCTCGCCGGTCAGGAGGAGCTGCATCAGGTCCGTTCGGAGCTGTCGGCCCTGCTCAAGCGGCTGCCCTGGTCGGTCGAGCCCCTCGACGGCTTCAGCGACACGGGCGGCTGGCGCAAGGTGGAACGCCCCGCCTCCCCCGGCTGGACGGCCGACGAACAGGCCGAGGTGGAGAAGCTCCGCCGACGCGAACACGAACTCGCGGTGTTCGTCAGCACCCACCGCTTCTGGGCGGAAGTCGCCACCGAAAACCGAGTGGACGCCCGCACCAGGCTGAAGCACGCCCACAAGGCATGAACGACACGACACAAGAAGACCCCGGCCGTGATCGGCCGGGGTCTTCTTCCCGTGTGGGCGCGGACGGTTTCGAACCGCCGACATCCTGCTTGTAAGGCAGGCGCTCTACCCCTGAGCTACGCACCCGAGACGAGTCGACAGCCTACCTTGCCCGAGGCAGTGCCCTGCAAACCCGTATCGGGAGCCGACTCGTACGGGGGTTAGCCCCACCTCGGACCGGGGAGTGACCCGGATCCCCCCGTGGCCCCCCACTCCGTACCGTCGAAGCACTCAGCATCCGTCCAGGGGGAGATCGTCATGGCTCGCGTCCGTGCCCGTTCCGTTGTCGTCCGTGGGGGTCTTGCTGCCGGGGGCGTGGTCGTTCTTGTCGGGGCGGTTGCCGGCTGTGGGGCGTCTGCGGGGGATGACAAGGATCCCGATCATCGGGCGTTCGCGCTGACGGGGCACACGCTCACGGTGGACTCGGACGACTCGGCGCTGGAGATCGTCGCCGCGGACCGGAATCCGGCGGGGAAGGTCGAGGTCACCCGGTGGTTCCAGGGGTCCGTCGCTCTCGGGAAGGGCCCGAAGGTGAGCTGGACGATGGAGGGCGACAGGCTGACGCTGCGGATGAAGTGCTCCGGTGTGGTGGCCGACTGTTCGGCCAGGCATCGGATCGAGGTGCCGCGCGGGGTCACCGTGAAGGTGGAGGACGGGGACGGGAGCGTGCGGGCGCGGGGGTTCCGGGATGCGTTGAGTATTCGTACGGGAGACGGGTCCGTGCGTGTGACGGATTCCAGCGGGCCGCTGGAGGTGCGCACCGGGGACGGGTCCGTGCATGCCGCCGTGTCCTCGCGGCGGGTGCGGGCCGAGACGGGGGACGGTTCCGTGGATCTCGAACTCGGCGCCGTGCCGGACCTGGTGGACTCCCGCAGTCATGACGGTTCCGTCACCGTCGCGCTGCCGAAGGCCACGTACCGGGTGACGACCGGGACGGGCGACGGCTCGGTGGAGGTCTCCGTGCCGCGGTCCGACTCCAGTTCGCACGTGGTGTCCGCGCACACCGATGACGGCAAAGTCACCCTGAAGACCGCGAACTAACCGGCCCGTGTGTTCGTCCTTAACCGGTGGGAGAATGAAACGAGGCACCGGCCAGGACGGATGACAGCACGGGAGAGGGATGTGACGGCGACACCTTCGCAGCCGTACTCGCCGTTGGTGCCGCGTGCACACCGTCAGGCGATGAGGGACGTCTTCACCCTTGTCGCCCTGCCCCTTGTCGCCGCGCTGGCGCTGCCCGCCGCGTTCGCCGGCGGGGGTACCCGGCGCTGGTTCGGCGGGCGGGCCGAGAGTCAGCGGGCCGAGGCGCAGGCGGCGAAGGACGCCGCGGCGGCCGCGT
This sequence comes from Streptomyces sp. NPDC001492, assembly GCF_053597275.1. Lineage (NCBI taxonomy): Bacteria > Bacillati > Actinomycetota > Actinomycetes > Kitasatosporales > Streptomycetaceae > Streptomyces > Streptomyces sp. NPDC001492. The sequence goes on along the minus strand of NZ_JBSFHW010000071.1, from coordinate 28,065 downwards.
TCTACGAGCTGGACACCGCCCAGCGGGATCTGCGGATCTCGATCGAGACGATCACGGCGGTGGACGACACCCCTGCCGCGCGGCGGGCCGTGTCGGACTTCGAGGCGCTGGGGCGGCGGATCGACGAGGCCAGTCATCGTTATATCGAGGCCGTGGACGCGCATGATCTCGACCGGGACGATCTGGAGGCGTCGGTCGCGGCCCATGCGCGTACCGAGCTGACGAAGGCCAAGGACGAGCTGGCGAACGTCAAGCGGGAGCTGGATCGTTTCGGTGACAGTCTCGGGCCGCTGCTGGGCAAGGCGGAGACACAGCTGGCCCGGCTGGCTCCGGCGGTGGAGCGGGCGCGGCAGGGGCTGCTCGCCGCTTCGAACGCGTTGGATGCCGTGCGGGAGACGAAGCTCAGGGCGGATGATCTGGCGGCCCGTCTTGCCGCTCTCGGCCCTGAGCTGACGAAGCTGAACCAGGGTGCCGGGCGGCACGGGGTGCCGCAGACGCTGGAGCGGGCCGAGCGGGTGGCGCGGGAGGCCGAGGCGATCCGGGTGGAGGCCGAGCGGCTGCCGCAGAAGGCGGCCGAGATCGACCACCGGCTCGTCTCGCTGCGCACGCGCGCGCAGGCGCTGACCACGCGTGCCGGGCAGGTCGATCCGGTGTTGAGCGAGTTGCGGCGGCGGTTCGTGGCGGAGTGCTGGCAGGACCTGCAGCATGTGCCGGAGCAGGCCGTGGAGAACGTGCGTCAGGCGGAGCTGAAGCTGAAGGAGGCGCAGGCCGCGCGGGACGCGCAGCGCTGGCCGGACGCGGCCTCGCTGCTGTCGACGGTGCGGGCGCTGCTGAACACGACGGATGAGTCCGTGTCGGCGGCGCGGGACCGTCTGCAGCGGCTGAACGCCGTGCAGAAGGATCCGCAGCAGGAGATCGACCGGACGCGGTTCGCGATCCGGGACGCCCAGCGGCTGGCGATGACGGGCCGGACGACGCCGGATCCCCGGCATGCGCGTCCACTGGACGAGGCCGTGGCCCGGCTGGAGCGGGCGATCGCCGGCTTGGAGGGCCGGCACCCGGACTACTGGCACTTCCTCGTGGAGACGGAGGCGGTGCGCGAGGCGGTGGCCCGGGTGGTCTCGCAGATCCGGGAGGAGCGCGGCGGCGGCCACTGAGCCGCCGCCTGCTCACCTGCGTGCTAACTGCGGTAGGCGTAGTAGGCCGAGTTCGGGTACGAGGCGATCAGGCTGGCCAGCGACCGGCGGTAGGTGTCGGCGTCGTGGTAGGTCAGGTACGGGACGCCACTGCTGCTGCGGTACGTGGTCATCATCGAGTGGTCCTTCGAGCCGTCCTTGTCGAAGTCCATCTGCAGCACGTCACCGACGTCCATCTGGTAGGCGTTGGCCAGCGCCTTCGTGCGCTTCGCGGTCTGGGTGAACCAGGACCACTCGTTGACGCCGATCCAGGTGTCGGAGTCGCTGGAGGTGCCGGAGTACCAGGTGCCGTAGTCCTCGGCGGAGCTGGTGACCTTCTTCCAGCCGCCGGCGTAGAGGGACTGGCTGAGGTAGTTGGTGCAGTCGCCGCCGGCGTGGTTGTAGCGGCGGTAGGCGGTGTTGTAGTTCTTCCAGTACTTCTCGGCGTACGTCGCCATGGCCGCGTAGTTGTACGGCGTACCCGTGCCGAGGTTCTTGGGGTTCGCGGGGGCGGGGTAGGTGGTGGCCGAGCGGGGCGCGTCGATGACGGCGCCGGGGCGGACGGGGGTCGCCCTGGTCGCCGGGGCGGGCTCGTTGACGGGGCGGGGGCCCTGGTCGGTGAGGCGTTCGCGGGTGAGCTGCCAGGTGCCGTCCGGGCGGGCGGTGAAGGTGAGTTGGTGGTGGGCGGTGAAGCCCGTGGTGGCGGGTTCGTCGCCGCGTATCTTCGCGTACGTCAGTGTGGTGCTCTCGGTGACGCGGACCGTGGCCGTGCGGCCGTGCAGCCGGGTGCTGTCGACGGTGACCCTGGTGTCGGCGGCGGTGTAGGCCTCGCCGAGCGCGGCGAGCCGGGAGCGGGTGCCGTGCAGGGAGGTCACGGTGCCGGCCTCGGAGGCGGCCAGCGCTGGCGTCAGGTGCACGCCGGCGGTCGCCTTCAGGGCCGTACGGCCGGCGGGGGCTCCTTGGAGCAGGGCGGCGGTGCGGTCGGTGAGGACGGCGTCGGCGATGCGGCCGAAGGCGTCGGTGGTGGCCGCGGTGAGGGCGGGGGCCGGGGCTTCGCCGGCCGCGTGGGCGGCGGACAGCGGAAGCAGGGCGGCAGAGAGGGAGAGGGCGGCGACGGCCGTGCAACGGGTTCTGTTCGCGGCGGACTTGCTGGGTCTCAAGGGGGTTTCTCCTTGCGGTGGGGGGTGGTTCATTTCACGACCGTCGACCAGGCGGGTGACTGTGCGGGGTCCAGGCCGCGCAGTTGTGCCAGGGTCTGCGGTTTCTGCACGTCCAGCCAGTCGGCCAGTTCCTTGAAGGACACGCACTTGACGCCCTTCTTCGTGCAGACGTTCTTGACGATCCGGTCGACGGCCTTCATGTAGATGCCGCCGTTCCAGTCCTCGAAGTGGTTGCCGATGAACAGCGGGGCGCGGCTGCCGTAGTAGACGCGGTTGAAGCCGTTCATGTAGGAGGTGACGGTCTGCTGTTCCCACTGGGGGTAGTCGGTGGGGTTGCCGTGGGTCTCGCCGTCGGACTGGTTGTAGAGGAAGTTGAAGTCCATCGACAGGCCCTGGTAGCCGGTGCCCGAGTACGGGAGCAGTTGCAGCGGGAAGTCCCAGACGCCGTTCTTCTTGGTGGGCCAGATCTGGAAGTCGCCGGTGGAGGAGGCGTCGTAGCGCCAGCCGTAGCTCTTGATGGCCTTGAGCAGGTTCTTCTGGCCCTCCAGGCAGGGGGCGCGGCCGCCGGTGATCTCCTTCTTGAAGTCGAAGGGCAGGGCGGGCACGTCGGTGAAGCCGGTGTTGGTCTTCCACTTCTCGACGAAGGCGTAGAACTGGTCGATCTCGCTCTTCCACTCGTCGACGCTCCAGTCGCCGCCGCCCTTCTTGCCGCAGAAGTGGCCGTTGAAGTGGGTGCCGATCTCGTTGCCGTCCTGGTAGGCGAGGCGGAGCTGTTCCAGGGTGGTGCGGATGTGGTCGTCGGTGGCGTAGTCGATGGCGGCGGCGCCTGCCGGGTGCTGGGGCGGGTGGTAGAGCTTGGCCTTGTTCTTCGGCAGCAGGTAGATGCCGGTGAGGAAGAACGTCATGTGGGCGTCGTACGTCTTCGCCAGTTCCCGGTAGTGGGAGAAGAGATGGTTGCTGCCCTCCAGTGCGCCGTCCCAGGAGAAGACGACGAACTGAGGAGGTTTCTGGCCGGGCTTGAGCGGCTCGGCCTTCAACTCGCCCGGTTGTGGGCCGGTGTCGGAGGTGGATCCGTCGCCGAGGACCCTGGTTTTCCCGTCCCAGGTGGGTGACGGGGTGGCTCTGGGGGCGGCGGCCTTGGGGCTCTTGCCGGTTTCGGCGGCGGGCTGGGTGTGGTCCTGGCGGGTCAGGATCAGGGAGGCGGCCACCAGCGAGGCCACCATCAGGAAGGGTGCCAGGGTCGTGAACCCCAACGGGGTGGTACGGCGGTCGGTGCCTCCGCGGCGTCGGCCGGTGGGCGGTTTCCTGCCGGGCATGCGGCGTTCCTGGGGCATGCGGTGCTCATTCTGCGAGGGGGGTGGGGGGTGTGGTGCGGGTCCCGGGGGTCAGTCGAGGCCCATGGCGCCGGACCAGACGGCGTAGGGGACGCTGTCGGCGGGCGTTCCTGCGATTCCCTTCAGCGGCAGCGGGTCCAGGGAGGCGGCCAGGTCCATGCAGTAGACGACGACCGCGGTCGACACGGACCCGGAGGTGCCCGTGTACCAGGCGGCGGTGTCGTCCGCGGTGGTGCCGGACTTGCCGGTCGCCCTGGCGGTGGAGACGGTGGGGTGGGCGGTGTTCAGGGAGTCCGTGAGCGCCTGGGAGACCTGCTCGGCCACCTCCGCGCCGATCGCGCGGCGCGCGGTGGGGGTGGTCAGCCGGACCGCCGCGCCGTTGTGGGTGATACGGCGCACCGAGTACGGCTCGGTGTGTTTCCCGGCCGCGGCGAAGGTGGCGTATCCGCCGGCCATCCGGATCGCGCTGGGGGTGGAGCTGCCCAGGGAGAACGCGGGCACCTGGGGTCCCAGGCTGGACGGCAGCAGTCCGGCCGCGATCGCCGTCGCGCGCACCTCGTCCAGACCGGTGTCCATGCCGAGTTGCATGAACGGCGTGTTCACGTTCCTGGCGAGCGCCTTGCCGAGGCTGATGGGGCCGTAGGACTTCCCGTCGTCGTTGTGGGCGAGGACCTTCTTGCCGCTGCGGTCCCAGTACGGGCCTTCGGGCGTGACGACGGCGACACCGTTGTCACCGTTGTAGACGGTCTGCGGGGTGATCCGGGTGGTGGGTCCGCCGCGCGTCTTGCGGACGCCGTGCTCCAGACCGGCCGCGTAGACGAACGGCAGAAAGGCCGAACCGGCCTGCACGGTGGCCGCGTTGGACTCGTTGAAGCCCTGCGTACGGTGGTCGGGGCCGCCGTAGACGGCGAGGATGCGGCCGTCGGTGGCGACGGAGGCGGCGCCGTAGTGCACGGTTTTCGCGGTCTCGGGCTGTTCCTTCTTCGCCCGTCTGCGGGCCTTGGCGACGGCGTCGGTGAGCGCCGTCTCCCGCTTGCGGTCGAAGGTGGTGTAGATCTGGTAGCCGCCGAGGTCGAACTGCTTGTCCGAGAGGTGCGCGGCCTTCTTGGCGTACTGCTGCGCCAGCTCCACCAGGTAGTCGCTCTGCTTGCCGGTGTCGTACACCCGGGCGGACTTGAGCGGTTCGGGGAACTTCTTGTACGTGGCCCGTTCGGCAGGCGACAGCTTGCCGGTCTTGACCATCCGGTCGAGGATCCAGGACCAACGCTCCACGGCGCGCTTGTGGTTGGCCTTGGAGAGGGTCGGATCGTAGAGCCCGGCTCCCTTCAACAGCGAGGCCAGGAAGGCGGCCTGACTGGCATTCAGGTGGGTGACGTCCGTGCCGTAGTAGGCCTGGGCCGCGCGCTGGATGCCGTACGTCCCGCGGCCGAACCAGCTGGTGTTGAGGTACCCCTCCAGGATGTCGTCCTTGCTCATCCGGTTGTCCAGCTTGAGGGAGATCATCGCCTCGGTGAACTTGCGGCTCACCGTCTGGTTCTGCGTCAGGTAGACGTTCTTGACGTACTGCTGGGTGATGGTCGAGCCGCCCTCGGTGTCCCCCTCGCCGACGGTGCGCCACAGGGCGCGGAAGAGGCCCTTGAAGGAGATGCCGGGGTCGGAGTAGAAGCTCTCGTTCTCCGCCGCGAGCACGGCCCAGCGCACGTCCTCGGGTATGTCCTTCAGCGGCATCGCCTGCCGCCGTACCCAGCCGGTCCGGGCCATGGGGGTGCCGTCGGACCAGAAGTAGACGGTGTCCTGCTGGGTGGCGTAGCTGTTCAGGTTCTGCGGGATGTCGGTGGCGGCGTAGGCGACGGCCAAGGAGAGGGCGGCCAGGCCGAGGGACGCCACGAAGCCACCGAGCAGCTGGCGCCAGGACGGCTGCCAGCGGCGCCAGCCGGTGCGGCCGGGGCGCGGGTAGGCGGGGCGGAGGCGGCGTAACCCCGCCCGGGCGAACCACTTCGTCGCCGCCCGTCGGCGGCGTGGACGGCGGTGGTCGGCCCGCCGGCCACTGCGCTGTGCTGTCCCGGTCACCACCGGAAAATATCAACGATCTTCGCAGCTTCTCCACACACGAATCCGACAGGAACGATCACATACCGATCAGTAGATAACATGATGGACGCGTGACTTGGATCACACTCACTGCCGGAGGGCACCGCTAACCTGGTCGCATGCCTCGCTATGAGTACCGCTGCCGGAGTTGCGGCGACACGTTCGAACTGAGCCGTCCGATGGCCCAGTCCTCCGACCCGGCGGTGTGCCCTGCCGGGCATGGGGACACGGTGAAGCTGCTGTCCACCGTGGCGGTGGGCGGTACGGCGAATGCACCCGCCGCGGCGCCCAGGGCCGGCGGCGGCGGGTGTTGTGGTGGAGGGTGCTGCGGCTAGCTGCTCAAGGCGTGGCCGTGCGCGTCGCCTTCAAGAACTCCCGCAAGATGCGCTCACCGGCCAGGACCCCTCGCTCGGGCAGCGCGTTGACCGTCGGCGCCGTCCACTCCGCGTCGGCCAGTTCGCCGTGGCCCGGGCGCCAGCCCCGGTCGGCGGCCAGCAGCAGGTCGGCGTCGAGGAGGGAGTCGCCCGCGGCCAGGGTGAGGGAGGCGCCCGTGCGGCGGGCGACCTCGTGCATCGCCGCGCTCTTGGTGAGCGGCTTGGGGACGGCGTAGATCTTGCGGCCCTGCAGCGACACCGTCCAGCCGCGGTTCTCCGCCCACACCGCGAGTTCCTTGACCCACTCCTCGGGCAGCAGCTCCCGTTCGACGACGAGATAGGCGAAGAGGTCCTCGGCGACCCGGTGCTTGCGCACCCACGCCGGGTCCGCCGTGGCCAGCAGCTGTTCCCGCACCTCGTCCAGCGGTGCGCACTGCTCGGCCAGCCGGGCCGTCACCTGCGCATGCCAGTCGAGGTCGGAGACGCCGTCCACCATCAGATGGCCGCCGTTGGCGCAGATCGCGTACTTGGGTGCCGGGCCCGGCAGGTTGATGCGCTGGTACTGCTTGCGGGTCCGGGTCGTCGTCGGTACGAAGACCGCCGCGTCGCCCAGGTCGGTCAGCAGCCCGGCCGCGGTCTCCGTCATGAACGACAGCGGCTTGGTCTCGTGCACCTCGACGCAGAGCAGCCGGGGCGCCCGCGCGTCCGGCATGGTCAGCGCGAGGGCCGCGGAGGAGTAGATGAGCGTACGGTCGAGGTCGCTCGCCACCAGCACCGGCATCAGACGTTCACCGCCTTGCCGTCGGCGCCCGTGGCGCCCCGCGTGTACTTGGGGTGGATCAATCCCACGCAGGTGTACGGCAGTTCGGCCACCTCTTCCACCGGAACCCCTCTCTGCTCGGCGAGCAGTCGTACGTGGTCCAGGTCGGCGCCCGCTCCGGCTCGCGCCAGGATCTTCCACGGCACCCGGCGCAGCAGCACGCGGGTGGTCTCGCCGACGCCGGGCTTGACGAGGTTCACGTCGTGGATGCCGTACTCCTCGCTGATCCGTTCGACGGCGGCCCAGCCCTCCCAGGTCGGCTCGCGGTCGCCGGACAGCAGCTCCTTGACCTGCGTGGCGACGGCGTCCGCGACCTCCGGGAAGCGGGCGGCGACGGCGTCCAGGAAGTCCACCGAGACATCGGTGCCGGCGAGTTCGCGGTAGAACTTGGCGCCGTGGAAGTCGTGCGGGCCGACCAGGTCGGCGCGCAGCACGGTCCGCGAAATCAGGCCCGAGACGGTCGAGTTGAGGCAGGCCGAGGGTATGAGGAAGTCCTCCCTCGTGCCGTACGTCCGCACGCAGGAGCCCGGGTCGGCCAGCACCGCGATCTCCGGGTCGAAGCCGGTGATGCCGTCGGACGCCTCGAACTCCTCGATGGCCTCGGCGAGTTCGCGGGTGATGGCACCCTTGCCGGTCCAGCCGTCGACGAAGACGACGTCGGAGGGGTCGTGGTGGGCGGCCAGCCAGCGCAGCGCGTTGGCGTCGATACCGCGGCCGCGCACGATCGAGACGGCGTAGTGCGGCAGGTCCAGGCCGTGCCGGAACTGTGCCCAGCGCCGCATCAGCACCCCGACAGGCGTACCGGCGCGGGCCAGCGAGACGAGCACCGGGCGGGGCGACCGCTCGGCCAGCACGATCTCCGTGACGGCGCCGACCGCCAGGGCGAGTCGCGCGGCGGACTCCTCCAGCGCCACGTGGAACAGCTCCTGGTACTGCTCGCTCGGCTGGTACTCCACCGGCAGCGACTCCGCGTAGTGCGCGCCGCCGCTCTGGATGGCCTCCTCGCGCTCCTCGGTCGGCGCCTCCAGCGTCACGTCCGAGAGGTCCTGCAACAGCCAGCCGACCTCCTCGGGCGGGTACGAGGAGAAGGCGGGGCCGCGGAGGGGCTCGGGCAGCATGGCGGGCCTTTCGGGTACGTACAGGGGCTCTGGCACATAGGAGGGGACGACCGCCAGCAGGACGTGCGGGGTGTGGGCGGCCAGCTGGGCCAACAGGCCGTCCGGCGCGTGCAGTTCGGGGGTGTCGGCGGCCGAGTCGACGACGGCGACCACCGCGTCGAAGCCGGCGCCGGCGACGTTGTAGGCGTAGCGCTCGCCGGGGCCGTCGGCCGGGTCGTCGTGGGCGGGGAAGACTATGCGGCTGCGTATCGCGTAACCGGGGTCGTCGACCGCGAGGACGGGTGAGCGGGTGGTCGTGGAGTACCGCACCTCGGCGTCGGCGACCTGCTCCAGCTCGCGGGCGAGGCGCAGGGGGGCGTACATCAGCTCCTCGAATCCGAGCACGAGGACGCGGCGCGCGTCGGCGGGGAGTGCCTCCGCGAGGCGGGCGGCCATCGCGGGCAGCGCGTTTTCGAGGCGGGCGCGGTGGCTCGGCGTGAAGCCGTGACGGCCCCCGTCGGGGAGGCCCTGGGGCCAGAACAGCTCTACGCGGCTGATGTGGCCATGGGGCCGCGTCTGCCGGGTGCGGTCGTCTGCCGGATGCGGGTTCGTTGTGGTTGATCGCGCAGTTCCCCGCGCCCCTAGGGGGGTGCTGCTGAAGTCAGCTTTGACGTCACCGCCCTCTTTCAGGGGCGCGGGGAACTGCGCGACAAGCCCCCACTCAGCCGCAGACGACTCGTATCGCGCAACCAGCTCCTGCCCCCTCTCCAGCACCCCGGCGGGCAGCCGCACCGTCCCGGAAGCGGCCGCCACGAGGTCGACCCCCGCACCGATCTCCCGCGCGAAACCCTCCAGCCGCCCCAGATCCGCCGCCGACCGCATGTCGACCAGGGCCACCACCACGTACCGCCGCCGCGGATAGCGCCCGTGCAGGTCCCGGATGGTGTTCAGGACCGTGTTGCCCGTCGAGAACTCGTCGTCGACCAGCACCAGCGGCCCGTCCCCCACCAGCAGCGCCGGATCCTCCGGCAGCAACAAGTGGGAGGTGGCATGCGAATGCGACTCCTCGAAGCCGCCCGCCGGGGCCACCGAGGCGACCGGACGCCGCGTGGAGTGCAGATACGGGGCGAGCCCCACACCGTCGGCGACCGAGTGGCCAAGGCCCGTCGCCGTCTCCGCGTACCCGAGGACGACCGCCCGGGCGGCCTCCTCCTCGCCCAGCAGCTCCCGCACCCGGCGGCCCAGCGCGAACCCGTATCCGTACACCACGGACGGCGACTGCGGCACATGCTTGCCGAGCACGTTGGAGACCAGCAGATGCGCCCGCTTGGGATTGCGCCGCAGGGCCAGCCCCAACAGGTCGGTCAGCTTGTCGTCGCCCACGAGTTCGACACCGAGCCGCTCGGCGACCCATGTGCCGGACCAGACCGGGTTGTTCACTGCGTTGATCACTGGCTCCTGGATACCTAGATCGTCCGGCTCAGCCGGGAATGCCCGCGGCGAGCAGATCCACAAAACTGACGTCCTCGCGGGCGACGCCGAACACCTCGGCCCGCAGCATGGTCCGCTCGGCCCACGCGCGGTGCGGCTTCACCTCGTTCATCTTGTTGGTGTACGCCGACCTCAGTACACCCCCGCCGCCCCGCTCGGGCCGCAGGATGTCCGCGGCATCACCGAACTCTTCGTGACTGACCACGGACAGCGCGTGCACGGGCAGTACGTGGGAGGGGTGGATGCAGGTCTTGCCCAGCAGGCCGTTGGCCTGGTCCAGGGAGATCTCCCGCAGCAGCCCGTCCATGGCGTGCTCAATCAGTTTCTCGCGCAGCTCGACGGCCTGCCCCTCGAGGAACGGGCTGGTCCGCAGCATCGGCTTGAACATGCGCTCCGGGACCCGGAAGTACTCCCACACCGGCCCGGTCACCGTGAACCCGGTGCCGTCGGCCCGCCCCAGCAGGTTCACCACGTCGGAGATCACGGAGGCGACGACATGGACGTCGTACGCCGTCATGTCGGGGGCTCTGCGCAGACCGTACGAGGAGCAGAAGTCGGTCACGCCCAGGCGCAGGGCGAGCACGCGGTCGCGGTACTTGTCGACGGCGCGGGCGATGCCCTCCAGGGTCTCCACCCGCGACTCGCGGTAGAGCAGCTCGGGCGACTCCAGCACCGGCATGGCGAACAGCCGGTGGCCGCTCGCGGCCTCGGCGCTCGCCAGGGCCTCCAGGAAGGGGATCCCGCGCTCCTCGGTGAACTTGGGGAGCACGAATCCGGACAGCAGCCGCACGCTCGCCCCGAACCGCTGGACGAGGTCGGGGATCTGCTCGGGCGTACGGACCCGGACGAACAGCAGCGGCAGCTCGGCTCCGGCCCGCCCGGCCAGATCGGCGAACTGGCGGACGAGGTTCTCCTCCCCCGCCGGCACGTCCGCGTCGTCGATCGAGTCCTCCAGGCACAGCACCATCGAGACCACGCCGAGTCCGGCCTGCTTGACGACGTCGTCGGCGAGCCGCGGCCTGGTGGCCGGACTGTAGAGCGTGGCGCCCAGGGCCGCGGAGAGCAGCCGGGCCGGGGAGTCCGTGCCGAACTCGCACGGCTCCTGATGGAAGAGGCGCTGCCGCACCTCCGGGGCGATGTGCCCGAAATGACGCATAGAACTCCCCCGTGACGCCAGACAAGGCTATGGATTGGGTAATGGGTGGCCGGTAATAGTACGTAGAGACTCGTGTCAAAGGTTCCCGCGGGGCATGAATTTCTGGTAACTCGGCCATGTCGACGGCGATTCGACAGGCCGTCGACCCGGTCGCGGGCTCCTACCCCCGCGTTGTCGTGATCAGGACCGAGAAGGCAGGATGACCGCATGACGCACGCGATGCTGAAGGGGTCGAACGTCCCGCTCGAGGCCACCACGGTGCGCGCCGTGCTGCGCTGGACGCCCGGGCAGGGGGTCCCGGACGTCGACGCCTCGGCGCTGCTCCTCGGCCCCGACGGTCGTGTGCGCTCCGACGAGGACTTCGTCTTCTACAACCAGCCCCGGCACCCCTCCGGGAAGGCGAGGTGGCTCGGCAAGAAACGGATCGCCGACGGCCTCACCGACACGATCCAGACAGATCTGGCCGGAGTCGAGGCCGATGTCAGCCGGATTCTCCTGGTCGCTTCGGCGGACGACGTCACCTTCGACCGCGTACAGGGACTGCGCATCCTGCTGTACGACGCGGCGAGCGCGTCCGACGAGCCGCTGATCCTCTTCGACATCAAGCCCCAGACGGGCCAGGAGACCGTCCTGATCTGCGGCGAGTTGTACCGCCGTGACGACCGCTGGAAGTTCCGCGCCCTCGGCGAGGGCTACTCGGACGGCCTGAAGGGCCTGGCCACGGAGTTCGGCATCTCGGTGGACGAGTCGGAAGCCACGGACCCGGCGCCCGAGCCCTCCCAGCCCCTCCCCCCGGAACAGCCCACCGCGGTCCCCGCCCAGCCGGCCTACGGCTACCCCCAGCAGCCCCCCGCCACCCAGCCCGCCTACGGCTACCCCCAGCCGACGGCACCGGCAGCCACCGGCTACGGCTACCCGCCGCCGGTGACGGTCCCGGCCCCGAACCCGGACTTCCGGCTGCCGCCCCAGGGGCCACAGTTCATCGGGCGTTGACGGTTCACCGGGCGCCTACCGCTCCACCTTGGACTTGTAACCCCGCCCCCACTGCAACCCCCACCCGTACAACCGGTCCAACTCCGCCTGAAACCCGTAGACGAACTTCACCTCACGCCGCACCACCAGCTCGCCCTTCACGTTCTCGATCATCACCACCGCGCATGACCGAGCCTGCGGATGCCGCTCATCGAGATGGATCTCGATCCGGGGCCCATTGCTCGGATACAGCGTCACGATCGCGTGCGTACGGTCGAACGCCGGCGTCTGGTCGTAGATGTACACAAAGACCAGCAGCCGCTTGATCTCGTCCCGGTGGTCGAGGTTGACGTACATCGTCTCGCCGGACGCCGAACCGAACCGGTCGTCGCCGCTGAGCTTGACGTACGGCGGCGTGTTGACGTCCCCGAAGTAGTTGCCGAGCGGCTGTACGACCCCCTTGGTGCCGTCCTGGAGCTCGTACAGGCACGCCAGGTCGAGGTCGACGTTGACCATGCTCTGGCTGTGGCCCATGACCTCCGGGGGCCTGAGCGCCTTGAAGGGGTGCCGCAGCAGGGACTCCCGCTGAGAGCCGCCGATGTCGGACGTCCGCATCCGCCAGCTCAGGTTGATGCGCAGATGCCCGGTGGCGGCGCCCTGCTTGGTGAGGGAGACCTGGTGGTGCCGTTTGGTCAGCTCGATGGAGTTGGTGGAGGCGCTGCCCGAGTCGAAGTCGGCCTCGCGTCCGCGCCAGAGTCCGTCCAAGAAACCCATTCCCGCCCCCAGATTCACCAGATTCATCCGGGTCCCGCTTGACCCGGTCACCCCTTGAAACACCGGCGGGGCGGCCGGAGGCCGGCCGCCCCGCACAGAGCGTTCCCTCAGAGTCTGTGTCATACCCCGGACGAGATCTCAGTCTTCTCGTCCGAGCCCGCCGCTTTTCCCTCGGCTTCCGCGAGCGCCCTGTTGCGGCGCACCGAGGACCAGAAGGACCAGGCGATCAGGACGACACCGACGAGGCCGGTGATGACCTCGTTGATCTGGTACTGGATGGTGACCATGAGGATCACGGCCAGCGCACCGATCGCGTAGTGCGCGCCGTGCTCCAGGTAGACGTAGTCGTCGAGGGTGCCCTGGCGGACCAGGTACACGGTCAGCGACCGGACGTACATGGCGCCGATGCCGAGGCCCAGCGCCATCAGCACGATGTCGTTGGTGATGGCGAACGCGCCGATCACACCGTCGAAGGAGAAGGACGCGTCGAGGACCTCGAGGTAGAGGAACATGAAGAACGCGGCCTGGCCGGCGAGGGCGACCGCCGAGCGCTTCTTGCCGGTGCGCGCGGCCTCTTCCTCCTCCTCGTGCTCCCGCTCCTCCTCTTCCTCCAGCTTGTCCTCGAAGTAGCCGGAGAGCCCGCCGACGACCATGTACGTGATCAGACCGGCGATGCCGGAGATCAGCACCGTCTGCGCCTTGTCGATGTGGGCGCCGCCGTGCTGGTGGGCGTGGGTGGCGAAGGTGAAGGAGGTGATCAGCAGGACGACCAGGGCGATGCAGACCGACAGCATGTCGACCTTGCCCAGCTTGGCCAGCGGGCGCTCGATCCAGCGCAGCCACTGGATGTCGCGGTCCTCGAAGATGAAGTCGAGGAAGATCATCAGCAGGAACATGCCACCGAAGGCTGCGATCGCCGGGTGGGCGTCGGTGACCAGCTGCTGGTAGCGGTCCTTGTTGTTGAGGGCGAGGTCGACGGCCTCGATGGGGCCCATCTTGGCGGTGACGGCGACGATGACGACGGGGAAGACCAGTCGCATGCCGAAGACCGCGATGAGGACGCCGACGGTGAGGAAGATCTTCTGCCAGAAGGCGTTCATCTTCTTCAGGATTCCGGCGTTGACCACCGCGTTGTCGAATGACAGGGAGATCTCGAGGACGGCGAGGATCGCCACGATACCGAAGGCCTCCCACCCCCCGTAGAGGACCCCGGCGGCCAGGCCGAGCGCAGTGACTGCGAACGACCAGCCGAAGGTTTTCAGAAGCACTGGCTACCCAATCCGTATCGGTACGGGTCTCCCCCGCGCCGTACTCGGCTTTACGAAACGTTGACCCCAAAGTCTAGAGCGATGCCGCGCAGCCCCGACGCGTACCCCTGTCCCACCGCCCTGAACTTCCATTCGCCCTGGTAGCGGTAGAGCTCACCGAAGATCATCGCGGTTTCGGTGGAGGCGTCCTCGCTGAGGTCGTAGCGCGCGAGCTCCTGGCCGTCGGCCTGGTTGACGACGCGGATGAAGGCGTTGCTGACCTGCCCGAAGGTCTGGGCGCGCTCGTCGGCCATATGGATCGAGACCGGGAAGACGATCTTCTCGCAGTGGGCCGGCACCTGGGTCAGGTCGACCAGGATCGACTCGTCGTCGCCCTCGCCCTCACCGGTGAGGTTGTCGCCCGTGTGCTCCACCGAGCCCTCCGGGCTCTTGAGCTGGTTGTAGAAGACGAAGTACTCGTCCCCCAGGACCCGGTTGCCTGCGCCGCACAGCAGGGCGCTGGCGTCGAGGTCGAACGGGGCTCCGGTGGTGGAGCGCGCGTCCCAGCCGAGCCCGATCATCACCTGGGTCAGGTTGGGTGCGGCCTTGGACAGGGAGACATTGCCCCCCTTGGCGAGCGTGACGCCCATGATGCTGGTCCTCCCCGAGATGGTGCTTCTTTGGTTGTCCTGCACTCCCCCAGAGGGGGCACCCCCCGAGCGCCGCACGCAAAGGTGCGGCGCCGGACGGTTCGAGACCGGTGACGGGTCTCAGACGTTCACGCCGAAGTCCTGCGCGATGCCGCGCAGGCCCGAGGCGTAGCCCTGGCCGATGGCACGGAACTTCCACTCCGCCCCGTGCCGGTACAGCTCGCCGAAGACCATGGCGGTCTCCGTCGAGGCGTCCTCGGAGAGGTCGTAGCGGGCGATCTCGGCCTCGCCCGCCTGGTTCACCACGCGGATGAACGCGTTGCGCACCTGGCCGAACGACTGCTGGCGGTTCTCGGCGTCGTAGATGGAGACCGGGAACACGATCTTCTCGACGTCGGCCGGGACGGCCGCCAGGTTGATCTTGATCTGCTCGTCGTCACCCTCGCCCTCACCGGTGATGTTGTCACCGGTGTGCTCGACGGAGCCGTCGGGGCTCTTGAGGTTGTTGAAGAAGACGAAGTTGGCGTCGCTGGCAACCTTGCCGGAGCTGTTCAGCAGCAGCGCGCTGGCGTCGAGGTCGAAGTCGGTGCCGGTCGTGGTGCGGACGTCCCACCCCAGACCGACGATGACCGCGGTCAGGCCCGGGGCCTCCTTGGTCAGCGATACGTTGCCGCCCTTGCTGAGGCTGACTCCCACGAGTCCTCCATTGGTGTCCAGGGGCGGGGAGCCCCGCCGTGCGTTTGATACCGGATCAACGTGTCGATCCTAGTGACGGGTTCCCGCCCCACGCATGGCTTGGAGCCGAAGAATCACAGGGTGTCGAGCGCCTTGACGTACTCGTTCAGGTCGCGGGCGTCCGGCAACGCGTTCTCGACCTTCCAGCGCACGACGCCCTCCTTGTCGATGACGAAGGTGCCGCGCACCGCGCAGCCCTTGTCCTCGGCGAAGACGCCGTAGGCGCGGGAGACCTCGCCGTGCGGCCAGAAGTCGCTCAGCAGCGGGTACTCCAGGCCCTCCTGCTCGGCGAAGACGCGCAGGGTGTGGATGGAGTCGTTGGAGACGGCGAGCACCTGGGTGTCGCGGTCGGAGAACTGCGGCAGGTTGTCCCGCACCTCGCACAGCTCGCCGGTGCACACACCGGTGAAGGCGAAGGGGTAGAAGAGCAGCACCACGTTCTTGCTGCCACGGAACTCGGAGAGCTTCACGGTGGCGCCGTGGTTGTCCTTGAGCTCGAAGTCGGGGGCCTTGTCGCCGACCTGGATCGCCATCGCAGTACGTCCCTTTCGGTGGGGCTGTTCGGGTGGCACCACCCTACGCAGCGATCACAGAAAGCCGACGGACGGGCTGAGTGAATTCAGCCCGTCCGTCGTTTGAGGACGAGGCCGGTCAGGCCGGAAGGGGGGTCTGGGGGCGCAGCCCCCAGCCACGGCCGCTGCGGCCGCCGGTCACCGCTTGGACTTGGCGGCCTTCGGCGTCACCAGCCGGCTGCCGCTCCAGTCCTTGCCCACGCTGACGCTCTTGGAGGCGGACAGCCCCGCCGTCGTCGCGGCTTCGGAGATGTCGCTCGGCTCCACGTAGCCGTCGCGGCCGGTCTTCGGCGTCAGCAGCAGGATGGAGCCGCCCTCCTCGATGTAGGTGGTGGCGTCCACCAGCACATCGGTCAGGTCACCGTCCTCGTCGCGGAACCAGAGCACCACGGCATCGGCGACGTCGTCGTAGTCCTCGTCCACAAGGTCGCTGCCGATGACCTGCTCGATGGCCTCGCGGAGTTCCTGGTCTACGTCGTCGTCGTAGCCGATCTCCTGGACCACCTGCTCGGGCTGGAACCCCAGCCTGACGGCAGGGCTCGTCTCCGCGTGGTCCGCGGTCGCGCTCACGGGTTGCCTCCTGATCATGTCTTGGTGAGTATCTCAGCCACGCGCGTGCGCGAAGCATTGGCCGTAGTCCACACGGGCGGGGCGGATCGCGCAAGTACCCGGCCGTTCAGACCGCCGAAACGGTGACGATCCTGGCCGTGTCACCCCAACTTCAGGCATGCAACCGCCGCCGAAAGTGACCTACACCACACCTTTCTGCCCCCTTTGTGGCATTGGGAACCCGCCGGAGCTGACGTAGGTCTCGGTTACCTCTCAGTAGAGATGACGTTTGCTTTCCCGAGGTACACGATGGGGAACGGTGCAGGCGTACCGAAAAGCAGCTCAATGCAGCCCTCTGACAGGTAAGGAACAGCGTGGCTTCCGGATCCGATCGCAACCCGATCATCATTGGCGGCCTTCCGAGTCAGGTTCCTGACTTCGATCCCGAGGAAACCCAGGAGTGGCTCGACTCCCTGGACGCCGCCGTCGACGAGCGCGGCCGTGAGAGGGCCCGCTACCTGATGCTGCGGCTGATCGAGCGGGCCCGCGAGAAGCGCGTGGCCGTGCCCGAGATGCGCAGCACGGACTACGTCAACACGATCGCGACCAAGGACGAGCCGTTCTTCCCCGGCAACGAGGAGATCGAGCGCAAGGTCCTGAACGCGACCCGCTGGAACGCGGCGGTCATGGTCTCACGCGCCCAGCGCCCCGGCATCGGCGTCGGCGGCCACATCGCCACGTTCGCCTCCTCCGCGTCCCTCTACGACGTCGGCTTCAACCACTTCTTCCGCGGCAAGGACGAGGGCGACGGCGGCGACCAGGTCTTCTTCCAGGGGCATGCCTCTCCGGGCATCTACGCCCGGGCGTTCCTGCTCGACCGGCTCACCGAGGAGAACCTCGACGGCTTCCGCCAGGAGAAGTCGAAGGCCCCGCACGGGCTGTCCTCGTACCCGCACCCGCGCTCGATGCCGGACTTCTGGGAGTTCCCGACCGTGTCGATGGGCCTCGGCCCGATCGGTGCGATCTACCAGGCGCGGATGAACCGCTACATGCACGCGCGCGGGATCGCCGACACGTCGAAGTCCCATGTGTGGGCGTTCCTCGGCGACGGCGAGATGGACGAGCCGGAGTCGCTCGGCCAGCTGACCATCGCCGCCCGTGAGGGCCTGGACAACCTGACCTTCGTCGTCAACTGCAACCTGCAGCGCCTGGACGGCCCGGTGCGCGGCAACGGCAAGGTCATCCAGGAGCTGGAGTCGGTCTTCCGCGGCGCCGGCTGGAACGTGATCAAGCTGATCTGGGACCGCTCCTGGGACCCGCTGCTCGCCCAGGACCGCGACGGCCTCCTCGTCAACAAGATGAACACGACGCCGGACGGCCAGTTCCAGACGTACGCCACCGAGTCCGGCGCCTACATCCGCGAGAACTTCTTCGGCGACGACCAGCGGCTGCGCGCGATGGTCGAGGGCATGACCGACGACCAGATCCTGCACCTGGGCCGTGGCGGTCACGACCACAAGAAGATCTTCGCGGCGTTCTCGGCGGCCAAGGCGCACAAGGGCCAGCCGACGGTGATCCTGGCCAAGACGATCAAGGGCTGGACGCTCGGCCCGAACTTCGAGGGCCGCAACGCCACGCACCAGATGAAGAAGCTGACGGTCGACGACCTCAAGCGCTTCCGCGACCGGCTGCACCTGCCGATCTCCGACAAGGACCTGGAGAGCGGGCTTCCGCCGTACTACCACCCGGGGCGGAACTCGGAAGAGATCCAGTACATGCACGACCACCGCAAGCAGTGCGGAGGCTATGTCCCGACGCGCGTCGTGCGCTCCAAGCCGCTCGCCCTGCCGGACGACAAGACGTACGCGACGGTGAAGAAGGGCTCGGGTCAGCAGTCGATCGCGACCACGATGGCCTTTGTACGTCTCCTCAAGGACCTCATGCGGGACAAGGAGCTCGGCAAGCGGTTCGTGCTGATCGCGCCGGACGAGTACCGCACGTTCGGCATGGACTCCTTCTTCCCGAGCGCGAAGATCTACAACCCGCTCGGCCAGCAGTACGAGGCGGTCGACCGCGACCTGCTGCTCGCGTACAAGGAGTCGCCGACCGGTCAGATGCTGCACGACGGCATCTCCGAGGCCGGCTGTACCGCCTCGCTCATCGCGGCGGGCTCGGCGTACGCCACGCACGGCGAGCCGCTCATCCCGGTGTACGTCTTCTACTCGATGTTCGGTTTCCAGCGCACTGGTGACCAGTTCTGGCAGATGGCCGACCAGTTGGCGCGCGGTTTCGTACTGGGCGCGACCGCCGGCCGCACGACGCTGACCGGTGAGGGCCTCCAGCACGCCGACGGCCACTCCCAGCTGCTCGCCTCGACCAACCCGGGCTGTGTCGCCTACGACCCGGCGTACTCGTACGAGATCGCGCACATCGTGCAGGACGGTCTGCGCCGGATGTACGGCGGGGACGCGGAACACCCGCACGGCGAGGACGTCTTCTACTACCTCACCGTCTACAACGAGCCCATTCAGCACCCGGCCGAGCCGGAGAACGTGGATGTCGAGGGCATCCTCAAGGGCATCCACCGGCTCTCCGAGGGCACTTCGGGGTCGATTCCGGCGCAGATCATGGCGTCCGGTGTGGCGGTGCCGTGGGCCGTCGAGGCGCAGAAGATCCTCGCCGAGGAGTGGAACGTCAGGGCCGACGTCTGGTCGGCGACCTCCTGGAACGAGCTGCGGCGCGAGGCGGTCGACGTCGAGCGGCACAACCTGCTGCACCCCGAGGAGGAGCAGCGGGTGCCGTACGTGACGCAGAAGCTGTCGGGGGCGCAGGGGCCCTTCGTGGCGGTTTCCGACTGGATGCGGGCGGTTCCGGACCAGATCGCCCGGTGGGTGCCGGGGTCGTACCAGTCCCTGGGTGCCGACGGGTTCGGCTTCGCCGACACCCGGGGGGCCGCCCGGCGGTTCTTCCACATCGACGCGCAGTCGATCGTGGTGGCGGTGCTCACGGAACTGGCCAAGGAGGGGAAGGTGGACCGGTCGGTGCTGAAGCAGGCCATCGACCGGTACCAGCTGCTGGATGTGTCGGCGGCGGATCCGGGTGCCGCAGGCGGCGACGCGTAACACCGAGGCCGATGTGAGGGCGGCGGGACCGGATGGTCTCGCCGCCCTTACTTGTTCTTTACGATGCGGGCATGAAGCAACAAACGGCGCAGGGGCGTTGGGAGCAGTACACCCAGCGGCCCCTGCTGGCGCTCGCGGTGGCCTTCGCCGTCGCGTATGCCGTGCCGATCGTGGACCACTCCGCGGGGCACTCGCTGACGTCCGCGTGCACGGTGGTGGAGTGGGTGGTCTGGGGGGCGTTCGCCACGGACTATCTGGTACGGGTGGGGCTGTCTTCGCGTCGCAAGGAGTTCGTGCGGACGCACTGGCTCGACCTGTGTGCGGTCGTGCTGCCGATGCTTCAGCCGTTGCGGCTGCTGCGGATGGTGTCGACGCTGATACTCGTCGGGCGGCGGGCGCGCATGGCCTCGCAGATCCGGTTGACGACGTATGTCGCGGGTGCCGTCATCGGGTTGCTGATGTTCGGGTCGCTGGCCGTGCTCTCGGTGGAGCGGGACTCGCCGAACGGGAACATCCGGACGCTGGGTGACGCGGTGTGGTGGTCGTTCACCACGATGACGACCGTGGGGTACGGGGATCATGCGCCGACGACCGGGCTGGGGCGGATGATCGCCGTCGGGCTGATGCTGGCCGGGATAGCGCTGCTGGGTGTGGTGACCGCGAATATCGCCGCGTGGTTCATTGCCCGGTTCGAGAAGGATGACGTCGAGGAGCGGCGGCAGACGGAGGCCATCGAGGCGCTCACGGAGGAGGTGCGGGCGCTGCGAGCCGAGGTGGCGGCGTTGCGGGAGCCGTCGGGTGCGCCGTGAACGGGGTTGCAGCGGCGGTGGGTGTGCTTGCCCGCGCCTGCGGGGTGCCGCTGCGCCCACCCGTGCCGCCCATGGGGGCACCTCCCAGGCCCTTTAGGCACTGGGGGAGGCACGATTGCCCGCAGCTACGGCGGCCACGAGGCCGGGCGCAGCGGCTTCCCTCACTGCCCCGGGTCAGAACAGGCCGTTGCCCGGGGTTGCCGCTCCTGCCAGCCAGATGACCGCCAGGAGCGTGTCGATGGCGCCCAGAACGAGGGCGACCAGGGCCGGAATTGGGCCTGAACGTGCCCAGGTGCGGCCCATTGCGAGCCAGCCGCAGACGATCGCGACGGGGCCGAGGATGATCCCCAGCACGAAGAACCCCGCGACCGCGCAGATGGTTCCGATGATTCCGAGCGTTGCGCGATCCGGCCCGGTCCGTGACCACGTGCGGCCACGTGAGCGGGGGTACCTGCGCGTTCCATGTCCGAAGCCCGCCATCATCAACTCCCAGAACCCCGGGGTCTGTTCGGGGTTCAACGGAGCGGGTACCCCCGGTGCGCTTCCTAATCCTCGAGCTGTCGGCGCGCTGTCCCCCTCCGGCAGCGCGCCGCAGCACCGGTCACCCTCCGCACCGTACGAACTTGCCCGAGGAACATGCCGTGTGGGAGGGCTTGACCACTGTGGCCTGCGGTGCGCACCGGATGCGAGGAATCTTTAGCTTCTTCACCCTGATAGGCGAAGTCCGTTGAAAACCCGTCAGGTTCGCCGGGCTTCCCCCGTCAGATGTGGGCCGCGCCCGCACCCGCCTCCGCGTTCTCGCCGCGCTTGGTGAGCAGGGCGACGAAGACCGCCACGACCGCCACTCCGCAGGCGACCAGGGACGCCAGGCTCATGCCGGAGATGAACGTGTCGTGCGCGACATCCGCGATCTTCGCAGCGATCGCGTCCGGGGTGCCCTTGGCGACCGGAGCCACACCGACCTGCACGGCCTCCGAGGCCTGGCCCAGCTGGGCCGGGGTGAGCGGAGGGAGGCCGGCGTCCTTCCAGTTGCCGGCGAGGTCGTTGTCGACCTTGGACGCCATCACGGCGCCGAGGACGGCCGTACCGAGGCTGCCGCCGATCTGCATCGCCGCCTGCTGGAGACCGCCGGCGACGCCGGACAGCTCCATGGGCGCGTTGCCGACGATGACCTCCGTGGCGCCGACCATGACCGGCGCGAGGCCGAGGCCGAGCAGGGCGAACCAGAGGGACATCACGGCGCTGCCGGTGTCCGTCTGCAGCGTCGACATGCCGTACATGGCGATCGCGGTGGCCGCCATGCCGCCGGCCAGCGGGATGCGCGGGCCCAGCTTGGTGATCAGCGCGCCCGCGAGCGGGGAGCCGACGATCATCATGCCGGTGAGCGGGAGCAGGTGGAGACCGGCCTCGATCGGCTTCATCCCGTGCACGTTCTGCAGGTAGAACGTCACGAAGAACAGACCGCCCATGAAGGCGATGGCCATCAGGACCATCAGCACGGCGCCCGCGGAGAGCGGGACCGAGCGGAACAGGCCGAGCGGGATCAGCGGCTCCTTGACCTTCGTCTCCCAGAAGGAGAAGAGGGCGAAGCCGAGGACGGACACGGCTATGAACGTCCACGTCCTGCCATCGCCCCAGCCCCAGGCGGGGGCCTTGATGAGCGCCCAGACCAGGCAGAACATCGCGCCCGAGAGCAGGGCGATGCCCAGCAGGTCGAAGGAGCGCGGGGCGTTCTCAGCGCGGTGGTCGAGCAGGATCAGCAGGCCCAGGATCAGGGCGATCGCGCCGACCGGCACGTTGATGAAGAACACCGACTGCCAGTTGACGTGCTCCACCAGGACGCCGCCGAGGATCGGGCCGCCGGCGGTGGAGGCGCCGATGACCATGCCCCAGATGCCGATGGCCATGTTGAGCTTCTCGGCCGGGAAGGTCGCCCGCAGCAGGCCCAGCGCGGCCGGCATCAGCAGCGCGCCGAACAGTCCCTGGAGGACCCGGAAGGTGACGACCGCGGCGATGCTGTTCGACAGGCCGATGGCACCGGAGGCGGCCGCGAAGCCCGTCACGCCGATCAGGAAGGTCTGGCGGTGCCCGAAGCGGTCGCCCAGCTTGCCCGCGGTGATCAGGGAGACCGCCAGGGCGAGGAAGTACCCGTTGGTGATCCACTGGACGTCGGCGAAGCTCGCCTTGAGGTCCTTCTGGATGGCCGGGTTGGCGATGGCCACGATGGTGCCGTCGAGGGCCACCATCATGACCCCGACGGCGACGGTGATGAGGGTGAGCCACGGGTGGCCGCGCAGCCCGGAGGCCCCCGGCGCGTCCGACGGGGCTGCTGGTGCCTCGTCCCCCGGCTCCGTCGTGTCGATGGTGGTCTGACTAGTCATGTGTTCGAGGCTAGTGACAGCCGCTGACAATTGACAAACCAATTCACAAGTCAGTAACTGACGCACATGGAAACACTCCGCGAACGCAAGAAGCAGCGCACCCGGGACGCGCTGCTGCGGGCCGCCGTCGAACTGTTCACCACGCGCGGGTACGAGCAGACGACCGTCGACGACATCGCCGAGGCCGTCGATGTCTCGCAGCGCACCTTCTTCCGCTACTTCGCCGGCAAGGAGGAGGCCGCGCTCGCCCTGCAGGAGCTGGCGGTGGCGCGGTTCGTCGAGGCCGTACGCGAACGGCCGGCGGACGAGGCACCGATGGCGGCGCTGCGCCAGGCGGTCCTGGAGGGCTGGGACACGCTCCACGAGACCATCGAGGCCGTCGTACCGGTCGAGCTGTACTTGCGGATGTACCGGGTGATCGAGTCGACTCCGGTCCTGCTCGCCGCGCATCTGCGGCGCAACGAGGAGACCGAGGACGCCATCGCGCGGGTGCTCGCGCAGCGGGAGGGGCTGGACGTGGACGCCGATCCGCGGCCGCGCCTCGCCGTGGCGGTCTTCGGCGGGGTGATGCGGGTGACGGAACGGCAGTGGTCGACCGGCGAGGACTTCAGCGTCGAGGCGATGCGCGCGTTGACGATCTCGTACCTCGAACAGGTGGGCCCCGCACTCACGGAGAGCTGGCGAACACGCTGAGGCACATGGCGAGGACATTGACAGACACGGAGGTCATCACCGCGTTTATCGAAACGTGATACCCGTCACTCAGCTCACGCGAGACCCTCTCGTTCTCCTAGTGTGTCCTCCCAGTGACTTCCTTCGACACCTCCCCGCAACTGAACGTCTGGCGCGCGCTGCTCGCGCTGTCCGTCGTGTTCGTGATGCTGGCGACCACCGGCTGGACGGCCCTGCGCAGTCATCGCGCGGTGACTCCGCTCCAGGCCTCGCTCTCCTCCTGGGAGCACGGTCGCCTCCACGGACACCATCTGCCGGACCCTGACGCGTCCCCCGCGCGCCTCGCCCGCTTCTTCGCCTCGCTCACCGCTCAGGAGCGCGACCGTCTCGCGCGCCGCTATCCCCTCGCGGTCGGCAACATGAACGGTGCTCCCGTCGCACTGCGCTACCGCGCCAACCGTGTCGCGCTCACCGAGCAGCGCAAGGTCGAGCTCGGGCGTATGCACGACAGCCGGCTCTCCCCCGTCGGGCAGCACGACGCGGGCCGCCGTCTGCACCGCTACGAGTCCCTGCTGCGGAAGGGCCGGCACATCCTCGCCTTCGACCCCGAGGGCTCGGGGCGGGTCGCGGAGGTGATCGGGAACCTGCAGCGGGCCGAGCGTGTGTCGGTCGTCGTCCCCGGCGTCGACACCGACCTGCTCACCTTCCAGAAGACCAACCGCCCGTACTCGGCGGCCGTGGGCATGGCCCAGTCGCTGTACGCGGCGGAGCAGGCGGCCGACCCGGCGACGCGTACGGCCGTGATCGCCTGGGCCGACTACACCGCACCCGCCGGCCTCGGCATCGACTCGGCGACGGCGATGCGCGCGGCGGAGGGCTCACTGCGGCTGAACGCGATGCTGCGCGGGCTGCCCGGCAGGGCGCCGGTCTCGCTGTTCTGCCACAGCTACGGCTCCGTGGTGTGCGGTATCGCCGCGCCCGGACTGCCTCGCCGGGTGGCCGACATAGCGGTGGCCGCCAGCCCGGGCATGCGCGTGTCGAACGCCTCCCATCTGCGCACCACCGCCCAAGTGTGGGCGATGCGGGACGCCACGGACTGGGTGCAGGACGTGCCGTACCTGGAGCTCGGCGGGCTGGGCCACGGGGCCGACCCGGTCTCGGCCGCGTTCGGCGCGCGGGTGCTGTCCGCGCGGGGAGCGAAGGGACATGCCGGTTACTTCGAGCCGGGCACGGAGAGCGTGCGGAACTTCGCGGAGATCGGGGTTGGCGCGTACCGGTCGGTGCGCTGCGCACGCGAGGAGAACGTGTGCCGGGAGGGTTTGTCCGGCGCGTCCACGGCCGGACGCGCGTAGAGGCGCAGAAACTGCGGTCTGCGCGGGGTGGAGACGAGGGAGCGGGTCATGCCTACGATGAGCCGCATGGGTGACGTACTGGCCGGATTTCATGCCGCCTGGGAGTTCGAGTCCGACTCCGTGCTCATCCGTTACGAACGAGGGATTCGAACACCCAAGCTCTTCCAGGCGCTGGGGGAACGTCGGGTGCCGCTGGAGGCGATCTCGGGGGTGACCCTGTCGCCCGGGAAGCGCGGCACCATCGTCCTGCGGGCCGAGGTGCGGCCCGGGGCCGATCCGCTGCTGGAGGCGGCGGCGGGGCAGCTCAAGGAAGGGTGCGATCCGTACCGGCTGGTGCTGCCTGCCGAGCGGGACGTTCTCGCCGAGTACTACGCCGAGGAGCTGCGGGCGCTGCTGACCGAGGACGGGGAGCCCGCCGAGCGGTTTCTGGTGGCCGCGCCGGAGGCGCCCCGGCAGTTCAAGGCGTATGACGCGAAGGCGTCCTTCGACGGGAAGACCGTGCACTTCCGGTGGTTCTGGACGGGGGCGTCGTCGGCGAAGTGGAAGGCCGGGGACCAGAGCTTTCCCGTCGGTGAGCTGAGCGGGGTGGAGTGGCGGTCGCCGGAGGTGTTCGAGGGGCACTTGCGGTTGCTGCGGCGGGATGCCGCGCAGGCTGCGCAGGTGGATCAGGATCCGGCGACTGTGGTGTTCGGGCTGGGTTATGGGCCCGTCCATGAGTCGTTGCCGTTTGCGGCGGCTGTGCTTGCCGCTGTGCGGGATGCCGGGCCGGCGGCTGTGGTGTCGGCCTCGGCGCCGCGGCGGGATCCTGCGGATATCGCCGAACGGATCCGTCACCTGGGGGAACTGCATCAGGCGGGGCTGGTGACGGATGAGGAGTTCTCCGTCAAGAAGGCGGAGTTGTTGGCGGAACTTTAGGGGGGTGCGGGGTTCGGTTTGTCGGCTGCCCGCGCCCCCCGTGAAAGTTCTACTCCCTGCCTGCCGAAGCGAAGGACATGTCCGGGTAACGCGTACCTGCCACCTTGGCCGCGATCGGCTCCAGCGCGGCCAACTCGTCATCCGTCAGGACGATCGCCGTCGCCGCCGCGTTTTCCTCCACCCTTTTGACCTTCGTCGTGCCCGGGATCTGGGCCACCGCAAGGCCGTGCACGTCCGCTCGTTGCTGGACCCAGGCCAGGGCGATCTGGGCCGGGGAGGCACCGTGTGCTTCGGCCACCGCTCGGATCGGTTCCAGGAGCGTTGCGTTGGCGGCCGCGTTGTCGCCCTGGAAGCGGGGCATCGTGCGGCGGACGTCGCCGTCGGTGAGGTCCTTGTCCGCGTTGGAGAAGGAGCCGGCGAGGAAGCCGCGGCCGAGCGGGGAGTAGGGGACCAGGGCCACGCCCAGTTCGCGGGCGGCCGGCACCACGTTGGTCTCGATGTCCCGGCTGAACAGGGACCACTCCGACTGCACGGCGGCGATCGGGTGCACGGCCTGCGCGGCACGCAGTTCGTCGGCGGTGACCTCGCTGAGGCCGAGGTGTTTGACCTTGCCCTCGCGGACCAGCTCGGCCATGGCGCCGACGGTCTCCTCGATCGGGACGTTCACATCGCGCCGGTGCATGTAGTAGAGGTCGATGACGTCGACGTCCAGGCGGCGCAGACTGCCCTCGGCGGCCTGGCGGACGTACGGGGCGTCGCCGCGGATGACGCGCTTGGTGCGGTCGCCCGCCGCGACGCGTACGCCGAACTTGGTCGCGATGACGACCTCGTCCCGGTGCGCCTTGAAGAAGGGCGCGAGGAAGCGCTCGTTGTCGCCGTCGCCGTAGCCCTCCGCGGTGTCGTACAGCGTGACGCCCAGCTCCAGTGCCCGTTCCAGGGTGGCCCGTGACTCCTTCGCGTCGGCGGGGCCGTAGGCGAAGCTCATGCCCATGCAGCCGAGGCCCTGGACGCCGACCTCGGGGCCGTCGGCGCCGAGTCGTACGGTCGGGATCCTGCTGTCCGTCATCGCACCTTCTCCGCGTAGAAACTGATCTTCCGGTCGAGCACCGCGAGGGTGTCCTGGAGCTCGGCCATCCGCGACAGCACGTCCCGGCGGGTCTGCTCGAGCAGCTCGAAGCGCTCGCCGAACGTGTGATCGCCCTCGCGCACCAGCTCCGCGTACCGCACCATGTCGGCGACCGGCATACCCGTGAGCCGGAGCTTGCCGACGAGGTCGAGCCAGTCGAGGTCGCGGTTGCTGTAGCGGCGCTGGCCCGTGTGCGAGCGGTCCACGTGCGGCATCAGACCGATGCGCTCGTACCAGCGCAGGGTGTGCGCGGTCAGGCCGGTGAACGCGACGACCTCGCTGATCGTGTAGCTGTCCTGGCCTTCGGGGCGCCGGTGGGGGCGGGGCGGGGCACCGCAGCTGTCGGTCCGGGTGGGCATGGTCTCCATCACCGTCATGACCTCAACGCTATGGCCTTCGAGTGCACTCCAAGCAAGCGGAACCCAAAGAAATAAGCACACTGGAAACGGGCGGGACATGGGGCTGTGGCGGTGACTGGCGGGCAGCTCCGGGTCCCGCTCGGCTTCAGGCCCGAGCCCGACCCGTTGCCGGGGCCCACACCGTGAGCGCTTAGGCTCGACGGCATGTCGCTGAAGAGCCTTGCGTTGATCGAAAAATGGCCGGTTCCCACCGCCGCGGCGGGTGTGGTGCGCGGCGACGGCACGGTCCTCGGCACCCATGGCCCGGCCGCCCACCGCTTCCCGCTCGCCTCGGTCACCAAGCCGCTCGCCGCGTACGCCGCCCTCGTCGCGTACGAGGAGGGGGCGATCGAGCTCGACGAGCCTGCCGGGCCGCCCGGCTCGACGGTGCGGCATCTGCTGGCCCACACCTCGGGGCTCGCGTTCGACGAGCACCGGGTGACCGCGCCGCCCGGGGAGCGGCGGCTGTACTCCAACGCCGGGTTCGAGCAGCTCGGCGACCACATCGCCAAGGCGACGGACATCCCGTTCGGGGAGTATCTGCGGCAGGCGGTGCTGGAGCCGCTGGGGATGAGCGGCACTTCGCTGGAGGGCTCCCCCGCCAAGGACGGTGTCTCGACGGTCGAGGACCTGCTGCGGTTCGCGGCCGAGGTGCAGGCGCCGCGGCTGCTGGATCCGCGGACGGTGGCGCAGGCGATGACGGTGCAGTACCCGGGCACGAAGGGTGTCCTGCCGGGGTTCGGGCACCAGAATCCGAACGACTGGGGTCTCGGCTTCGAGATCCGTGACTCCAAGTCGCCGCACTGGACGGGTTCTTCGTCCTCTCCGCGGACCTTCGGGCACTTCGGGCAGGCGGGTACGTTCCTGTGGATCGACCCGGACGCGGGGGTGGCGGGCGTGGCCCTGACCGACCGGGCCTTCGGGCCGTGGGCGGTCGAGGTATGGCCGGTGTTCACGGATGCGGTGCTGGCGGAGGTGCGGGGCTGAGGCCGCGGGCCCCGGATTTTTTCGCCCCCGCCGCCCCTTCCCGTCCCGACCCGGGGGCCGGCCCCCGGACCCCCGCTCCTCAAGCGTCGGGTGTCACCAGCGAGCC
>NZ_JBSFHW010000070.1:21888-39943 GCF_053597275.1 Streptomyces sp. NPDC001492 | reverse complement strand
ACATGCTCACCGACACGGCCGACGGCGGCGGACGCGACCAGGTGGTCCTGTCCACCCTGGTGGCCATCGGCGTGGTCGGCTTCGCGCTGGTCCGCGAGCGGGTCGGCGGGAAGAAGGACGCGCTGGTCCCGTAGGACAGACGTGCCGGTCCCTTGGACCAGCGGACCCCCGAGGGCGGCAGCAGATGCCCCTCGGGGGTCGCCGTGTCTCCTACGCCACCGCCTCCCCGGCGCCGGCGATCCCCGTCGCCTGCGCCGCCCGCTCCTCGAACTGCGTCCGGTAGAGCTCCGCGTACCGCCCGCCGGCCACCAGCAGTTCCTCGTGCGTGCCCCGTTCCACGATCCGCCCGCCCTCGATCACCAGGATCACGTCCGCCGCCCGCACCGTGGACAGCCGGTGGGCGATCACGACCGCGGTGCGGCCCTCCAGCGCCTCGGCCAGGGCCTCCTGGACGGCGGCCTCCGAGGTGTTGTCGAGGTGGGCGGTGGCCTCGTCGAGGATGACCACGCGCTGGCGGGCCAGCAGCAGCCGGGCGATGGTCATGCGCTGGCGTTCGCCGCCGGAGAGGCGGTAGCCGCGCTCGCCGACGACCGTGTCGAGACCGTCGGGCAGGGACCGTACGAGATCGTCGAGGCGGGAGCGGCGCAGCGCGTCCCACAGGTCCGCCTCGGTGGCGGTGGGGGCGGCCAGCAGGAGGTTGGCGCGGACCGTGTCGTGGAAGAGGTGGCCGTCCTGGGTGACCATCCCGAGGGTGGCGCGCAGGGAGGCGGCGGTCAGATCGCGGACGTCGCTGCCGCCGACGCGCACCGCGCCCCCGTCGACGTCGTACAGGCGCGGAAGCAGTGCGGCGATCGTCGACTTGCCCGCGCCGGAGGAGCCGACGAGTGCGACGGTCTGGCCCGGTTCGGCGCGGAAGGAGATGCCGTGCAGGACCTCGGCGCCGCCCCGGGTGTCCAGACTCGCCACCTCCTCCAGGGAGGCCAGGGAGACCTTGTCGGCGGACGGGTAGGCGAAGCGGACGTCGTCGAACTCGACGGAGACCGGGCCGCCGGGCACGGCGTGCGCGTCCGGTTTCTCCTCGATGAGGGGCTTGAGGTCGAGCACCTCGAAGACCCGCTCGAAGCTGACCAGGGCGCTCATCACCTCGACGCGCGCCCCGGCGAGCGCGGTCAGCGGCGCGTACATACGGGTCAGCAGCAGCGCCAGCGACACGACCGCGCCCGGTTCCAGGCTGCCGCGCAGCGCGAACCAGCCGCCGAGGCCGTAGACCAGGGCGAGGGCCAGCGAAGAGACCAGAGTCAGGGCGGTGATGAACACCGACTGGGCCGTCGCGGTGCGCACGCCGATCTCCGCGACCCGGCGGGCGCGGGCCGCGAACTCCACAGACTCCTCCTCCGGCCGCCCGAAGAGCTTGACGAGCGTGGCTCCCGGGGCGGAGAACCGCTCGGTCATGCGGGTGCCCATCGCCGCGTTGAGGGTGGCCGCCTCCCGCTGCATACGGGCCATGCGGCTGCCCATGCGCCGGGCGGGGATCACGAACACCGGCAGCAGCACCAGCGCGAGCAGGGTGATCTGCCAGGACAGCGTGAGCATGACGGCGAGCGTGAGCAGCAGGGTGACCAGATTGCTGACCACTCCGGACAGGGTGTTGCTGAACGCGCGCTGCGCGCCGATCACGTCGTTGTTGAGACGGGAGACCAGCGCTCCCGTACGTGTGCGTGTGAAGAACGCGACCGGCATCCGCTGCACATGATCGAACACAGCCGTGCGCAGATCGAGGATGAGTCCCTCCCCGAGCGTCGCCGAAAGCCTCCTTCCGAGGATGCCGAGAGCCGCCTCCGCGACCGCGATGAGCGCGATGAGCAGGGCCAGGCGTACCACCGTGCCCTCGTCGCGCCCCGACACGATCGCGTTCACGACACGCCCGGCCAGTACGGGCGTCGCGACGGCGAGCAGCGCGGTCACCACCCCGAGCAGCACGAACTGCGCCATGCGGGCGCGGTGCGGGCGGGCGAACGCGGCGATGCGACGCAGCGTGGCGCGCGCCAGGGGGCGCCGCTCCTGCTCGGCGTTCATGACACTGTGCAACTGCATCCAGGCGGTGGTCTCCATGCTCATGAGAGAGACCGTAGAACCTCGAGCAACGTTGAGGTCAATGTTTTCCTGACGCCCCCCGCGAAGGACCCGATGACCGTACGCAAGCCGCTGTCCCCGCTTCAGCCGCTGTCCCCGCTTCCGCAACCCGCCGTTGGCACGGCGTGGAAACCCTCTCCGGATGTGACTGCGGTACACCTTCCCCAAGGGCTCCCCCCGGGGCGACTCCCCCGGCGCGTCCCGGCCCGCGTGCTCCGGCAGATCCTGTGCCTGCTGCCGCTGCTGCTCGTGTCCGTCGTGGCCGTGCAGCACCGCTCCGTGCTCGTCGAGGGCTTCGGTCATCTGCGGGCCGCCGAGTGGCCCTGGCTGCTGGCAGCGGCCGGCGCCACCTGCCTGACCTGGGTGGCGGCCGCCTTCACCCGGCAGGGCGCGGTCGTCGACCGGCTGCCCAGGCGGCGGCTGCTCGCCACCCAGTTCGCGGCGGGCTCGGCCAACCACCTGCTGCCGACCGGCCTCGGCGCGGGCGCGGTGAATCTGCGGTTCATGACCGTGTGCGGCATCCCGCTCGCCCGCTCCTCGGCCGCGCTCGCCCTGTACCTGCTGGCGGAGACGGTCGCCCGGCTGAGCCTGCTGGCCGGGCTGCTGCTCGCCTTCCCGGGCGCGCTGCACTTCGGCACGCTGCTGCCCGACGGCGCGGTGGGGCCGCTGCTGCTCGCCGTCGCCGCGGCCGTGGTCGTGGCTTCGGCCGCCCTGGTTCTCGTACGACGGCTGCGCACGGCCGTCGTGTCCTTCCTGCGCACGGCGCTGTGCGAGCTGCGCTCGGTGCACACCCGGCCGTCCCGCGCCCTTGCTCTGTGGGGCGGTTCGCTCGCCTTCCCCGCGCTGCAGGCGGCAGGGCTGGTGCTGGTCGGTCTGTCGCTGGGGCTGCCGGTGCCGCCCGTGCACATGGCGGTCGCGTACCTGGCGGCGACGGTCGCC
The DNA here is from genome assembly GCF_053597275.1 of Streptomyces sp. NPDC001492. Lineage (NCBI taxonomy): Bacteria > Bacillati > Actinomycetota > Actinomycetes > Kitasatosporales > Streptomycetaceae > Streptomyces > Streptomyces sp. NPDC001492. Next base: position 36,871 of record NZ_JBSFHW010000070.1, on the reverse strand, counting down.
GTCGCGCTGGTGCCGACACCGGGCGGACTCGGCTCGGTGGAGGCGGCGCTGGTCGTGGCGCTGGTGGCGGCGGGCGGCCCGGTGGCCGTCGCGACCGCGGTCGTGCTCGCCTACCGGATCATCACGGTGTGGCTGCCGCTGCTGCCGGGCGCACTGACGCTGGGCGCACTGGTCCGCCTCAAGGTGATCTGAACCGGCTCCCCGACCTCACCAGGGAATCGGTTTGCCGTCCCGGAAGAACCCCCCGGTCGGCCCGTTGTCGGGCAGCGTGGCCGCCCACACGATCCCGGCGGCTCCTTCGGCGACGGGACGCCCGCCGTGGCCGCCCATGTCGGTGGCCACCCAGCCGGGACAGATCGCGTTGACGAGGATGCGCTGTCGGCGCAACTCACCGGCCAGCAGGCAGGTCAGGGCGTTGAGCGCGGCCTTGGAGACGCTGTAGGCAGGGGTGCCGCCGCTCATCGACTGCAGCGAACCGCCCTCGCTGCTGACCATGACCACCCGCGGATGCGGGCTGCGCCGCAGCAGCGGAAGCAGCGCCTGGGTGACCCGCCAGGCGCCGAACAGATTGGTGTCCAGAGCCCGTTGCACCTCGTCGAGGTCCGCCGAACGGGCCTGCGCCCAGGTGTCGTACAGGATCGCCGCATTGTTGACGACCACGTCCACGCGCCCCAGGTTCCCGCTCACCCACTCCGCCATGGCGGCCACGCTCTCCGCGTCGGAGACATCGAGCCGCACCGCGCTCACCCGCTCGCCGCCCGGGTCGATGCGCGCGGCGGCGGAGCGGCCCTTGCCGAGGTCGCGCGAGCCGAGCACCACGTGGTGTCCGCGGCCGGCGAGCTGGCGTACGACCTCGAATCCGATACCGCGGTTGGCGCCGGTCACGACGGCGACCGGCGGCGCGCCCGCATGTGCAGCTGCCATCAGGAACACTCCCTCTGTACGGTGATCCAGCCTCGCACAGCCGTTCAACGATCGCCCCGACGGTCGCCGCCCGCACCGGTACTGTCGGAGAAAGGGGCCCAGCATGGCCGTCCGTATCGAACGCCAGGGACACGTCACCACGGTCGTCCTCTCCCGCCCCGAGGTCCGCAACGCGGTGGACGGTCCGACGGCCGTCGAACTCGTCGCCGCCTTCCGGGAGTTCGAGGCGGACGACGAGGCACGGGTGGCGGTGCTGTGGGGCGAGGGCGGCACGTTCTGCGCGGGCGCCGACCTCAAGGCGCTCGGCACCGACCGCGGCAACCGGGTCGCGGAGGACGGCGACGGCCCGATGGGGCCGACGCGGCTCCGGCTGTCCAAGCCGGTGATCGCCGCCGTCGCGGGGCACGCCGTGGCCGGCGGCCTCGAGCTGGCCCTCTGGTGCGATCTGCGGGTCGCCGAGGAGGACGCCGTCTTCGGCGTGTTCTGCCGCCGCTGGGGCGTCCCGCTGATCGACGGCGGCACGGTACGGCTGCCCCGGCTGATCGGGCAGAGCCGCGCACTGGACATGATCCTCACCGGGCGGGCGGTACCGGCACGGGAGGCCTACGAGATGGGCCTCGCCAACCGGCTCGTCCCCACCGGGACGGCCCGCACCGAGGCGGAGGCACTGGCCGCCGAGATCGCCCGCTTCCCGCAGGCCTGTCTGCGGGGCGACCGGGCTTCGGTGCTGGAGCAGGACGGGCTGGACGAGCCTGCGGCCATGCGGGGCGAACTCCGTTACGGGATGGGCGTGTTGGCGGAGGGTCTGGAGGGGGCGGCACGGTTCGCTGCGGGGGCCGGGCGGGGCGGGTCGTTCACCGACGTGTGACGGAGACCTTGAGCGCCCGGCCCTTGATGCCGGGCGGCGTCCGAAACCGCACCGTCCCGCCGGCCGCCAGTGCGAACTCCTGTGCGGAATAGGGCAGGATGAGCGGCTGCACATCCCGAACTTGGAGGTAGCCGGTGAACCGAGCGCTCACCGTGGACGACCTGGTCATTGCCTCAGTCGCGCTGGCGGCGGGCCTGTTGGCCGCGTTCCTGCTGCGCATGCTGCTGCGCTGGCTGGGCAAGCACGCCGACCGCACCCGCTGGAGCGGCGACGACGTCATCGTCGACGCGCTGCGCACGGTGGTGCCCTGGGCGGCGATCGTGGGCGGCGCGGCCTCCGCGGGAGCGGCGCTGCCGCTGACCAGGACGGTCCAGAACCACGTCAACCAGATGCTGACGGTGGTGCTCATCTTCGTCGTCACGGTGACGGCGGCCCGGGTGATCGCCGGTCTGGTGCGGGCGGTCACCACGTCACGGTCCGGGGTCGCAGGCTCGGCCACCATCTTCGTGAACATCACCCGGGTGCTGGTTCTGGCGATCGGCTTCCTGGTGGTGCTGCAGACGCTGGGCATCTCGATCGCCCCGATGCTCACCGCCCTGGGCGTGGGCGGCCTGGCCGTCGCGCTCGCGTTGCAGGACACCCTCGCCAACCTCTTCGCGGGCATCCACATTCTCGCCTCGAAGACCGTGCAGCCCGGTGACTACATCCGGCTGAGCAGCGGCGAGGAGGGCTACGTCGAGGACATCAACTGGCGTCAGACGACCGTGCGCGCGCTCTCCAACAACCTGGTCGTCATCCCCAACGGGGAGCTGGCGAAGGCGAACATGACCAACTTCATGCGCCCCGAGCAGAAGTTGACGATCCTCGTCCAGGTCGGTGTCGCCTACGACAGCGACCTGGAGCATGTCGAGCGCGTGACCATGGACGTCATCGCCGAGGTGATGACCGGGGTCGACGGAGCGGTCCCGGACCACGAACCGGCGATCCGCTTCCACACCTTCGGCGACTCCCGGATCGGCTTCACCGTCATCCTGGGTGTCGGCGAGTTCAGCGACCAGTTCCGCATCAAGCACGAGTTCATCAAGGCGCTGCACAAGCGCTACCGCGAGGAGGGCATCCGCATCCCGGCGCCCGCGCGGACGGTGGCGCTGCAGCAGGGTTCGGTCAGCATCCCGCAGCAGCGCGGCCCGCAGGGGACGGCCGTCGAGGCGGGCGACGTGTCCGCCGCCCGCCTCGACTGAGGGCCCTGAAGGGGCAACAGGGTCAGAGCGTCGCGGAGTTCTCGTGCCAGTGCCCGCCCCTGCGGCTGTGCGGTGAGGCGAGCGCCGAGCTCACCGGCTTGACCGTCCAGTCCGGGTGGCCGGGCATCCGCGGCGTCTTCGTGCCGTAGAGCCAGTCCTTGAGGAAGCCGGACAGGTCCTGCCCGGAGACCTCCGAGGCGACGGCGATGTAGTCCTCCGTCGTCGCCGCGGAGTTGCGGTACCGGTCCAGGAAGCACCGCTCGATGGCGTGGAAGACGTCCTCGCCGACGACCTGGCGCAGTGCGTACAGGACGAGGACGCCGCCGGTGTAGCGCTGGCTGTCGAAGAGGTTCACCGCGTTCGGGGCCGCGACCGGCCCCGAGTCGTGGCGCCACTGGTCGCCGACGCCGTAGGTGTACTTCATACGGTCCTCGAAGGTGCTGTAGCCGAGCGAGTCGGTCCAGCCGCGCTCATAGCGGTACAGCAGTCCGTAGTAGTCCGCGTGGCCCTCGTTGAGCCACAGGTCGGCCCAGTTGGCGGGGCTGACGAGGTTGCCGAACCAGGAGTGGACCAGCTCGTGCATCATGTGCGAGCCGATCTTCTTCTCCTCCTGGAGCAGGAAGTTCGGCTTGTACAGGGTGAGGGTCTGGGTCTCCAGGCCCGTGAAGTCGAAGGCGTTCGGGGCGTCGGAGTTGCACGGCAGCAGCCCGTACGTCTCGAAGGGGAACGCCCCGAGCCGCTGCTCCAGCCAGTCGACCAGCCCGGGGGTGAGCGCCAGCGCCGGTTCCAGGGCGGCGGCCCGCGCGGTGGGCACGACATCGCGCAGTGGGAGCCCGTGCGGGCCCTGCCGGTCCTTGACCACGTAGTCCCCGACCGTGATCTGCACCAGCTCGGTGGCCATCGGCTCGCGGGAGCGGTACGAGTACGCCGTGCGGCCGTCGGTGAGGGTCTCGGTGCCGGTGAGCAGGCCGTTCGCGACGCCTCGCAGGCCGGCCGGGACGGTGACGCGGAAGGTGAAGTCCGCCTTGTCCGACGGGTGGTCGTTGCAGGGGAAGACGGTGTGCGCCGAGTTCGGCTGCGGGCAGATCGCGAAGCCGTCCGGGGTGACGACCCAGGCGGTGTGCGCGAGGGTGCGGCTCGGGTCCGCGCCGTACTCGATGCACACCGTCGTCCGGGCCCCCTCGGGCAGCGGTCGGGCGGGCGTGATCCGCAGCTTCTCGTCCGCCTGCTCGAAGGCGGCGGTGCGGCCGCCGACGCGGACGGAGCGTATGTCCAGGCCGAGGGCGTCCAGCGAGAAGCGGGTCAGCGCCTGGGTGGTGCTGATCCTCAGGGTGGCGGTGGCGTCGACCAGCTTGGTCGCCGGGTCGTAGGAGAGGTCGAGGTGGTAGGTCCGGACGCGGTAGCCGTCGTTGCCGAGGGTCGGGAAGACGGAGTCGCCGAGGGTCTCGGGGCCAGGGGTGCCGTCGTCCTTCGGCCTGGCCTCGGCTTTCGGCGCCGCGGACGCCGTACCCCCCACGGTCAGTGCCGCGGCCGTGCCGATCAGGGCGGCCGCGGGGGCCGTCACTCTGCTGCGATATCTCATGGTCAGCTTTCACTCTGGCGGCCGGGTGGTCAGCTCCGGCCGTCGACGATCAGATGCACGATCTCCTTCCAGGACCCGGGATCGGCCGCTTTGGTTGCACGGCGGGAGCGCGGATCGGGTTCCGGAGTGTGGGACGTGTGGCCGGACCCCTGTCGAGCCGACCTCGATCAGGAGATATCTTGATGTCGAGCAATGTTGCAGACGTGGAGCGGAGCACCCGGTGACTGACTCGACCATCTTCTATACGCACACTGACGAGGCCCCGGCCCTGGCGACGTATTCCTTCCTGCCGGTGGTCCAGGCGTACGCCTCGCAGGCGGGTGTCGCTGTGGAGACCCGTGACATCTCGCTGGCCGGGCGCATCATCGCCCTGTTCCCGGAGTACCTGACCGAGGACCAGCGGATCCCGGACGCCCTCCACGAGCTGGGCGAGCTGGCCAAGACGCCCGAGGCCAACATCATCAAGCTGCCGAACATCTCGGCCTCGATCCCGCAGCTGAAGGCCGCGATCGCCGAGCTGCAGGGCCAGGGCTACGCGCTGCCGAACTACCCGGACGACCCCAAGACCGACGAGGAGCGGGAGATCCAGGCCCGCTACGACAAGGTCAAGGGCTCCGCCGTGAACCCGGTGCTGCGTGAGGGCAACTCCGACCGCCGCGCCCCCGCCTCGGTCAAGAACTACGCCAAGACCCACCCGCACCGCATGGGCGCCTGGTCCTCGGAGTCCAAGACCAACGTGGCGACCATGGGCGAGAACGACTTCCGCTCCACCGAGAAGTCCACGGTGATCTCCGAGGCCGGTGCGCTGCGCATCGAGCTGCTCGGCGAGGACGGCACCACCACGGTGCTGCGCGAGTCGGTACCGGTGCTCGCGGGCGAGGTCGTCGACGCCTCCGTGATGCGCGCCACCGCGCTCAACGAGTTCCTGGCCGCGCAGGTCGCCCGCGCCAAGGCCGAGGGCGTGCTGTTCTCCGTGCACCTCAAGGCCACGATGATGAAGGTCTCCGACCCGATCGTCTTCGGTCATGTGGTGCGCGCCTTCTTCCCGAAGACCTTCGCGAAGTACGGCGAGACCCTCGCCGCGGCCGGCCTGTCCCCGAACGACGGCCTGGGCGGCATCTACAAGGGCCTGGAGTCCCTGCCGGAGGGCGCCGAGATCAAGGCCTCCTTCGACGCCGAGCTCGCCGAGGGCCCGGCCCTTGCGATGGTCGACTCCGACAAGGGCATCACCAACCTGCACGTGCCGTCCGACGTGATCGTCGACGCCTCGATGCCGGCCATGATCCGCACCTCCGGCCACATGTGGGGCCCGGACGGCCAGGAGGCCGACACCCTCGCGGTCCTGCCGGACTCCTCCTACTCCGGCGTCTACCAGGCCGTGATCGACGACTGCCGTGCCAACGGCGCCTACGACCCCGCCACCATGGGCTCGGTCCCGAACGTCGGCCTGATGGCGCAGAAGGCCGAGGAGTACGGCTCCCACGACAAGACCTTCGAGATCAAGAAGGCCGGCACGGTCCGTCTGGTCGACCAGGGCGGCAACGTCGTCCTGGAGCAGCCGGTCGCCCCCGGCGACATCTTCCGCGCCTGCCAGACCAAGGACGCCCCGATCCGCGACTGGGTGAAGCTGGCCGTCACCCGCGCCCGCGCCACCGGCGACCCGGCGGTGTTCTGGCTGGACGAGACCCGCGGCCACGACGCCGTGATCATCGAGAAGGTCAAGCAGTACCTGCCGGAGCACGACACCGAGGGCCTGGACATCCGGATTCTCGCCCCGGTCGAGGCGACCAAGCTGTCGATCGAGCGCATCCGCCGCGGCGAGAACACCATCTCGGTGACCGGCAACGTGCTGCGTGACTACCTCACCGACCTCTTCCCCATCCTGGAGCTGGGCACCAGCGCCAAGATGCTGTCGGTCGTTCCGCTGATGGCGGGCGGCGGTCTGTTCGAGACGGGCGCCGGCGGTTCTGCCCCGAAGCACGTCCAGCAGCTGGTCAAGGAGAACTACCTGCGCTGGGACTCGCTGGGCGAGTTCTTCGCGCTGGTGCCGTCCCTGGAGCAGTACGCCACGGCCACCGGCAACACCCGCGCCAAGGTCCTGGCCGACACCCTCGACCGCGCCACGGCGACCTTCCTCAACGAGGACAAGTCCCCGACCCGTCGCGTCGGCGGCATCGACAACCGCGGCAGCCACTTCTACCTGTCCCTGTACTGGGCGCAGGAGCTGGCCGCGCAGACCGAGGACGCGGACCTGGCGAAGGCCTTCGCCCCGCTGGCCGAGACGCTCACCGCCAATGAGCAGAAGATCGTCGACGAGCTGCTCGCCGTCCAGGGCAAGCCGGCCGACATCGGCGGCTACTACCAGCCGGACCCGGCGAAGGCCGCCGCGGTCATGCGCCCGTCGGCCACGTGGAACGCGGCGCTGGCGTCCCTGAGCTGACGCCCGGGTCCGACGGGCCCGTGAGGTTCCCCGCCCCGGCAGGCATCCCGCCTGCCGGGGCGGTTTCGTCGCGGGTGCCGGCCGGCCCGGCCGCCGACGGGGTGAAGGGCTGAGCGCCGCCGACGCCGACGAGTTGACGCACCGTCACCCACCCTGGTGCCGTCAGGTGCTCGTTCGACCGCGCCTCATGCCCCGATCTCCGCCTCACCCGACCGCATCGCCCGCAGGCCCTGCGAGATGGCATTGCCCGCGACGTGGACGTGGTGGGCGACCCGGGCCGGCCGGACCAGGTCAGGGGGGCCCACGACCGCCACGGCCGCGACCACGACACCGCGGGCGTCCCGGACGGGGACGGCGACCCCGCCCCGCTCCTCGGCCAGCATGCCGTAGGCGGCTGCGTGCCCCTCACGTCTGATCCTGTCCAGGAGACGCTTCAGTGCGGCGCCGTCGGTCAGGGTGCGCGGGGTGTAGGAACGCAAGGGGCCACGGCAGACCTCGTCCTGAAGGCGTTGCTCGGCGTGGGCGAGCAGCGCCAGGCCGACGGAGGTGGTGTGCAGGGGAACGCGACAGCCCTGGGGGCTGTAGCGGTTGGGGAATTCGGGGTCGTCCGAGACGAAGGACAGGCACACGCTTTCGGCGCCGTCCCGGATGGCGAGCACCGCGGCGCCCGAGGTCTGCCCGTGCAGGGCGATCAGATGCGGCTGCGCCGCCTCGACCAGTGCGGAGGAGCGCGGTGCGAGGATGGCCGTCTCCCACAGGCGCAGTCCGATGCTGTACAGGCCGTCGGCGCACCGCTCCAGGGCTCCCCAGGAGTGGAGCTTGCTGACGAGGCGGTGCACGGTGGCCAGGGGGAGTCCGGCGCGCCGGCTGATGTCGCTGAGTGTCAGCGTCGGGTTGTTCCGGTCGAAGGCACCGAGGATGCTGAGCGTCCGGTCGACGACGGAACGCTCCGGACCGGCGGAGTGGGGGGTGGTCATCCCGTTCAGAGTCCCTTCGCGTGCACTTCAGAGAGCGGCATTGACACGTGCTGAGCAGGGATTACGTCTGTCGGGCGACCACCTCTATCATTTCAAGCCGATAGTTGAATCTGAAAGGTTGATTCCGGAACGCTCATGGTCGATTTCGTATCGTTACCGATCCCTGTGGTGCCGTACAGACCCGTCTGCCGCCCCGGCCTCGACATCGCCGTGGCGAGCCTGGACGAGCTGCATGCCATGGGCGGCGCGGACTTCCTCGCCTCTCCCCACCGGCTCGACTTCCACCAGATCATGCTGGTCACCACGGGGAGGGGAACGTTCGAGATCGACTCCACGTCGGTGGAGTGCCAGGCCGGCACGCTGCTGTGGACCCGGCCCAACCAGGTGATCCAGTCCTGCCCGGAGTCCGGCATGGACGCGGACATCATCATGTTCACCGAGGCGTTCCCGCTCAAGATGAGTGTCCACATGGGCATGCTCGACGATGTCCTGCGCCCCTCGCACTGGCAGCTGTGCGACACCGAACTGTCCGCGTTCCAGCGGGTCCTGAGCGTCTTGAAGGAGGAGTTCGAGCGGCCCGACCAAGGGCTCGGCGAAGAACTGCTCAAGCACCTGCTGGCCGTGGTGCTGCTCCACATCGACCAGCTCTGCCGAAGCCGCCACCACGAGGTGGAAGCCAGCACCCTCAGCACCGAGCAGAGCGAGCTCTTCCTCCGCTTCCGCCGCGAACTGGACCGGCACTACCCCGACACCCGGCTGGTGGAGGACTACGCCACCGCCCTCAACTGCAGTACCCGCGCTCTCACCCGGGCCTGCCGGACCGTCGCCGGCACCTCCGCCAAGGACGTGATCGACGCCAGGGTCGCGCTGGAGGCACGGCGCCTGCTGGCCCACACGGATCTGCCCATCACGGCCATCGCCCGCCGGCTCGGATTCTCCGAAGTCACCAACTTCGGCAAGTTCTTCGTCCGCCGCGTGCGGATGACACCGGGTGCCTTCCGGCGTGAGGCGAAGACGGGTAACCAGTAGTAACCCGTCTTCCGCGAGCACCTTTAACCCGCTCGTTACTCTGGACCGCGAGTCGTCCACGCCCGTAAACGTGGATTTCTTTCCACTGACCGGAAGGCCTGTTGTTAAAGATTCCAGAACCTGGCAAGACTGTGACCTGCGTGCTTCGGGCGACCAACCAAAGGCATCGCAGGCTTGCGGGCCCGCAAGTCTTGACCCAACCGAACACCGAATGGACCAGACCACGCATTACTGACACGTTGTCTTTCGCCGCAGCGCGGCGGCGTTTCGCAGAAAACGGCTCCACTTCCCCTTACTGCTTACCGCGTTTTCGATTCCGGCGCGCCAGATCGTCCCCTTTTCCCCTGCCGGCGTCCCGCGAAACCCTGCGCCAATACACGTGTCATCACCCTGGGCGCCACCGTCGAGGCCGACGTATGCCCTTATCCGACCGCTCGCTCCTGGGCACACCCGTGCGCCCGGGAGCGACTCAGGAAAGGACGACCCATCATGCCCGCAGTGACCGCCGCCGAGGCGGAGACCTGGCTCATCGAGAAGATCGCCCACCGTCTGGGCGTGGCCACCGGCGAGGTCTCGCGCGAGGTCTACTTCGACGAACTGGACCTCGACTCGACCGAAGCCCTCATCCTGGCCGGCGAGTTGGAGAACTGGCTCGGCTTCGAGCTCAGCACCACCACCCTCTGGTACCACCCGACGGTGAAGGACCTGGCCGCCTATCTCGCCGAGGAGAGCGGGCAGCGTGCGGCGACCGCGTGACGTGAGGCCGCCGGTGGCCCGGGTCCTGCGGGCCGCGGCCCCCGGCGGGCGGACCGTGTACCTCGTCCACCCCGGCGCCCTCGCGGCCTCCGTGTACCAGGGCCTGGCCGACACGCTGCCGGCCGGCGCCGGGCTGACCGTGCTCGACCTGGGCTCGGTGCCCGAGTACGCGGAGGCGGCGCTCACCGGAGGCCGGGCCGCCACCACCGTGGAGGACCTGTCCGCCGTACTGCTGAGCGCGATCGAGCCGCCCCAGGAGCCGTACACGCTCGCCGGCTGGTCCTTCGGCGGTGTGCTCGCCCTGGCCATGACCGGGCAACTGCCCGCGGGCCGACTACCGGATCGGCTGGTCCTGTTGGACAGCATCGCGCCGACCGAGGAGTACCAGCAGCCCGACGACGCGCTCGAACCCGACCTGCTCCTCGGCTGGTTCGCCATGTACCTCGGGGCCAAACGCGGCTGCCCGGTCCCGGTCCCCGCCGGACGGCTGGCCGGACTCGGCGTCGACGAGGGGCTCACCGTCGTCCTCGACGAGGGCGTCGCCGCCGGTGCCCTCCTGCCGGACACTCCGCTGCCCGGACTGCGCAAGCTCTACGACACGTACGTCGACGGGCTGTTGCGCAACAACCGCCTGACGGCTCCCCACCGTCCGGCTCCCGCACCCCTGCCCCTCACCCTGGTCAAGGCCGAGCGCAGCCTGATCCCGGGCGACCCGACGCTCGGCTGGCAGTCGCTCGCCCCGCACGGCCTCACCACGCACACCGCTCCGGGCGATCACTACACGATGCTCGACCGCCCGGACGCGCTCCGCGTTCTCGCTCCCCTGCTCACCCTCGCCTGATCCCCACCGCGTTTCCCCGTCCACGCGTGCGCGCGTCGCTCTGCCCTGCCCACATACACGTGTACACGTGCGTCATCCGAAGGGCCACCGACCCGACCCGGGCCGCTCCAGGGCCCGCCGTACGACGAAGAGAGCCTCTCCGTGAACGCTTCACATCCTTCCGACCTCGACCGCCGGCTCGCCCGGGATCCGATCGCGATCGTCGGCCTGTCCGCCCTGTATCCCAAGTCGCGTGATCTGCGGGAGTTCTGGACCAACGTCGTCTCGGCCGCGGACTGCATCGAGGACGTCCCAGCCACCCACTGGGACCTGTCGGAGCACTACGACCCCGACCCCTCCGCACCCGACAAGACGTACGCCAGGCGCGGCGGGTTCATTCCGACCGTCGACTTCAACCCGCTGGAGTTCGGGCTGCCGCCCAACACCCTCGAAGTCACCGACGTGCTCCAGCTGCTCAGCCTCGTCGTGGCACGCGACCTGCTCAAGGACGCGGGCGCCGACCAGGACTGGTACGACGCCTCCCGCACCGGCGTGGTCCTCGGGGTGACCGGCGCCAACCAGCTCACCCAGCCGCTGACCGCCCGGCTGCAGACGCCGGTCCTCAAGGAGGTCGTGCGCTCCTGCGGGCTGAGCGAGCGGGACGCGGAGGAGATCGCCGAGAAGTTCAAGCTGGCGTACGCGCCCTGGGAGGAGAACTCCTTCCCCGGCATGCTCGGCAACGTCGTCGCGGGCCGCATCGCCAACCGCCTCGACCTGGGCGGCACCAACATGACGATCGACGCGGCCTGCGCCAGTTCGCTCGGCGCGGTCAAGTCGGCCATCAGCGACCTGCTGGAACGGCGCTCGGACACGATGCTGGTGGGCGGCTGCGACGCCGAGAACACCATCTTCATGTACCTGTGCTTCAGCAAGACGCCTGCCTTCTCCAAGACGGGCAGCATCCGCCCCTTCGACGCGGACGCGGACGGCACCCTCATCGGCGAGGGCATCGGCATGCTGGCCCTGCGCCGGCTGTCCGACGCCGAGCGGGACGGCAACCGTGTCTACGCGGTGATCCGGGGCATCGGCTCCTCCAGCGACGGCCGCTTCAAGTCCATCTACGCCCCGCGCAAGGAGGGGCAGATGACGGCCCTGCGGCGGGCGTACGAGGACGCCGACTGCTCCCCGGCCTCCGTCGAGCTCTTCGAGGCGCACGGCACCGGGACGGCGGTCGGCGAGGCGACCGAGCTGTCGGCGCTGGCCGCGGTGGTCTCCGAGTTCACCGAGGAGCGGCAGTTCGCGGCGGTCGGCAGTGTGAAGTCGCAGATCGGCCACACCAAGGCGGCGGCGGGCGCGGCCGGGATGATCAAGCTGGCGCTCGCGCTGCACCATCGGCTGCTGCCGCCCACCATCAACGTGGAGCGGCCCAACCCGGCCGTCGACTGGCCCGAGAGCCCGTTCTACGTAGGCACCCGCACCCGCCCCTGGGTCCTCGACCCGAGCCGTCCCAGGCGGCGGGCAGGCGTCTCGTCGTTCGGCTTCGGCGGCACCAACTTCCATGTGGTCCTTGAGGAGCACGGCGACGGCGACGACCTGCGGGTCCTGTTCCCGGTGAGCCGCGTTCACGTATGGCATGAACCTGACATGAACGGGCTGGTACGGGCCGTCGCCGAGGGAGCGGAGCCGCGCACCGACCCCGCCCCGGCCGGCCACCCCCGGCTCGCGCTGGTCGCCCGCGACGACGCCGAGCTCGCCGAACTGCGCGCCCTGGCGGCGGCCGAGCTGCGGGCCAAACCGGCCGCCGAGGCCTGGTCGCACCCCAAGGGCATCTACTTCCGCGCGAGTGCCGCCCCCACCGGAAAGGTGGCCGCGCTCTTCGCCGGACAGGGCAGCCAGTACGTCGAGCCCGGTCGCACGGCGGTGCTCGCGCTGCCCCCACTGCGGGCGGCCTTCGACCAGGCGGGCGCGGCCTTCGGCGAGCACGAGCGGCCGCTGTCCCGGGTCGCCTTCCCGCCGCCGGCCTTCGACGAGGTGACCCGTGCGGCTCAGGAGAGCGAACTGCGCCGCACCGAGTACGCACAGCCCGCGATCGGCGCGCTGGCAGCCGGTCACTACCGCTATCTGAGCGAACTCGGCTTCGTCGCCGACGGGTTCCTCGGGCACAGCTTCGGCGAGCTGGCGGCCCTGTGGGCGGCGGAGGCTGTCGACGACGACACGTTCTTCGCGCTGGCCCGCGCCCGGGGCGCCGCGATGGCCCCGCCCGCCGACCCGGACTTCGACCCCGGGGCGATGGCCGCGGTGTCCGCACCCGAGGACCAGGTCCGGCAACTCCTCAGTGAGCACCCGGAGCTGACCGTCTGCAACCGCAACGCGGCCGACCAGATCGTGGTGGGCGGTGCCACCGAAGCGGTGGAACGGCTGGTGGAGGCCGCGGGCGCGGCCGGAATCCGGGCGCTGCGGCTGCCGGTGTCGGCCGCGTTCCACACACCCTTCGTCGCACACGCCGTGGAGGCGTTCGGGCAGCGGGTGGCACAGGCCGAGATCGGCGAGCCGCGCCGCCCCGTGTACGCCAACTCTCCCGGCGCCTCGTACGGTCCGGACGTCGAGGCCAACCGGCGCACACTGGTCGACCAGCTGGTCAATCCGGTGGAGTTCGCCGATCGCGTGGAGGAGATGTACGCGGCGGGCTTCCGCACCTTCGTCGAGTTCGGCCCCAAGGGTGTGCTGACCCAGCTGGTGCGCCGCATCCTCGGTGAGCGCGAGCACTTCGCCGTGCAGCTGGACCCGGGTGACAAGGGGGACGCCGAGCAGACGCTCAAGCGGGCCCTCGCCCAACTGGCCGTACTGGGACTGCCGTTGGCCACCGAGGACCGCTACGTGGCGGAGGCCGCACCCACCGAGCCGGCCAAGGGCATGACCGTACCGCTGAACGGCATCAACCATGTGCCCGAGGCCCGTAGGGCCGCGTACCGGGATGCCGTGGAGAACGGCTACCGCGTCTCCCTCCCGGCCGCCCCCGCGCCGCAGCAGCCCGTGGCGGCTCCTCAGCCGACCCCGGTGCCCGCCGCGGCGCCCCTGTCCCCGCATCCCGGCGCAGCCGAGACGCCCACCGCCGCGCCGCCTCTCGTGGCGGCGGCGCCGTCCGCCCAACTGGACGTCCTGGAGAGCGAGTTCATGGAAGACGAACCCCTGGCCCCCGCCCCGTCGGCCGACGACCGGCTCACCAGCCTGATCGCCGACCACCTGGCGCTGCACGACGACTACCTCACCGGCCAGCTCACCAGCGCGCAGCGCATGATGGGCCTGCTGGAGCGGGCCGACGAGCAGGGCCGGCTCGACGCGGTGCTGCCGGGTGTCGCCTCCGTCAAGGAGCACGGGCTGGCGATCGGGCGCGCACACACGCGGGCCAACGAGATCCTGCGGGACATGGCGGCCCTGGAGCTGGGTGCGGCGGCCCCGGTGGCGTCCGCTCCCGTCGTGGAGCCGGCTCCCGTACTCGCTCCCGAGCCTCCGGCCCCCCTGCTGGCAGCGCCTGCCCCGGCCGCGCTTCCGCCGTCTGCGCCCGCCCCGGCGCCCGCGGCCCTGGAGCCGCCGACCGTGCCCGAGGAGCCGACGCCGGCGGCCACCGGCGCTTCGGCCGGCGACGTCGAGGCGGCGCTGCTCGACATCGTGTCCCAGAAGACGGGCTACCCCGCGGACATGCTGGACCTCGAGATGGACGTGGAGGCGGACTTGGGCATCGACTCCATCAAGCGCGTCGAGATCATGGGCGTCCTCCAGGAACGCTTCCCCAGCCCCACCCCCGTCGGCCCCGAACAACTCGCCGAACTCCGCACGCTCAGCGAGATCGTGGACTTCGTGCTGAGCCTGGGCGGCCTCATGAACGGCCGTCCGCAGCCCGTGGCGGCACCGGTCGCCGTTCGGGCCGTCGACAGCGAGGCCATCGCCGCCGCACTGCTGGGCGTGGTCTCCGAGAAGACCGGCTACCCGGCGGAGACGCTGGACCTCGACATGGACGTCGAGGCGGACCTGGGCATCGACTCCATCAAGCGCGTCGAGATCATGGGCGTCCTCCAGGAACGCTTCCCCAGCCCCACCCCCGTCGGCCCCGAACAACTCGCCGAACTCCGCACGCTGAACGAGATCGTCGGCTTCGTACTGGAGCTCAACGGCCCCGGTACGGCGGTACCGTCGAATAGTCCTGCGGCGCCCGCACCGGCCACGGCCTCCGCCTCCACGGACGACGTCAAGGCCGCCCTGCTCGACGTGGTGGCACAGAAGACCGGCTACCCCGCCAACATGCTCGACCTGACCATGGACGTCGAAGCCGACCTCGGCATCGACTC
>NZ_JBSFHW010000070.1:0-21788 GCF_053597275.1 Streptomyces sp. NPDC001492 | reverse complement strand
GCTTCCCCAGCCCCACCCCCGTCGGCCCCGAACAACTCGCCGAACTGCGCACCCTGGGCGACATCGTCGGCTTCGTCGGCGGACTGGGCGGGGCGCCGAGCACTCCCGCGACGCCCGCCGCGCCGACGGTGACCCCACCGCCCACCGCCTCCATTGACGACGTCAAAGCCGCCCTGCTCGACGTGGTGGCACAGAAGACCGGCTACCCCGCCAACATGCTCGACCTGACCATGGACGTCGAAGCCGACCTCGGCATCGACTCCATCAAACGCGTCGAAATCATGGGCGTCCTCCAGGAACGCTTCCCCAGCCCCACCCCCGTCGGCCCCGAACAACTCGCCGAACTGCGCACCCTGGGCGACATCGTCGGCTTCGTCGGCGGACTGGGCGGGGCGACGGCCCCTGAGCCGCAGCGGTCCCCCGCGCCGTCCGGGACCGCCGTTGTGGACGCTCCCAAGCCGGGTGCGTTGGGCCGTGGGCAGGCCGCGCTCGTGGAACTGCCCGGGCCCGACCGGCTGGTGGGTGCCTACCCGCAGGGTGCCGCAGCGCTCGTCGTGGACGACGGCAGCGAGGTCGCCCAGGCCGCGGCGGCCGGACTCGTGGCCGACGGCTGGCAGGTGCGCGTGCTGCGCCTGCCCGGTGTGCCGCAGCGGATCACCGGTGCCGTGGACGCGGCCCTCACCGGCTGGGGCGCCCAGGAACTCGCCTCGCACATCGAGCGGTTGGCGGCCGGTTCGCTGCATCTGGTCGCCTTCTTCGCCACCGCGGACGATCTGCCGTGGGCGGAGAAGGTGCGCCGGCTCGCGCACGCCCTGCTCGTCGCCAAGCACGTCGTGGGGCCGCTGACGGCCGCCGCCGGCACCGGGAAGCGGGCCGCGTTCGTGACCGCCACCCGGCTCGACGGCTCCTTCGGCCTGCACGGAGTGGCCGAGGACACGGCCCCGTCCGGCGGTGTCGGCGGCCTGGTCAAGACCCTGGCCGTGGAGGCACCCGAGGTCTTCTGCCGGGCCGTGGATCTCGCGCCCGCCCTGAGCCCGGCGCAGGCCGCCCGACTGGTCCTGGCCGAGATCCACGACACCTGCGCCACCCCGGTCCAGGTCGGCCACGACGGCATCCGAAGGGTCGCCCTCACGCTCGGCGAGGAGCCGGCCGCCCCGGCCGCCGGGGTACCCGTGCTCGCCTCGGACGATCTGCTGGTCGTCACGGGCGGCGGACGCGGCATCACCGCCCGCTGCGTCGCCGCACTCGCCGCCGCACACCGCCCCGGGCTGCTGCTGCTCGGCCGTACCGCACTCGGTGCGGAGCCCGAGTGGGCCGCCGGCCTCACCGACGCGGCGGCGCTGAAGGCCGCGGCCGTGGAGCAGTTGCGGTCGGCGGGCGAGAAGCCGACCCCCAAGCGCGTCGAGCAGCTCTACCAGTCCGTCGTCGGCGAGCGTGAGATCCGGGCGACCCTGGCGGAGATACGGGCGGCGGGCAGCGAGGTCGAGTACCTGGCGGTCGACATCACCGACGCCTCCGCCACGGCCGCCGCGCTGGCGCCGTACCGGGACCGGATCACGGGTGTGGTGCACGGTGCCGGTGTCCTCGCGGACCAGCTGATCTCCGCGAAGAAGGCGGCCGAGATCGAGCGGGTGTTCGCCGTCAAGCTGGGCGGACTGCGTTCGGTGCTCGCGGCCCTGGGCGAGCGGCAGCTGCGGCACGTGCTGCTGTTCTCGTCGGTGGCCGGGTTCTTCGGCAACCGCGGCCAGTCGGACTACGCGATGGCCAACGAGGTGCTCAACGCCTGGGCCGCCGCCTACAAGCGCAACCACCCGCAGGCCCATGTGAGCGCCCTCAACTGGGGCGCCTGGGACAGCGGCATGGTCTCGCCGCAGATCAAGGCCGTGTTCGAGGAGCGCGGCATCACCCTCATCCCGGAGCGGACCGGAGTCCGGCTGTTCACCGAGCAGTTCGCCCCCGAGCGGGCGGGTGACGTGGTCACCGTCCTCGGGCCGACCACTCCCCTGTCCGCGCCGGAGCTCTCCGTACCCACCGCGCCGGCCGTCGTGGAACGTGACCTGTCCGGCCTCGTGACCGATCCCCTGGTCGCCGACCATGTCATCGGCGACGCACCGGTACTGCCCGCGGCGGCGGCCCTGGGCTGGACGGTGGGCGCTCTGGAGCGGCTCACCGGTCAAGTCATCAGCCGTGTACGGGACTTCTCGGTCCACAAGGGTGTCGTCTTCGACGGTGACCTGGACGCCGGCCGGTTCCAGCTGTCCGTCGACCCGACGCCGGACGGGGCCGAGGCCGACGTCTCGATCCGATCGGTGAACGGGGAAGGGTCCCTGCGGCCGCACTTCGCGGCCCGGGTGAGCCTCGGTGCGGCGTCCGAGCGGCCGCAGCCCGTGTCCGGGCTGCCCGCACTCGGCGGCGGCAGCGACGCGCAGGGCCTCTACGCCGACGGCACACTGTTCCACGGCGAGTCGCTGCGCGGCCTGCGCCGGGTGCTGGAGTCGGGTGCCCCGCGACTGGTCGTGGAGTGCGCGCTGGCCGAACACCGGCCCGCCGGTGGCGCGTTCGGGGGCGAGCGGTACGCGCCCGGCACCGCCGATCTGCTGCTGCAGGCCGCGCTGGTGTGGATGCGGCTGAACCTGGAGACGGCGAGCCTGCCGATGGCGGTGGCACGGGTCGACCTGTTCGAGGCGCTGCCCGACGGCGAGCCGTTCCTCGTGGTGGTGGAGCCGGAGTCGACGAACGGTCGGAGCGCGGCGCTCACAGTGACGGCGTGTGCGCCCGACGGACGCGTGTTGATGCGGTTCACAGGCGTCTCCCTTGTGTCCACCCCGCAGCTGGCCGCCAAGTTCGCGAGCCGCTGAACCGACCTACGGACCACCGGGTCCGGCGGACGGCCTCCCCCGACCGCCCGCCGGACCCGGCCCCTTGGAGGAGACAGCTGCAATGAGCAAGTTCGCCATCGTCGGGATCTCGTGTCTGTTCCCCGGCGCCCACACCCCGGACGACTTCCTGCACAACCTCCGCACCGGCACGGACAGCAGGCGCGAGGGCGGCGAGGAGGTCTTCGGAGCACCGGTCGACGAGCGTGACCTCGACCCCCGCCACCGCATCACCTCCCGCCGCGGCGGATTCATCACCGACTTCGACTTCGACCCGGCCGGCTACCGCCTGGACGCCGACCGCCTCTCCCGTCTCGACCGCCTCTTCCACTGGTCGATGCACACCGCCCGCGAGGCGCTGCGCGACTGCGGCCTGGCCGACCGCCCCGAGGTCCTGGCCCGCACCGGCCTCGTCATGGGCAACTACTCCTTCCCCACGCCGACTTCGGCGAAGGTCTCCGTCCCGCTGGCCCAGGAGGCCGTGCTCGCCGGGCTGCGCCGGGCAGGGCTGCCCGAGCTCGCCGCGCTGGAGGGGGCACGCCCGCTGGTGGACCGGGACGCGATCACCCCGGAGAACCTTCGGGTGAGCGGTTCGCCCGCCGCGGTCACGGCCGCCGCCCTCGGTCTCGGCGGACCGCGCTACTGCCTGGACGCGGCCTGCTCGTCGGCGCTGTACGCGCTCAGCCTCGCCTGCGGTCACCTCGCCTCCGGCCGGGCGGACGTGGTCCTCGCGGGTGCCGTCTGCGCGCCCGACCCGACCCTGATCCACCTGTCCTTCTCCGACCTGCACGCCTACCCCGAGGACGGCTTCAGCCAGCCCCTGGACGGCCGCTCCGGCGGCATCGTCACCGGGCAGGGCGCCGGCATGGTCGCGGTCAAGCGGCTGGCCGACGCGCTGCGCGACGGCGACCGCATCCACGCCGTGGTGGACGGCATCGGCCTGTCGAACGACGGCGCCGGCCGCCACCCCCTCGTACCGCGCAAGAACGGCCAGCTCGACGCGCTGGCCCGGGCCTACGCCGACGCGGGCGTCGACCCGGCCGGCATCGACTACCTGGAGTGCCACGCCACCGGCACGCCCATCGGGGACGCGACCGAGGCGGAGTCCGTCGCGGAGTTCTTCGGCGGGCACGGCCGGGTGCCGCTGCTCGGGTCGGTCAAGGGCAACATCGGGCATCTGCTGACCGTCGGCGGACTGAGCAGCCTGCTCAAGGTCGTCCTGGCCATGGCGGACGGCACCATCCCGCCGACCGTCGGAGTGGCGGAGCCGATCAGCTCCCCGGACGGAAAGGTCGGCGGCCACACCCTGGTACGGTCCGCGCGCCCGTGGCCCGAGAGCCCGGGTCCCCGCCGGGCGGCGGTGTCCGCCTTCGGCTTCGGCGGCACGAACGCGCACGTCGTGCTCTCCGCCGCGCCCGACCCGGCCGCGCCCGCCGAGGCCGGGCCCCGGACGCTGCCCGCGCTGGACGTGGTGGGCCTCGGGGCGTCCTACGGCTCCCTGGAGACGCTGGACGCCTTCGAGCGCGCCGTCCACCGCGGCGAGGACGCGCTCCGGCCGCTGCCCGAGCGGCGCTGGCGGGGCCTGGACGCCACCGAGGGCGGAACCCTCGACGCGGCAGGACTCACCGCACCGCACGGCGCGTTCGTCGACGGCGTCGAGGTCGACCCCGCCGAGCTCCGCGTTCCCCCCGCCGACCTGCGCATCTACAACCCGCAGCACGCCCTGATGACCAGGGTCGCGGACGAGGCCCTGCGCGACGCCGGGTTCCGGCTCGGCACCGGGCGCGACACGCCCGCCCCGCGCCGGGTGGCCGTGGTGGTGGCCGCGGAACTGGAGCCGTACACCCACGCCCGGCTGAGCCGGTACGGCCTGGCGGCGTTCCTGCGCGCCGAGTTCGACCGGGCCGGGATCGAGCTCACCGAGGAGCAGCGGGCGGCACTCGCCGAGGTCGCGCGGGACGCCGTGGTGGACCCGATCGGCGCGAACGAGGTCCTGAGCTACATCGGCAATGTCATGGCCGGGCGGATCTCCTCCCGCTGGAACCTCACCGGCCCTTCGTTCACGCTCTCGGCCGAGGGCGCGGGCACCGCGGAGGCCCTGGAGGTCGCCCGACTGCTGCTGCTCGACCCGGACTTGGAGGCGGTGCTGGTCGGCGCCGTGGATCTGGCGAGTTCGGCGGAAAGCCTGCTGGCGGGCCCCGGACCGGCCTCCGAGGCGGGGCTGTCCTTCAACGAGGGCTCCCGTGGCCGGCGGGTCGGCGACGGCGCGGGCGCCATCGTCGTCACGCGCGCCGATGCGCTGCCCGGCCGGGTGCACGCCCGCATCGACGCGGTCGAGGTGCGCTACGGCGACACACCCGAAGCCCTGGCCGAGGCCGCGACGGCGGCACTGCAGGAGGCTGGGGTCGCCGCCACCGACGTCGGTTACCTGGAGGCCCACGCGGCCGGCACCGCCGACGGCGACCGCGCAGAGGTCGCCGCCCTGGCGCGGGTCTACCCGCACGGATCCGGCAGCACGGCGCTCGGCAGCGTCAAGTCCCAGCTGGGCGACACCGGTTGCGCCGCCGGGCTCGCCGGTCTGATCCGGGCCGTGCTGTCCGTCCGGCACGGCTACCTGCCCGGCACGCCCGGCTGGCGCCGCCCCGCCGACGACCTCGCCGAGTCATTCGCCGCCTCCGCGTTCTATGTGCCGGACGCCTCGCGTCCCTGGCTGCGGGAGCGTTCCGAGGACCGTCGTCATGCCGCCGTGGACATCGTGGGCGCGAGCGGCTCCCACGCCCACGTGGTGCTGTCCTCCGTACCGGCTGCCGAGCGTCCCCGTCCCGCCGCCGACTGGCAGCGCGCGGGCGGTCCCGTACTGCTGGCCCTGGCCGCAGACACACCGGACGGGCTGCTGGCCGAGGCCGAACGGCACCGCGCGCTGCTCACCGACGGGACCGACCCGCGGTCCCTGGCACGCGAGGCGGCCGAAGGCCTGGGGACACGGGCGCTGCGCATCGTGCTCGTCGGCGGCGAACGCGAGGCGCTGATACGGCAGTTGGAGCTGGCGATCCGCGATGTCCCGGCGGCTCACGCCGAGGGCAGGGAGTGGGCCACTCCGGCCGGTTCCTTCTTCACACCCCGCCCCATCGGCCCCTCGGGCAAGGTCGCTCTGGTCTACCCCGGGGCCTTCAACAGCTACCCGGGCCTGGGCGCCGACCTGTTCCGGGCCTTCCCCGGCCTGCTCGACCGCTTCGAGCGGCAGGCCGCCGAGCCGGCCCGGATGCTGCGCGCGGCCCACCTCTACCCCCGCACCCTCGAAGCCCTCGACCGGCGCGGCCTGATGCGGCTGGAGGAACGGCTCGGCGACGACGTCCCGTTCATGCTCGCCACTGGTACCAGCTTCGCGATCCTCTACACCGCGCTCGTGCGGGAGGTGCTCGGCGTCACCGCGCCCGGCGGGTTCGGCTACAGCCTGGGCGAGTCCAGCATGCTGTTCGCCACGGGCGGCTGGGACCCGTCCGGCCGCAGTGACTCCCTGATCAGCGACAGCCCGGTCTTCCAGGACCGCCTGTGCGGACCGCGCCGCACGGTGCGGGAGTCGTGGGATCTGCCCGAACAGACCCCCGACGCTCAGGTGTGGGCGTCCCATGTGCTCCTGTCCCCCGCCGAGCCGGTGCGCGAGGCGCTCGCCCGCTACGACCGCGTCCACCTCACCCACGTCAACACCCCGCAGGAGCTGGTGATCGCGGGCGATCCGGCCCAGTGCCGCGCGCTCATCGCGGAGTTGGGCTGCCCGGCCGCCCGCTCCCCCGTCAACGTCGTCATGCACTGCCCGGTCGTGGACCCCGAACTCGACGCCCTGGCCCGCATGAACGACTACCCGCTCGGCTCGTTCGGCGACCTGGAACTGTTCAGCGCCTACGACTACCAGCCCCTGCCCGCCGAGCGGCTGGCCGAGTCACCTCGGCGCATCGCGCACACCCTGCGCTCCGAGATCGACTTCCCGCGCCTGGTGCGGGCGGCGTACGAGCGGGGCTACCGCTACTTCATCGAGGTCGGCCCGGGCGCCACCTGCTCCCGCTGGATCCGGGACACCCTCAGCGACGCCCCACACGTGGCGGCCTGCGTCGACCGCCGGGGCGTTCCCGCCACCACACCGCTGGCCCACCTGGCGGCCCGGCTCGTCGGCCACGGCCTGCCGGTGGACCTGGCAGCCCTGCTGGGACCGGCCCCGGAGGCCGCTGCGAAGGCCCGCCGGCTGCCCACCATCCGAGTGGGCCAGGGAGAGGCCATCCCACAGCGCATCGCCCGGGAGGCCGCGGCCGCGCTGTCCGGAGCGGACCGCCCGGAGCCCGCGGCGCCGGTTCACGCGCTCCGCGAGACGGCCGCCCCGGCGAGTGCCGGCCGCGCCGAGGCGCCCGGGGTTCGCGCACCCGCCGCTCCGGCAACCGCGGGATCGTCCGCCCTGCCCTCCGCGGCTCCGGCGGCCTCGGAGTCGTCCACGGCCCCGGCCTACGCCACCGCGGCGACCCCGACACCAACCACCACCCCCACACCTGCCACCCCGGCACCGTCCGCCGACCCCGCCCCCGGCGTCCCTGCGAGCACGCCGTACCTGCCCGCCGTACCCGTCCTTTCCGTCCCGCCGGAGGAGTCCGCCGACATGCCCGCCGACCCGACCCTGGAAATCTCCGAGGTGATCACCTTCGACGGCGATCCGGTCACGGTCCTCGCCTGGGGCGGCCCGCAGCCGCCGGTGACCGCCACCCCGGCCGTGACCGCTCCCCCGCCCGCCGGACCGCCCGCGCCTTCCGCGCCCCCCACCGCCGGTCGCGGACCCATCGCCGACCTGGTACGGGACCTGCGGCGCGAGATGCTGGCCAGCCATGAGGTGGTGATGGAAACCCACCGGGTGCTCCAGGAAGCCACCCTCGACCGCACCGAGACCCTCCTCGACCGCACCCAGGCTCCCGTCGACAGGCCGGCGCCCCGCAACCACCGCCCTGTCGCGCCCGCTTCGGCCCCGGCCGCCCTGCCCCAGCAGCCGCCCGCGCAGGAGCCCCCCACGGTCCACGAGGGCGTCATCTGGGACGAGGCCGCCCTGCTGGAGTTCGCCACCGGCTCCGTGGCCAAGGTGTTCGGCCCCGACTTCGCCGAGATCGACACCTACGGTGCCCGGGTGCGGCTGCCCGCACCGCCCTACCACTTCGTCACCCGCGTCACCGAACTGGACGCCAGGCCGGGGGTGTTGGAGCCGTCCCGCATCACCACCGAGTACGACGTCCCCGAGGACGCCTGGTACGCCGTCGACGGCGGGGTGCCCCCGGCCGTGACCGTGGAGTCCGGCCAGTGCGACCTGCTGCTCGTCAGCTATCTCGGCATCGACTTCCGCAACAAGGGCGAGCGGGTCTACCGCCTGCTCGACAGCTCGCTCATCTTCCACGGCGGACTGCCCACGACCGGGCAGACCCTGCGCTACGAGATCTCCATCGACCGGTTCGTCCACCAGGGCGACACCACGATCTTCTTCTTCAGCTACCACTGCTACGCCGACGGGGAGCTGATCCTCGAACTCAAGGACGCCTGCGCCGGGTTCTTCAGCAAGCGGGAGCTGGAGACCCCGCTCGGTGTCGTCCTCAGCGACAAGGACCGCGCCCGGCGGGCCGCCCTGCCCAAGGGCACCTTCAAGCCGCTGGCGTACGCCCGCAAGCACCGGCTCGACGCGCACGACCTGGAGCTGCTGGCGCAGGGCCGGCCCGGTGAGGTCTTCGGCCCGGACCACGCGCAGGACCCGGGCATCAACCCGGCGCTGCGGCTGCCGGACGAGCGGCTGCGCATGGTCGACGAGGTCACCATCGACCGCAAGGGCGGCCCCTGCGAGCTCGGCTCGATCGGCGCGGTCAAGCGCCTTCAGCCGGACGGCTGGTACTTCACCTGCCACTTCCCGGACGACCCGGTCCTGGCCGGCTCGCTGATCGCGGAGGGCGCGGTCCAGTTGCTGCAGATCTACCTGCTGCACCAGGGCATGCATCTCACGCTCCCGGACGCCCGCTTCCAGACGGTGACCGGGCGCCGGATCGACGTCCAGGTGCGCGGCCAGGTCACCCCGAAGGACGCCGAGATCCGCTACGAGGTCGAGGTCACCGAACTGACGCTGCTGCCGCGCCCGACGGTGATCGCGGACGTCCTCGTCCACCTCGGCGACAAGCCGGTGGTGCGGATGCAGAACCTCGGTCTGCAGATCGTGGAGAAGCCCGGCACGCCGTACCGGCCGGAGATCGGCGGCGTGCCGAAGTTCCTGGGCCGCCGTAACCGCAACGGCGAGGCCGCCATGATCAACGAGCTGCATCTGGCGCATTCCGCCAAGGGCCTGCTGGACATGGCGATGGGCCCGGAGTTCGAGATCTACCGCGACAGCCGCGCCCCCTACATCCCCAACGGCGACTTCCAGTTCGTCGACCGGGTCATGTCCCTCACCGGCACACGCGGCGACCTGAGCCCCGGCTCGGAGATGGCCACCGAGTACGACTCGCCGGACGACGCCTGGTACTACCGCGAGAACTCCTCTCCGTACATGCCGAACTGCGTCTACATGGAGAGCTCGCTGCAGGCGGCGATCTTCCTCGGCTACTACCTGGGCGCCACGCTGCGCGAGCCCCAGGAGGAGTACGCCATCCGCAACCTGGACGGCAGGGCGACCCTGGTCAAGGACATCGACCTGCGCGGCAAGACCATCCGGCACCACTCGAAGCTGCTGATGACAAGTGTCGTCTCCGGTGCGGTCCTGCAGAACTTCTCCTACGAACTGAGCGCCGACGGCGAGGTGTTCTACACCGGCGAGTCCCTCTTCGGGTACTTCAACGCCGCCGCCCTGTCCAACCAGGTCGGCCTGGACAACGGCACCTACCGCAAGCCGTGGATCGAGGCCGAGCAGCCGGCGGCCGAGCGGGTGAAGCGGATCGAGCTGGGCGAGGGCTCTCCCGTCTTCCGCGACCCCGCGGGGGGTGGGCTGCACCTGCCCGCCGGACGGTTCGACCTCGTCGACCGGGTCGACCTGGTGGCGGACGGCGGCCGGTACGGCGCCGGATATCTGCACGGCCACCGCAGCCTCCGACCCGACGAGTGGTACTTCGACTGCCACTTCCACCGGGACCCGGTGATGCCGGGCTCGCTGGGCGTCGAGGCGGTGCTGCAGGCGATGCGCCTGTTCGTACTGGACCAGGGCCTCGCCGAGGGCGTCACCCGACCGCGCTTCGCGATGGCCACCGGCGTCGAGACCAAGTGGAAGTACCGGGGTCAGATCCTGCGCGACGACCGCGAGTTGTTCTTCGACGTGCACATCAAGGAAGTCCGCACAGAGGCGGACCGCCTGCTGCTGATCGCCGACGCGGACCTGTGGAAGCCGGGCCTGCGCATCTACGAACTCACCGACGTGGCCATCGAAGTCCGTCCCGAAGCCGACTGACGTCCCGACCGACGTCCCCTCAGCCGAGGAGTTTGACTACCCATGAGCACGACACAGGACCCGCTCCGCTGGTCCGGAACCGGATGTCCGAGCGTCGACGCGGCCGGAATCCACCAGGCCCTGGCCCAGGTGGAGCAGCCCTGCTTCATCGTCTCGACGGCGCACGGCATCGGCGCGGTCGCGGGCGGCACGGCGTCCCCCGGCGGCAACGGACCCGCCGTCCTGGCCGCCGTACCCGCCCTGCCGCCCGAGCGGCTCGGCTCGGCCGGGTTCCGGGCCGCGCACGGCGTACGGCAGTCGTACATGGCGGGCGCCATGGCCGGCGGGATCGCCTCCGCCGACCTGGTGATCGCGCTGGCCCGGCAGGGCTTCCTCGCCTCCTTCGGCGCGGCGGGCCTGCTGCCGGAGACGATCGCGAAGGTACTGGGCCGGTTCGCCACCGAGATCCCCGGGCTGCCGTACGCCGTGAACCTCATTCACAGCCCGAGCGAGGAACGGCTGGAGCGCGAGGCGGTCGAGCTGTTCCTGCGGCACGGTGTGCGGTGCGTGGAGGCCTCCGCGTACCTCGGGCTGACCGCGCACCTGGTCCGTTACCGGCTGGCCGGGCTGCGGCGCGACCCGGCAGGCCGGGTGGTCGCCGAGCACCGGGTCATCGCCAAGGTGTCCCGGGCGGAGACCGCCGAACGCTTCATGCGTCCCGCCCCGGCCGCGCTGGTCGACACGCTGCTGCGGGACGGGCTCGTCACCCCGGAGCAGGCGCAGCTCGCCCACCATGTGCCGCTCGCGGACGACATCACCGTGGAGGCCGACTCCGGCGGCCACACCGACCGCCGTCCGCTGCCGGCGCTCTTCCCGGTCATCCTGCGCGTGCGCGACCACATCCAGCGCGAACACCGCTACGCCACCCCCATCCGGGTTGGCGCGGCGGGCGGCCTCGGCACCCCGACGGCCGTCGCCGCCGCCTTCACCATGGGCGCTGCCTACGTGGTGACCGGCTCCGTCAACCAGTCCTGCCTGGAGTCCGGGACCTCACCGGCCGCCCGCGCGCTGCTCGCCCAGGCGGAGGTCACGGACTGCGTGATGGCACCCGCGGCCGACATGTTCGAGATGGGTGTGGAGCTCCAGGTGCTGCGCCGCGGCTCGATGTTCGCGATGCGCGCCCAGCAGCTGTACCGCCTCTACCAGGCCTACGACGGCCTGGAGGCGCTGCCCGCCGAGGAGCGGGCGCGGCTGGAGTCGCAGCTGTTCCGCCGCCCGCTGGAGGCGGTCTGGCAGGAGTGCGTGGCGTACTTCAGCCGACGCGACCCTGACCAGCTCACGCGTGCGGCCGACAACCCCAAGCGCCGGATGGCGCTGGTGTTCCGCTGGTACCTGGGCATGGCCTCGCGCTGGGCGGTGACCGGCGAGGCCGATCGCACGGCGGACTACCAGATCTGGTGCGGTCCTGCGATGGGCAGCTTCAACGCCTGGGTCGCCGGCAGCTACCTCAGCAGCCCCGAGAACCGCACGGTCGCCGACGTCGCCCACCATCTGATGCGCGGCGCCGCCTTCCACACCCGCCTCGCCCAGCTGGCCACCGCGGGCGTGACCGTCCCGTCCTCCGCGGCCGACTACCAGCCGGTGCCGCTGGAGCTGCCCGCCCTCACCGAGGCTGCCCGATGAGCGAGCTGACGCCACAGGCGGTGGAGGAGCTCCTCGGGGATCCCGACGACCCGGCCAACCCGTACGGCTTCGCCGCCGCCGTCGCCCGCGACGAGGCCGACGCCCATCCGGACGAACTGTGCCGCACGCTCGTCTCGGCGGGCTTCCACCTCAACTACCTGCCCAGGGAGTGGGGCGGCACCCTCGGCTCCTTCGCCGACAGCATGACGCTGGTACGCGCCGCGGCCCGCCGGGACGTCAACGTCATGCCCGGGACCATGTTCAGCATCATCGCCGCCACCTGCCTCCAACTGCACGGCAGCGAGGAGCAGCGGCGCCGGGTGGCCGGCATCCTGACCCGCGGCGGCTCGGTGGCGTTCGCCCTGACCGAGGCCGACCACGGCAGCGATCTGCTGTCGGGCCAGGTGCGGCTCGACGAGGACGGCCGGCTGTACGGCGAGAAGTGGATGGTCGGCAACGGCCTGCGCTGCGAGGCCGTCTATGTGCTCGCCCGCACCGGCCAGCGCGGCCCGGGGGCGTTCTCGGCGTTCCTGCTGGACCCGGAGAGCGAGGGGCTGGTCCGTGAACCCGGCGCCCGCACCGGGGGCATGCGGGGCGTGGACACCGCGCGGTTGCGCTTCACCGGGCTGCGGGTTCCCGAGGACGCCCTGGTCGGCAAGAAGGGCGAGGGGCTCGAAGTGGCCGTCCTCGCCCAGCAGGCCGTACGCCTGATGAGCATGGCCGGCAGCCTCGGCTGCGCGGACACCGCGCTGCGCCTGACGCTTCGTTTCGCCGCCGGGCGGCAGGTCGCCGGCCGGCCGCTGACCGCATCACCCCACGCGCGCCGGGACCTGGCGATCGCCTCCGCGGCGCTGCTGGCCGCGGACGCGGTGGCGCTGGCCGCCGCCCGGGGCATCCATGTCGCCCCGGGGGCGTTCAGCGTCTGGGCTCTCGCCGCCAAGCATGTGGTGGCGGAGGCGACCGACGAACTGGTCCGGCGCTGCGCCGGCGTCCTCGCCACCCGCTCGGTGCTCCGTGAACAGGCGCCCGGCGCCGGGCTGTTCCAGAAGCTCCAGCGTGACGTGGGCGTGGTCCGGGTGATCGACGCCAGTCCGCTGGCCAATCTGCGCGCGTACGCGGCCCAGATCCCCTCGCTCGCCGGACGGACGGGCGCACCGGACCGGGATGCCCTGCATCGGATCTTCGACCTCGACGCCGAGCTGCCGCCCTACCAGCCGACCCGGCTGGACCTGGTCGTCCGTGGCGCGGACCCCGTCCTGGGCCACCTGCCCGACGTCTGCGACTTCCTGGAGGAGCGCACCGCGGCCCTCGTCTGGCAACTCGGCGACGCACTGGCCACGTTGGAGCGCGAAGCCGCTGCGGTACGCCGGCCGGGCGCCTGCCCCACCGCCCTGGTCGACCTGGCCGAGCGCTACGCCTGGCTGCACGCCGCCGCCGCGTGCGTGCACCTGTGGTGGGCCAACCGCGGCCGATCGCTGTACGGCGGTGAGCCGGGCGACGCGGGCCGGCTGCGCGCGGCCCTCGCCTTCCTGCTGGCCCGCGCCGACGGCGTCGACCCCCGCCGCGCGGGCCCTGATCTGCTGCCCGCCCTGGACACCACCCTGGCGCTCACCCGCGACAACCGGCTGCTGACCGCCCTGCCCGTCCCTCTCGCTCCCGCCTCGCACCGGATGGAGAACTCCTGATGTCCCAGGCCGAGTTGACCGAACTCGCCGAGCGGCTCGAGCAGTACCTCGGCGATCCGCACGACCCGGCGAGCCGGATGTCCTTCCCCGCCGTACTGGACCACGACGAGCGCGACAGCTTCCCGTACGCCTTCGTCAGCATGCTGCACCGCTGGGGCTTTCTCGACTACGGGCTGCCCGCCGAGCAGGGCGGCAAGGCCGGCAACCCGGAGACCGCGTTCACGCTGATGCGGCTGGTCGCACGCCGGGACGGGGCCACCGCGATCGCGCTGGGCCTGACCAGCGCGGCGTTCACACCGGTGTGGATCGCGGGCACCGACGAGCAGAAGCGCCGGCAGATCGACGACGTGCACCGGGGCGTCAGCATCGCGTGGGGGCTGTCCGAGGCCGCGCACGGCAGCGATCTGCTGAGCAACGAGGTGCTCGCCGAGAAGGTGGAGGGCGGCTATCGGCTGACCGGTGAGAAGTGGCCGATCGGCAACGCCACCTTCGCCGACCGCATGGTCGTCTTCGCCCGCACCGGGCCGCGCGGCGGGGCCGGGGACTACTCGATCCTCGTCGTCGACAAGTGGCGGGCCGAGGCCGAGACCGTGCGTGAGACTCCGCTGCTCAAACTGCACGGCGTGCGGGCCCTGGATCTCAGCGGTCTGCGGATGGACGGGGTGTTCGTGCCCGAGTCCGACCGCATCGGGGCCGAGGGGCAGGGACTGGAGATCGCCCTGAAGACCAGTCAGACGGCACGGCTGGTGATCCTCAGCCTCGCCCTGTCGGGCGTGGACACCTCGCTCCGTACCGCGCTGGAGTTCGCACAGGACCGGGTGCTGTTCAACACCCCGGTGATCGAGTCTCCGTACACCGGGCGTCAACTCGCGGAGTCCTTCGCCGACCTGATGGTGGCGGACGCGGTGTGCCTGGGCGCGGTGCGCAGCGTGCAGGCCTCGTCGGCGCAGGTGAGCGTGTGGTCGTCGGTGGCCAAGTACGTGGTGCCGACGCTGCTGGAGCAGACGCACTCCCGGTTGAGCGTGGTGCTCGGCGCGCGGACGTTCCTGCGCACGCACCCCCGCTTCGGCATGCACCAGAAGATGCTGCGCGACCTGATGGTGACGAACGTCGCCGACGGCAACACCGTCGTCAACCTGCGCAACATCGGCCACCAGCTGGCCCCCCTTCTGGAGAGGGCGCTCACGGCGGGCCCGGAGCTGCGCCGCGAGGCCGCGGAACGCACCGCCCTGCTGTACTCCATGGACGCCGAGCTCCCGCGCTACCAGCCGCACTTGCAGGAGCTGTCCAGCCGCGGTCTCGACGACGCGATCCTGGCCGCACCCGACGCCCTGGTACGGCTGCGGGTGATCGCCGACCGGGCAGCCGACAAGGACCGCGACCGGCTGCTGCTCGCCGCCGACGTGGCCGGCCAGCTCCTTGGCAGGCTGGGCCCGCTGGAGGAGCGGGCGCAGCGGCTTCGGGCGGAGCTGGGCCGCGGGTACGCCACCTCGGCCGAGCTGTTCGACCTGGCGCAGGAGTACTGCCTGGTGCACGCGGCCGCCGCGTGCGTGCACACCTACGTCCACTCGCAGGAGTCGATGGCCGCCCCGCTGCCGAGTGCCGCCCTGCTGCTGCTCCAACTGGAGCGGCTGAACCGGCAGTTCCACCCGTACGAGCCCTACCGCGACCCGACCGCCGCCGACGAGGTGCTGGCCGTACTCACGCGGCTGCACGACGAGAACCGGCTGCTGTCGCACTGGCCGATCACCCTGGCGGAGCGCACCGCCCCCACCGAGGGGGCCCGGTGCCCGGAAGCCCGGTGACCCAGGATCCGCGGGCGATCGACCTGTGGACGCTGCCCGAGCAGCGGGTGGCGGAGCTGGCCTCCCGAATGGGCGGGACCGCGTTGCTGGGTTCCGGGGAGCG
Organism: Streptomyces sp. NPDC001492; assembly: GCF_053597275.1. Lineage (NCBI taxonomy): Bacteria > Bacillati > Actinomycetota > Actinomycetes > Kitasatosporales > Streptomycetaceae > Streptomyces > Streptomyces sp. NPDC001492. The sequence continues at coordinate 6,210 of NZ_JBSFHW010000070.1, read as the reverse complement.
GGAGCGGTACGACCGGCTGCGCCGCCCGGCGTCCCGGCGGCGCTTCCTCGGCGGGCGTCTGCTGAGCCGTCTCGCCCTCAGCGCGCGCGCCGAACTCCCGCCGGGCACCTGGCAGTTCGCCCTCACCCGCTCCGGCCGGCCGGAGCCACGCCCCGATCACGGCCTCCGGTTCAACCTCTCCCACACCGACGGCCTGATCGTGTGCGTGGTCACGCAGGGCCGGGCCTGCGGGGTGGACGTCGAGCGCGTCCCCTTCGACCCCGACAAGACGCGCTTCGTGAGCGCCTACTTCGACACCGCCGACCGGTCCGGCCCCTACCGGTCCGCCACCTCCGACCTCGACCCGACGGAACGATGGGTGCTCACCGAGGCCTACCTCAAGGGACTCGGCGTCGGACTGGCCGACGGCCCGGCGGGCGTGCACTTCCGGCGGACCGGTGCCGGACGGTTCACCGTCACCGACCACCGCCGGCCGGCCGCCGCCACGCGCTGGCGGCTCCAGCTGCTGCGCCCGTACCCGAACCACCTCATCGCCGTGGCGACCGAAGGCGACGGCACCCTGCGCCACCGCCACCCCGCCCGGGGCCGGCAGACCACGCCCCCCACGCCGTCCCTCTCCCGGAAGGAAGACCTGCCATGCCCCAGCACACCCCGCTGAACATCGCCGTGATCGGGGCCGGCCCCGCCGGCCTGTCCGCCGCCTACCACCTGCGCGACCGCGCCCGCATCACGATCTTCGAGCGCGAGAACCGGCCGGGCGGCCACGCCAACACGGTGGAGGTGGAGGAGAACGGCCGGACCATCGGCCTGGACACGGCGTTCATCGTCTGCAACCGCCGCTTCTACCCGCAACTGACCGCCTTCTTCGACGAGTTGGGTGTCGAGACGGTCGTCCACCCGGGCGGCTTCACCTTCTTCGACCTCGACAGCGGCCTGGAGTTCGGCACCGAGGAACTCGAGTGGGACGAGGCGGCGATCGAGGAGCGCTACGCCGTCGACCACCCGGCCTTTCCGACGGTCTGGCGGGAGGCGCGCCGCTTCCACGAGGAGAGCCGCCGTGACTTCGTGCGCGGCCGGGCGGACATGTCGCTGGGCGCCTACCTGGACCAGGGCGGCTACAGCCAGGAATTCCGCCACTCGTTCCTGATCATGCTGTGCTCGGCGGTCTGGTCGGTGCCCGCCGAGCTGATCTGGGAGATGCCGGCGGCGACGGTGATCGCGTTCTTCGTCGGCCACGACGAGGGCGGTCTCGGCGGGCAGCGGGTCGACTGGCGGACGGTGGGCGGCGGTTCGATCTCCTACGTCCGCAAGGCCCTCGCGGCGACCGGACCGGACCTGCGGGTCTCCGCACCGGCAACCGCCGTGCGGCAGGAGCATGACCACGTCGCCGTGACCACGGCCTCGGGCACGGAGCGGTTCGACTACGCGGTGCTGGCCACGCACGCAGACGAGGCCTTCGCCCTGCTGCACAACCCGACCGACGCCCAGCGGGCGGCGGTGGAAGGGGTGCGGTACAGCCGCTCCAAGGTCGTCCTGCACACCGACCCGTCCCTGATGCCCACGGACCGGGACAGCTGGATGTCCTGGAACTACGGCAAGCTCCAGGTGGACGGCGAGACCCGTTGCTTCGTCACCTACTACCTCAACCAGCTGCAGGACTTCACGGCCGAGCGGGACTACTTCGTCACGCTCGACCCGCCCGGCCCGGTGGACGCCGCCTCGGTTCTCGCCGAGTTCGACTACACCCACCCGGTGATCGACATGGGGCTGCGCGAACGGCAGTCGGTGATCTACGACGCCAACGAGGGCACCCGGGTGAAGCTGTGCGGGTCCTACTTCCACTCCAAGCAGCTGGGCCCGGACCAGATCGGCTCGCACGAGGCCGCGTTCGCGGCGGGCGCGGAGGCGGCGGCCCAGCTGCTGAGCGAGCTGGGCTGAACCGGACGGGTTCGAGGGGCGGTTCAGTGCTCACCGTGCCGTCGCGCCGACTCGTTCTCCTGGGCCATGCGCCGCAGTGCCAGCAGCGCGGGCTCCAGGAGGACGGTCAGCAGCAGCGCCCGTTCCGCCAGTTCCAACGGGTCCTGCATGCCGTCGAGCTGGTCGAGGTCGAGGGCCGCCGTCTGTTCGGCCAGGCGGGCGTAGGGCAGCAGGGTGTGCAAGGCCAGCGGGGCGCCGAGGGTGCGCAGCGAGGTCAGGGTCTCGGCGAGGTCGGCCCTGGCCGGTGCCGCCTGGTGCACGTTCCAGCCCAACTCCTCGACCAGTTCGTCGACTTCCGCCGTTTCCGGCGAGTCCGCCGCGGGTTCCCCGGCCAGCCGGATCGCGCCGAGGGCGAGGCCCAGGACGCGGTGGGTGTCGTCGGTGTGCTCGGCCAGGGCGCTCAGCACGTCCCGGGCGGTGCTCACGGACAGGCCCCGCACACCGACGAGGGCGCGGATCAGGCGCAGCCGGCGCAGATGCTGATCGTCGTACTCGGCCTGGGTGGCCGCGGTCTGCCGGCCGGGAGGCAGCAGGCCCTCGCGGATGTAGTACTTGATCGTCGTGACCGAGGTACCGCTGCGGCGGCTCAGTTCGGACATACGCATCGGAATCGGCTCCGCTCTGGAAATTGGATACCTCTACTGTCTAGTCTAGATAGTAGAGGTATCCAATTTTATCCCTCCGAGCAGCCGGAGAAGGCCGCAGCCATGCCCACACTGCCCTGGACCACCGTCTCCACCCCCGCACCGGACGCCCAGGCGTTCGTCATGGCATCCCGCCTCGAGGTGCGCTCCTTCAAGGACGTACCGCGCTTCTTCCTCAAGTCCCTGGCCGCATGGAGGCAGGTCTCCAAAGCGCCCGGCGCGTACGGCGCCTCGCTGATCGCGGAGCCGTTCCGGCGCACCTTCTGGACCCTGTCCGCCTGGCAGGACAAGGAGGCGCTCTACACGTACGCGAAGACCGAGCCGCACCGCTCGATCATGACCGGGCTGCGGCCCACGATGAAGGACTCGGTCTTCACCTTCTGGCAGGTCCCGGCGGCCGACCTGCCCATCGACTGGACGGACGCCCGGCGCCGGCTCGCCGAGCAGCAGACCACCGACGCCTGACCCCCCTCACCGGCTTCCCCACCGGCTCCCCAGGAGAGACCACACCATGACCCTGTCCGAGCAGAACCCGGCCCTCGCCGACCCGGTCGACACACCGGCGGCCCCCGCCGCCCGCCGCATCCCGCTGTGGCTGGCGATCGTGGCGTGCAGCGTGCCCATGTTCATGGTCGCGCTCGACAACCTCGTCGTGTCGACCGCCCTGCACACCCTCGCCGTCGACCTCAAGGCGTCCACCCAGCAGTTGCAGTGGTTCGTCAACGCCTACGTCCTCAGCTTCGCCTGTCTGCTGATGACCGGAGCGGCCCTCGGCGACCGGTTCGGGCGCCGCCGCGTCTTCGTGCTCGGCATCGCCGTGTTCACGCTGGCCTCCATCGGCTGCGGCCTGTCCGACACCAGCGCGCAGCTGATCACCTTCCGCACGATCCAGGGCTTCGGCGCGGCGGCCGTCATGCCGCTGTCGCTGACCCTGCTCTCCCACGCGGTGCCGGAGCGGCTGCGCGGCATGGCGCTCGGCGTGTGGTCCGGGGTCAGCGGACTCGCCGTGGCGATGGGCCCGGTGGTGGGCGGCGCGGTGGTCGACGGCCTGGACTGGCGGTGGATCTTCTGGATCAACGTGCCGGTCTGTGTGATCGCCGTCCCGCTGGTCCTCTTCGCCCTGCGCGAGAGCTCCCTGCCCGACGTGCGCCTGGACCTTGCGGGCATGCTGCTGGCCGCGGCCGGCCTGTGCGCCGTGGTGTGGGCCATCGTGCACGGCGAGAGCGACGGCTGGACCTCGGCGAAGGTGCTCGGGGCGTTCGCGGCCGGTGCCGTGCTGCTGGCCGCCTTCGTCGCCTGGGAGTCCCGCGCCCCGCAGCCGATGCTGCCGCTGTCCTTCTACCGGGTACGCGCCTTCACCCTCACCAACATCGTCTCCGCGACCATGTACTTCGGCGTCTTCGGCTCTCTGTTCCTGCTCGCCCAGTACCTCCAGATCGTGCCCCCGCGCACCCCGCTGGAGGCCGGTGTCCGCACCCTCGCCTGGACCCTGATGCCGATGTTCGTCGCCCCGGTCGCCGGGCTGCTGACCGACAAGGTCGGCGGCGGCCGGCTCATGGCGCTGGGGCTGTTCCTGCAAGGCGTGGGCCTCGGCTGGATCAACCTGGTCGCCGACACCGACACCGCGTACTCCTCCCTCGTCGGCCCCATGATCGTCGCCGGTGTCGGCATGGGCTTCGTGTTCGCGCCGACGGCCGCCGTCGTACTCGGCTCGGTCGTCAAGGAACACGCGGGCAAGGCGTCCGGCGCCAACACGACGGTGCGCGAGATCGGCGGCGCGCTCGGCATCGCCGTACTGAGCACGGTGTTCGTGACGTACGGCAGCACGCAGAGCCCGCAGCAGTTCATCGACGGCCTGCACCCCGCGGTGTGGGTCGGCGTGGCGGTGGTGTTCGGCGGCGCGCTGTGCGCCCTCGGCATCCCGCGCCGGCCCCGCCCGGCGGACGTGGAGGGGTGAACCCGTCCGCATGGTGAGGATGAGCGCGGCGGACCGACGGGAGGCCGTGCTGCGCGCGGCGATTGCCGAGTTCGCGCGGCAGGGCTACCACGCCACCTCGACCGGGGCGATCGCCCGGCGCGTGGGCGTCTCGCAGCCGTATCTGTTCCGGCTGTTCCCCGACAAGAAGGCGATCTTCGTCGCCGCCGCGCTCAGGTCCCTGGAGGACACCCGTCTGGTCATGGAGGAGGCGGCCCGGGGACTGGAGGGCACAGAGGCGCGCAGCGCCATGGGGCAGGCCTATGCCCGGCTGATCACGGAGCGGCCCGACCGGCTGGCGATGCAACTCCAGTCCTCCGTCACCGTGGCCGCCGCCGAGGCGGCGGGCGACCGCACGTTCGGCGAGGCGATCCGGGCCGGCTGGACCAGGCTCTGGGAGACGGCGCACGCGCCGCTGGGTGCCGACGCCACCGAGACCTCCGCGTTCATGGCGTGCGGAATGCTGCTGGGCGCCCTGACGACGATGGGGTTTCCACCGGGGCACCGGGTGTGGGAGTGGGTCGGCTCGGCCCTCGAGCCTCCGGCTCCGACCACCGGGCCAGGTCCTCGATCTCCCGACTGATCTCCGGAGCCGCGCCAGGAACGGCCTGCCTCGGCAGATGACCGGTGGCGCGGCTCGGTCTACTGAACGGGGATCGGGAGCAGGACCAACCGGACGGCGCCGTCCTTCCCAAGGCCCAGCCGCAGTCCACGTTCTCGCCGCTCCACCGGCGTTTCGTGGGCTCCGGGGTCAGCGGCGGCTGACCACTGTTCAGCCGGGCAGTGCGAGCTCCAGCTCCAGCCACCGGGCGAGGTCGTCGATCTCCCGGCCGATCTCCGCCCTCATGGCCGTGGTGAACGGGACGTCCTCGTGGACGGCGCCGACCCGCAGCACTCCGGCCCTGCGGTCCGCGGTGGCGTCCAGCTTCCCGACCAGCCGGTCGCCGTACAGGACCGGCAGCGCGAAGTACCCCCAGCGGCGCTTGGCGGCGGGCTTGTACATCTCCAGCTGGTACTCGTACTCGAACAGCTCGGTGGTGCGTCTGCGGTCGTGGACGAGGCGGTCGAAGGGTGACAGCAGGGCCGCCCGCCCCTCGAAGGGCAGCCCCAACTGGGCAGGGTCCACCCGCCACTTGCCCCGCACGCCCTCCACGACCGCGGGCTCACCCGCCTCGCCCACGTCCGCCGGCTCCACCTGGCACTCCGGGCCGCGGGCACGGGCGATGCCCAGGGCGCGCAGCCGCCGCTCGTCGCGGATGCGCAACGCCTCCTCCACCGGGATCGGCGGGAGATCGGGGTACACCCGGCCGGCCAGGTCCCACAGCCGGTCACCGCCGCTGCGCCCGGCGACGGCGACCTCACCGCGCTGCACCATGAGCTCCAGCAGCTTGGTGACATTGCGGTTGTTGGTCCAGCCACTCGACTTCCACGGCTTGGCGCAGCTGTCGGGGAGGGCGCGGGAGGGCAGCGGCCCCTCGCTGCCGAGCCGGTCGAGGATGTCCCGGCGGCAGGCGTCGTTGGCCGCCACCCACGACCGGTGGTACTCACGCCACGACGAGGGCGTGCCCCGCTCGGGCCATGCGGCCATCTCCGCGCGGTACAGCGCGAGATCCT
>NZ_JBSFHW010000069.1:7373-39944 GCF_053597275.1 Streptomyces sp. NPDC001492 | reverse complement strand
GGCCTGGCCTGGGTTTGGTCTTTCAGCCCGTCCGGCGTTTGAGGACGAGGCCGTTCAGGCCGAAAGCGGGGGTCTGGGGGCGGCAGCCCCCAGGGACGGCCACCCAGACCACCCGCACCGCACACCCGCTCACCCCGCGGCGCACTCCGCACAGGTGCCGAAGATCTCCACCGTGTGCGCCACGTTGACGTACCCGTGCTCCGCCGCGATCGCCTCCGCCCACTTCTCCACCGCGGGCCCCTCCACCTCGACCGCCTTGCCGCAGACGCGGCACACGAGGTGGTGGTGGTGTTCACCGGTGGAGCAGCGGCGGTAGACGGACTCGCCGTCGGAGGTGCGCAGGACGTCGACCTCGCCGGCGTCGGCGAGGTTCTGGAGGGTGCGGTAGACCGTGGTCAGACCGACCGAGTCCCCCTTGTGCTTGAGCATGTCGTGGAGCTCCTGCGCGCTGCGGAACTCGTCGACCTCGTCGAGCGCCGCCGCCACAGCGGCACGCTGCCGGGTGGCGCGGCCCTTCACGGGCGGTCCAGCGGTCGTCACCGGTTGCCTCCTCCTACGTCTGCGCTTGCCGGGCCATTGTGCCAGTCCGGCCTGTGCGCAGTCAGACGCCGACCTTCCCCTCGGGGGCGCGCGCGGCCGGAATTGCACACTCCGCGGGGTCGCCGGCGGGCTGTCCGGCCGCTGCGGCACGGGCGCGGCGGCGGGCCAGCGGGGCCGCCAGCGCGGTCAGCGCCATGAAGGCCGCGATGGTCAGCAGCACGATCGTCGCGCCGGGCGGCACGTCCTGGTAGTACGACGTGATCGTGCCGCCGATGGTCACGGACACCCCGATCGCCACCGCGATCGCGAAGGTCGCCGCAAAGCTGCGGCTCAACTGCTGTGCCGCCGCCACGGGCACCACCATCAGGGCGCTCACCAGCAGCAGGCCCACCACCCGCATCGCGACCGTCACGGTCACCGCCGCCGTGACGGCGGTCAGGAGGTTCAGTGCGCGCACCGGAAGGCCCGTGACCCGCGCGAACTCCTCGTCCTGGCTGACCGCGAAGAGCTGTCGGCGCAGACCGAGGGTGACCAGCACCACGAAGCCCGCGAGCAGGCAGATCGCCGTCACGTCCGACTGCGAGACCGTTGACAGCGAGCCGAAGAGGTACGAGGTCAGGTTGGCGTTGGAGCCGCCCGGCGCGAGGTTGATGAACATCACGCCGCCGGCCATGCCGCCGTAGAAGAGCATCGCGAGGGCGATGTCGCCGCGGGTGCGGCCGTACCAGCGGATCAGCTCCATCAGGACCGCGCCGAGCACGGAGGTGAGGGTCGCCATCCAGACCGGGGACGCGGAGAGCAGGAAGCCGAGGCCGACGCCGGTCATCGCCACATGGCCGATGCCGTCGCCCATCAGGGCCTGGCGGCGCTGCACGAGGTAGATGCCGATCGCCGGGGCGGTGATGCCGACGAGGACGGCGGCGAGCAGGGCCCGCTGCATGAAGGCGAAGTCGAGAAAGTCCATTACCGATCCATCAGCTCAGCAGGCCGGTGCGCACGGGCGTGTGCTCGTGGGGGTGTACATGGTCGTGACCGGGCAGCGCGTGCTGGCCGACGGCTCGCGGGGGCGGGCCGTCGTGCAGGACGCAGCCGTCGCGGAGCACCACCGCGCGGTCGATGAGGGGCTCCAGCGGCCCGAGTTCGTGCAGGACGAGAAGCACCGTCGTACCGGCCGCGACCTGCTCCCGCAGCGTCTGCGCGAGCACCTCCTGGCTGGCCAGGTCGACGCCCGCCATCGGCTCGTCCATGATCAGCAGCTCGGGTTCGGCGGCGAGTGCGCGGGCGATCAGCACGCGCTGGTGCTGGCCGCCTGAGAGGGCGTTCACCGAGTCCTTCGCCCTGTCCGCCATGCCGACGAGCTCCAGGGCCCGGCGTACGGCCGCGTGGTCCGCCTTGCGCAGCACGCCGAAGCGGGCGCGGGAGAGCCGCCCCGACGACACGATCTCGGTGACGGTGGCCGGGACGCCGCCCGCGGCGGTCGTGCGCTGCGGTACGTACCCCACCCGCGCCCAGTCCCGGAACCGCCTGCGCTCCGTCCCGAACAGCTCGATCCCGCCCGCGCTCACCGGCACCTGGCCGATGATCGTGCGGATCGCGGTCGACTTGCCGGAGCCGTTGGCGCCGAGCAGCGCGACGACCTCACCGCGTGCCACGGTGAGGTCGATCCCGCGCAGGACGGGGCGCGAGCCCAGGTCGGCGCGGACCCCGCGCATCGCTATGACGGGCTCCGTGCCGGGTTCACCCGCTGCGCCCACGCCCATGTCGTCCTCCGTAAACGTCATTTGGATCCCAGGGCCGTCTGCAGCGCCTTGAGGTTGGCCTCCTGGACCGAGAAGTAGTCCTTGCCGCGGGACTTCGACGTGATGCCCTCGATCGGGTCGAGGACGTCCGTCTTCAGTCCGGCGTCGGCGGCGACGGTCTTCGCGGTCTTGTCGCTGACGAGCGTCTCGTAGAACACCGTCGTGACGCCGTCGGCCTTCGCCATCTTCTCAAGGTCCTTCACGCGGGCCGCGCTCGGCTCGGACTCGGGGTCGAGGCCGTTGATGGCCTCCTCGGTCAGGCCGTAGCGCTCGGCGAGGTAGCCGAAGGCGGCATGCGTGGTGATGAAGACCTTGGACCTGGTCCCCGAAAGGCCGTCCTTGAACCGGGTGTTGAGCGCGTCGAGCTTCTTGACCAGGGCCGCGGTGTTCTTCTTGTAGTCGGCCGCGTGGGTCGGGTCCGCCTTCTCGAAGGCGGCGCCGACGCCCTTGGCGACCTGGGCGTACCGCACCGGGTCGAGCCAGATGTGGGGGTCGAGACCGGCCAGCTCCTCGTTCTTGGAGCTGTCGTGGGAGGCCGCGTGGCCGCCGACCTCGTTGCCGTGCTTCTCCAGCGAGGTGAGGGAGGCGGCGTCGATCTTCGTCTTGACCTCGGACTGGGCCACCGCGTCGTCGACGGCGGGCTGGAGGTTCTTCAGGTAGAGCACCGCGTCGGACTCCTGGAGCTGCGCGGTCTGCCGGGCACTGATCTCCAGGTCGTGCGGCTCCTGCCCGGGCTGGGTCAGGTTGGTGACGTGCACATGGCTCCCGCCGATCTGCTCGGCGAGGAACTCCAGCGGGTAGAACGACGCGACGACGTCGAACTTGTCCGTGTTGCCCGCGGCGGCGCTCTCGGTGGAGCAGGCGGAGAGGGTGGTCAGGCCGAGGGCGGTGACCGCGGCCGTGGCCGCGGTGGATATGAGGCGTCGTCGTACGTTCATGACAGTCATTTTCAACAAAGATGGAAACCGTTGTCAACAAACATCTGAGTGGGAACCGATTTGATTGAGGGGGAGCCCCCGCCGGTACCCTGAAGCATTCGCTCTGAAGCACTGCTCCCAAGAGATTGCTTCGTCGCCCGTCGTCGTAATGAAGAGAGCACCGTGGCCGCCGACAAGATCGACACCATCGTCAGCCTGAGCAAGCGCCGTGGCTTTGTATTCCCGTGCAGCGAGATCTACGGCGGCCAGCGCGCCGCCTGGGACTACGGACCGCTGGGTGTCGAGCTCAAGGAGAACCTGAAGCGCCAGTGGTGGCGCTACATGGTGACGTCGCGCGAGGACGTGGTCGGTATCGACTCGTCCGTGATCCTGGCCCCCGAGGTCTGGGTCGCCTCCGGCCACGTCGCCACCTTCACGGACCCGCTCACCGAGTGCACCTCCTGCCACAAGCGGTTCCGCGCGGACCACCTGGAGGAGGCCTACGAGGCCAAGAAGGGCCACCTCCCGGAGAACGGTCTCGCGGACATCAACTGCCCGAACTGCGGCAACAAGGGCCAGTTCACCGAGCCGAAGCAGTTCTCGGGCCTGCTGTCGACGCACCTCGGCCCGACCCAGGACTCCGGCTCGATCGCGTACCTGCGCCCCGAGACCGCCCAGGGCATCTTCACCAACTTCGCCCAGGTGCAGACCACCTCGCGCAAGAAGCCCCCGTTCGGCATCGCGCAGATGGGCAAGTCCTTCCGCAACGAGATCACGCCCGGCAACTTCATCTTCCGCACCCGCGAGTTCGAGCAGATGGAGATGGAGTTCTTCGTCAAGCCGGGCGAGGACGAGAAGTGGCAGGAGTACTGGATGGAGCAGCGCTGGAACTGGTACACGGGCCTGGGCCTCCGCGAGGAGAACATGCGCTGGTACGAGCACCCGGCGGAGAAGCTCTCCCACTACTCCAAGCGCACCGCCGACATCGAGTACCGCTTCCAGTTCGGCGGCAACGAGTGGGGCGAGCTGGAGGGCGTCGCCAACCGCACCGACTACGACCTCTCCTCGCACTCCAAGGCCTCCGGTCAGGACCTCTTCTACTTCGACCAGGAGGCCGGCGAGCGCTGGACCCCGTACGTCATCGAGCCGGCGGCCGGTGTCGGCCGGGCGATGCTCGCCTTCCTGCTCGACGCCTACGTCGAGGACGAGGCGCCCAACGCCAAGGGCAAGATGGAGAAGCGCACGGTGCTGCGCCTGGACCACCGTCTGGCGCCCGTGAAGGTCGCGGTGCTCCCGCTGTCCCGCAACCCCGAGCTGTCCCCGAAGGCCAAGGGCCTCGCCCAGGCGCTGCGCCAGCACTGGAACATCGAGTTCGACGACGCGGGCGCCATCGGCCGCCGCTACCGCCGCCAGGACGAGATCGGTACGCCGTACTGCGTGACGGTCGACTTCGACACGCTGGACGACAACGCGGTGACGGTGCGTGAGCGTGACTCCATGAAGCAGGAGCGGGTGTCTCTCGACCAGATCGAGGGCTACCTGGCCGGGCGGCTCGTCGGCGCCTAGGTCCACTGGTGCGGGCGGGCCTGGGGCTGCCGCCCCCAGGCCCCCGCTTCGGCCCTTGAGGGGCCCCCTCCTCCAACGCCGGACGGGCTGAAACAGCTCCCGTGGTGGCCCCCGATACAGGTCTCGCATTGGCCCTGTATCGGGGGCCGCGGCGTTACCAGGCTGGCCCCATGAGTCTCGCCTTTCTCCTCACCACCCTTGTCGTCGTCGCCACGCCCGGCACCGGCGTCGTCTACACGCTGGCCGCCGGGCTGTCGCACGGCCGTCGCGCGAGTGTCGTCGCGGCCTTCTCCTGCACGCTGGGGATCGTGCCGCATGTGCTGGCCTCCGTGACCGGGCTCGCCGCGCTGCTCAACGCGAGCGCGGCGGCCTTCCAGGTCCTCAAGTACGCCGGTGTCGCCTACCTCCTCCACATGGCGTGGGCGACGGTGCGGGACAAGGAGGCGATCACCGTGGACACGGGGGCCGCCCCCGGCCCGGCGGGACGCGTGATCGTGCGGGGCGTGCTGATCAACATCCTCAACCCGAAGCTGACGATCTTCTTCTTCGCGTTCCTGCCGCAGTTCGTGGACCCGGGTGCGCCGCATGCGCTGCCGCGGATGCTCTGGCTGAGCGGCGTGTTCATGCTGGCGACCTTCGTCGTCTTCTCCGCGTACGGGATCCTCGCCGCCTCCGTCCGCAGCCGCGTCACCTCGCGGCCGCGGGTGATGGCTTGGCTGCGGCGGGGGTTCGCGGGGTCGTTCGTGGCGCTGGGGGCCAAGTTGGCGCTGACTGCGCGGTAGTCGCTCCGCGGGGTGGACGACAGTCGGCCGTCCCGGATGTGTCCCTGGGCTCAACGGCCCTGCAGCGCCCGCACGTTGTCGCCGAAGGTCCAGCTCTTCGAGCCGTCCCAGTTGATCGACCAGGTCATCAGGCCCTTGAGGGCGGTGCCGTAGTGCTTCCAGGCCTGGGAGACGAGGGAGGGCGACATGTAGCCGCCGCCGGCGCCCGGCTGGGCGGGGAGGCCGGGGGCCTGTTTGTCGTACGGCACCTTGATCGTCGTACCCTGCACGACCAGCCCCTTGTTGAGGCAGTCGGTCTGGGCGACGAAACCCGCCACCGTGCCGGCCTGGTAGGAGTCGCCCGAGCAGCCGTACATGCTGCCGTTGTAGTACTGCATGTTCAGCCACCACAGGCGGCCGTTGTCGGCGTACTTCTTGATGATCGGCAGGTAGGCGCCCCAGATCGAGCCGTAGGTGATGCTGCCGCCGGTGACGTAGGCCGTCTCCGGGGCCATGGTGAGGCCGAAGTTCGACGGCATCCGGGACAGGATCCCGTCGATGATGCGGATCAGGTTGGCCTGCGAGACGGAGAGTTGGGAGATGCTGCCGCTGCCGACCAGTCCCGTCTCGATGTCTATGTCGATGCCGTCGAAGTTGTACTTCTTCAGGATCGAGACGATCGTCGAGACGAACTTGTCGGCCACCGCGGTCGAGCCGAGGTCGATGCCCGCCGCCGCTCCGCCGATCGACAGCAGGATCGTCCGGCCGGACGCCTTCGCCGCGCACATCTCCGCGGGCGTCGCCACCTTCACCCCCGAGTCCATGCCGTCCTCCCAGAGGGCCGTTCCGTCCGAACGGATCACCGGGAAGGCCGCGTTGATCACGTTGTAGCCGTGCGCGGAGATGCGGGAGTCGGTGATCGGGGTCCAGCCGAAGGGCGGGTGGACGCCGTTGGCGGAGCCGTCCCAGTTCTCCCAGTAGCCCTGGAGGACCTTTCCGGCGGGCCTCGACCTGACCGCGCAGGTGTCGGCGGCCGAGGCGGTGGGCGCGGCGGGGAGCTGGGTGACGGCCGCGGTCGCGAGCGCGGTGGCGAGCAGGGCCAGGCTGCGGCGGAGCATCGGGCCTCCCGGTGGGGGATCGGTGAGGTGTCGTAGGCATGACAGTGCTCTGGTCCAGACCTCTCGTCAATAGGTCTGGACCAAGTTGGAGATGGTGGGTGGCAGAGTTGGAATGACAGATATTGAAATCTGTCATCTGTCATGTCAGAGTGGGGTGCATGACGATGCGAACCCGAAACCTCGGAACCACCGGCCCCCAGGTCTCCGCCCTCGGCCTCGGCTGCATGGGCATGTCCGGCATCTACGGCGAGGCGGACCGCGCCGAGTCCATCGCCACCGTCCACGCCGCCCTGGAAGCCGGCGTGACCCTGCTCGACACCGGCGACTTCTACGGCATGGGCCACAACGAACTGCTGATCAGCGAGGCCCTGCGCACCGCCCCGCCCGCCCTGCGGGAGAACGCGCTGCTCAGCGTGAAGTTCGGCGCCCAGCGCGGGCCGGACGGCGCCTGGCACGGCTACGACACCCGCCCCGCCGCCGTGAAGACCTGGGCCGCCTACTCCCTCCAACGCCTCGGCGTCGACCACATCGACGTCTACCGCCCCGCCCGGCTCGACCCGAACGTGCCGATCGAGGAGACCGTCGGCGCCATCGCGGAACTGGTCGAACAGGGGTACGTCCGCCACATCGGCCTCAGCGAGGTCGGCGCGGACACCATCCGCCGGGCCGCCGCCACCGCCCCGATCGCCGACCTCCAGATCGAGTACGCGCTCATCTCCCGCAGTCCCGAGCAGGAGATCCTGCCCACCCTGCGCGAACTGGGCATCGCGGTCACCGCGTACGGCGTGCTCTCCCGCGGGCTGATCTCCGGCCATGTCACGCCCGGCCAGGGGTACGCGGCGAATGACTTCCGCGCCCACTCCCCGCGTTTCCAGGGCGACAACCTCCAGCACAACCTCACGCTGGTCGAGTCCCTGCGCAAGATCGCCGAGCAGAAGGGCGTCTCCGTCGCCCAGATCGCCATCGCCTGGGTGCTCTCCCGGGGCGAGGACATCGTGCCGCTGATCGGCGCCAAGACCCGCGAGCGGCTCGGGGAGGCCCTGGGTGCCCTGGACGTCACCCTGGACGCGGCCGACCTCGCGGCCATCGAGGCCGCCGTACCGGCGGACGCGGCCGCCGGCGAGCGGTACGCCCCCGCCCAGATGGCCATGCTCGACAGCGAGCGCTGATCGCGGTGCCGGGTACCGTCTAGGCATGCCTGCGACCACCGAGACCCTGACCGCCGAGCGCATCCTCGAAGCGACCGAGGAGGTGCTGCGCCGCCACGGCCCGGCCAAGGCCACCGTGGTCGACGTGGCCCGCGCGCTCGGCGTCAGCCACGGCAGCGTCTACCGCCACTTCCGTACGAAGGCGGCGCTGCGGGAGGCGGTGACGAAGCGGTGGCTGGACCGTGCGACCCAGGAGCTGGCCGGTATCGCCGCGGACGCGGAGCGGGACCCGGAGGCCCGGGTGCGGGAGTGGCTCGCGGCGCTCTTCGCGGCCAAGCGGCGCAAAGCAGGCGGGGACCCCGAGCTGTTCGCCACGTACTCGGTCCTGGCCGGTGAGGCCGGAGAGGTGGTGAGCGACCACATCGCCGAGCTGACCGGCCAGCTGACCGGGATCGTGCGGGCGGGGGTCGAAGCGGGGGTTTTCGCTGTCGCGGACCCGGCGACCGCTGCCCGCGCCCTGTTCCAGGCCACCGGCCGCTTCCATGACCCCGGTTATGCCAAGGAGTGGGAACGGCCGGGGGTGGAGGGGGAGTTCGAGGCGGTGGTGGATCTGCTGGTGCGGGGGCTCGCTCCGCGGGGTGCGCAGTGATGGGTCGTCGGTTGTCTGCGGACCGTCGTGGCTGGTCGCGCCCACGCGGCGGAAGCCGCACATTCAATACAGCCCCGCGCCCCTCAGGAGCGCTCCCGGACCGCAGCGAGCTTCAGCGAGGCCCCTTCAGTCGCCCGCTACGCACGCCCAGAAGTCCCGCATCACCGGCGTCGGCGTCGGGCTTGTCATGCTCGCCTGGGTCAGCAGGATCGTGACCGCCCCCGTGGCTGGGATGACATGGGCCGTCGTGCCGGTGCCGCCGACCCAGCCGTAGCGGCCGGGGACGTTCCAGGGGTCTGCCGGGGTGACGTCGACCTGGCCGCCGTAGCCCCAGCCCTGGCCCTCCAGGAAGAGGGGGACGGCGTCGCGCTGCTCGGCCGTGAGGTGGTTGGTGGTCATGCGGCTGACGGAGGTCGGGGAGAGGAGGCCTCCGCCGGAGCTCAGCAGCATGCGGGCGAAGGCGAGCCAGTCGTCGGCCGTGGAGACGAGGCCCCCGCCGCCGGAGTGGAAGCGAGGGAGACGGCTCCAGTCGCCGTCCGGGGTGTCCGCCAGGTGGAGGGTGCCGTCCTCCGCCGGGGCGTAGGACGAGGTGAAGCGGTGCCGTTTCGACGACGGGACCTCGAACGCCGTGTCCTGCATGCCCAGCGGTTCGAAGATCCGTTCCGCGAGGAATTCGGGGAGCGTGCGGCCCGACGCCCGGGCGATCAGGATGCCCTGCAGATCGGACGAGGTGCCGTAGAGCCAGGCCTCGCCCGGCTGGTGCAGCATCGGCACCTGGGCCAGGAGGCGCAGCCAGGTGTCGTGGTCCGGCCAGTCCTGGAGGTTCCGGCCGTCCTTCTGGACCGTGAACAGGGACTGCACCGCGGGGAGCGAGAAGTCGGCGGGGAAGCCCCAGCCTGTGCGGGAGCTGAGCAGGTCCTCGACGGTGACCGGGCGGGCCGCCGGGACCACGTCGTCCACGGGGGCGTCAGGGGTGCGGACCACGAACGGCTTCGCCAGTTCCGGCAGCCACTCCTCCACCGGTGAGTCAAGGCCGATCAGCCCGTCCTCCACCAGCATCAGCACCGCCGCCGCCGTGATCGGCTTGGTGAGGGAGGCGATACGGAAGATCGAGTCCCGGGCCATCGGGGCCGTGCCTTCGGTGTCCACCGAGCCGACGGTCACCACCTCGACGTCGTCGCCGCGCGCCACCAGGGCGACGGCGCCGGGCACGGACCCGTCGTCGACATGCCGTTGCAGGGTGTCGTGCAGAGCGCTCATCGGTCGGCCTTCCGGTCGGGGTGGTCGTCCTGAGTACGACTCCCGGCACGGCGGAAAGTCATCGGGCCGCCCGCTCCCGGCAGCCCTACGCCTCCGACGCCCCCGCGGGATCCACCGTCGCCTGGTGCTCCTGGGCGAGGTGCTCCTCCGCCTTCAGCCAGGGCAGGAACTGCGCACCCTTGCGCCAGCCACATGTGTCACATCTGATCACGCGCTGTGCGCCCTTGCGCTCCACTCGGACGACGTGCTCGCGCCCGTGCTGGTCCCAGCGGCTCACCTTGCTCGTGTTGATCTCCAGCATGATGTCTCGCCTCCGGCACAGGAGTGTGCAGCAAGACGAACATCAACAGGGACTTCTGCACGGCGAATTGGGATGTCTTCACAAATCCGCGCAGGAAGTGGAACCCATTCCGCCGGTGCAAACCAGGCGCATTCCGTACCCATGCACCGGTACTCTGCGGACAGGTCCCGCTTTGTCGGGGCGATCGGGGGGAAGGCCGGACATGGCGGATCTCAAGTTCCGTCTGGATCTGGTCGAAGCGGAGAACGACTGGGTGATCGTCTGCACCTCACCCTATGGCGGAGCATCGACCAAGATCCGGGCACCATTTTCCAGCGAAACGCTCCGGACTGCCCTGTCCGAGGTCGAGAAGGCGCTGATCCGGTCATCCAGTCCCGTGATCACCCGCCGGGCCTCGGTCGTGGAACGCACCACCCGGCAATTCGGTGAGCGGCTTACCGGCGCCGTCCTCAGCGGAGACGTACGCCTCCTGTTCGAGAGGTGCCGGGAACAGGCCCGCGCCAAGAACGTGCCGCTGAGAGTGCTGTTGGCGCCGGTGGGCCCCAACCTGTCGAGGATTCCCTGGGAGTTCGCGGTCGATCCCTCGGCCCCGGACGCGTATCTGGCGCTGCGGGAGCCGTTGGTGCGCTCACCCCAACTCATGGAAGCGGCACCGCCATTGCCGCTGAACCCGCCGCTGAGAGTGCTCGGTGTGCTGTCCCGCCCCACCGACCTGCCGTCTCTCGAGGCCGAGCGGGAGCGGGAGCAGATCACAAGGGCGCTGGGCGGCATGGCCGTCGGCGTCGCCGTCGAGTGGCTTCCGGACGACAGCTGGCACGCGCTGGCGGACGCCGTACGCAACCGCGCTCCGCACGTCCTGCACTTCGTCGGCCACGGTGGCTTCGACGAGGAGACGGACTCCGGCTACCTCGAACTGACCGCCGACGACGGCACCGCCATGCATGTGTCAGGCACCGATTTGGGCACGCTGGTCCGGGAGGTCCCGCAGCTGCGCCTCGTGGTCCTCAACGCCTGCGAGTCCGCCACCTGCGGCAACGACGGCTTGTTCACCAGCACCGCCGCCCGCATCATCCGCGAGGGCGTACCGGCCGTGGTGGCCATGCAGTACGAGATCACCGATCCGGCCGCGCTTGCGTTCGCGTCGTCCTTCTACACGGGCATCGCCAAGGGCCTTCCGGTGGACCGGGCGATGACGCGGGCCCGCGAGACCGTCAAGATGACCTTCGCGGGAACCCTGGAATGGGCAACCCCCGTGCTGTTCCTGGGCTCGGACGAGCCGCGGCTGTTCGCGGTGCCCGAGAGACCCGCCCCGGCGAAGGCTGTTGACCCTCCACCCCTCCTCTTCGCACCGGAAGCCCCGGACGACCCCGAGCCCATGACGGCCGCGGGCACGCAGCCGCTCCGACCGCACTTCGTTCCGCCTCCGCCCACCTCACCTCCGAAGGACTGGCAGAGCGCCGTCCGGGACAGGGTGACGTCCTTCTTCAGCATGCGCACCGCGCCCTCGTCCCTGCAGCCGGAGCCGTCAGTGCGCACCGTGCCGCTCAGGCCGGACAGGCCCCCGAGCATGAGCCGGGCCTCCTTCGTGGCGGCCGACACGACCGGTGAGCAGACTGTCCCGAGCCCGCCCGAAGGTCTGCACCGCATACGGGTGCTGCCTCCGCTCGGGCCGTGCTGCGACTTCGTGGCGGGGCCCCAGGACCTGCTCGCTCTGGCCTGTGCCGACGGCGCCGTCCGGGTCATCGGCGCCCATACCGCCGAACTCGTCGGGGAGTGCTCGTTCCCGCAGGGAGGCAGGCCGGTCCGGCTCGCCTGGAGCCCCTGGCCGCGCCATGTGGCGAGCCTGCACGAGAACGGCAGCGTCGTGGTGTGGGACGTGGGCGGGGAGATACCTCTCCGAGTGATCCCCGGGAAGCCGGGGGAGACCTTCGCCCTGGCCTTCAGCTCCGACGGCCGCTGGCTTGCGACCGCCGGCCGCGGCCGCTTCCAGGTCTACGACCACAGCGGCACCCGCGTGCGCGACCTGCCCGTGGATCCCACCGCACCGGCCAGGTCGCGGCCGGAGGTCGGTGCCTTGGCCTTCGCGCCCGGCGACCGTCATCTGTTGCTCGCCTCCTCCGACGGCGCTGTTCGCCAACTGGACGTCCAGGGCCACCTGGTCCGCCAGTGGCCGCACAGCCGGCCTGTCACCGAACTCGCCGTCGCGGAGCGCCATCTCGTCACGGGAGGTCTGGACGGCAGGATCCGTGTCTGGAGCTGGAGCGGTCGGCTGCACCTGCGGGTGCACGAGAGCGGACGCGTCCTGCGGGTCGCGCTGTCGCCTGACGCCGCACTGATCGCGGTCGTGGCGGAACCGGGAGGCCTCGTCGTCCGGGACGCCGTCCGCGGACATCCGGCGCCCGCGCTCCGGTCCGGCGGCCACCTGCTGGGCGTCGGCTTCCTCGGCGAGGGGCGTGGACTTGTGACAGGCGATCAGGACGGCGTGGTCGAGCAGTGGCAGCTGCCCGGCACGGCGAGGGGGGACCACTGATGGAGGCCGAGATCTTCTGGCCGGCGGCGCTGCCGTCCGACCCGGCGCTGGACCTGCAGACGGAGCTGCGCCGGGTCGGTGTCGACGCCGTCTGCAGGTCGCTGGCGACCCGGCGGGGTGTGGAGAACTACGCCCTCGTGATGCTGGCCACCCCCGCGCTGCACTCGTTCCTGAAGGCCGTCTTCGAGAAGCTGGGCACCGAGGCCTTCGACGCCTTGCGCGTCTGCGTGCGCCGTCTGCTCGGCAACGGCGTGGCGCAGACGCCTTCCCCCCAGTGCATCGTCTTCGAATCGGCCGTCACCGGCTCCCAGTTCGTCTTCACCGCCGACCTGCCCGAAGAGGCCTTCAAGCAGGCGATCGCCCTCGATCCGGGGACCGGGCCAGGCCGCTGGGTCTGGGACGGACCGCAGGGCGCCTGGACGCGTGCAGAGGGCCGCTGAGCCCGACCTCCGAGAGAGAGGGGCACCACCAATGAACACTCCTTCGCAGAGCTCCGGCGACTGGGACAGCCCGCTCGTCGGCGGAAGCGGCCCCGCGTACACACCGCCGCCGCGGCAACAGCCGCACCAGCCCTACCAGCAGCAGCCCTATATCGCCGTACCTGGTTACCGGGCCGCAGCGCAGGTCCCGAACCCTATGGTCTGGGCCGTACTGTCGCTCCTGGGCTTCTGGCCCACCGGGATCCCTGCGCTCGTCTATGCCTCCAAGGCCAGGTCGAAGGCGTCCACCGGGGACTTCCAGGGCGCCCTGAGCGCCGCCAAAACGGCCAGGCTCTGGTGCATCGTGAGCACGGTGATCTTCGCGGTGATCATGCTGGGCCTCATCGGGGGAAACGCCTAGGAGCACGGCCCGGTGCCGTCCCGGCCCGTCAGCCGATGGTGCGGGGCAGGCGCAGGCTGAGCAGGCCGGTCAGGGCCACACAGCCCAACTGGGTCAGGAGCGTGGTGACCAGGGCGTCCCGCATGCCCAGGCCCGGGACCAGGGAGAGGAAGAGGGTGCCGAGGGCCGCCACCCCGAGGGCCAGGGACGACTGCTGGGTCGTCATCATCACTCCGCTGCCGACACCGGCCCGCGCGGGCTCCACCTCGGACAGCACGATCCGGAAGATGATGGGCAGTTGGAGCGCCTGACCGGCGCCCGCGAGGGCCGCTCCGGGGAGCAGTTCGACGAAGCCGAGGTCCGGCCAGGCCCGCCAGGCGGCCAGCGCCATCAGACCGACGCCCGCCCCCTGGAGCAGCGCGCCGGCGGTCACCACCCGGGTGCCGTACCGGGCGACCAGCCGCGGCCCGGCGAGCGAGACGAAGAAGAAGACGACGGCCATCGGCGCGAGCGCCAGCCCCGCCGGGACCGGACCGAGTCCCGCGCCCCGCTGCAAGGCCACCGCGACGACGAACATGAAGCCGCTGAAGCCGATACCGAACGGCACGATCATCACCAGTCCGCGGCGGAGCGAGGTGAGAGCGAACAGGCTGGGCGGGACCAGCGGCGTACGGCCCCGTCGGTCCGCCCGGCGCTCCACCGCGTAGAACGCCGCCGCGAGGAACGGGAACGCCGTCAGCGACAGCCACGTCCACAGCGGCCAGCCCGCCGAACGGCCCTCGGTGAGCGGGGCCAGCAGCGCGAGGAGGGAGGCGGTGAGCAGGACGGTGCCGGGGCCGTCGACCGGCTCCGGGTGCTGGGAGCGGGTCTCCGGGACGGCACGGGCCGCGAGGACCAGCCCGGCGATCACCACGGGCACGTTCACCAGGAACACCGAGCGCCAGCCGGTTCCGGCTATGTCCGCGGCGACCAGGATCCCTCCGAGGATCTGCCCGGCCACCATGGACAGCCCGGCCGTGGCGCCGTACAGGCCCATGGCCTTCGCCCGCCGCTGTCCCGAGGTCGCCGCCTGGATGGTGGCGAGGACCTGCGGCAGCATCGCGGCCGACGCCGCGCCCTGCGCGACC
Organism: Streptomyces sp. NPDC001492; assembly: GCF_053597275.1. Classification (NCBI taxonomy): domain Bacteria; kingdom Bacillati; phylum Actinomycetota; class Actinomycetes; order Kitasatosporales; family Streptomycetaceae; genus Streptomyces; species Streptomyces sp. NPDC001492. The sequence continues at coordinate 25,409 of NZ_JBSFHW010000069.1, read as the reverse complement.
CGCGCCGCGACCAGGGCCCAGGCGTTGGGGGCGAGCCCGCAGGCCAGCGAGGTCAGCCCGAAGGCCGCCACCCCGCCGAGGAAGAGCCGCCGCCGCCCGAACAGGTCGCCCAGCCGTCCGCCGAGGACGAGTAGGACGGCGTACGCGAGCCCGTATCCCGCGACGACGAGTTCGAGGACGGCCTCGCTCGCGTGCAGATCCCTGCCGATGGTCGGCAGGGCGACATTGACGATGAAGAAGTCGATGAGAGGAAGTGCCGCTGCCAGCAGCACGGTGAAGAGTCCGAGGCCGCCGAGCGAGGGGGGTGCGGCCGGCGATCGGATGGTGCGGGTAGCGATGGTTTCGGTCACGCTCTTGAGCGTGCGCTCCCTCCCAGGCTGGTACCAGAGTCTTCTTATCCTGGTACAAGAACCACCTGGAAACAGTGTCCGCGGGGCGGCAGGCTGGAGGCATGGCGACGATGGCTCAAGTGACGATCCAGGAGACGGCGCCCGCGCCGTCGCACGGCACGGGCGCCGAGGTGCGGCGCCATGAGCTGGCGGCTTTCCTGCGCAGTCGGCGCGAGCGCATCACCCCCGAGGAGGTGGGGCTCCCGCGCGGCCGCCGGCGCCGCACGCCCGGTCTGCGCCGCGAGGAGGTCGCCCAGCTCTCCGCGGTCGGCGTCACCTGGTACACCTGGCTCGAACAGGGCCGTGACATCCAGGTCTCCGTCCAGGTCCTCGACGCCCTCGCCCGCACCCTGATGCTCGACGCCACCGAGCGCGCCCACCTCTTCCAGCTGTCCGGCGCCGTGGACCCGACCCCGGCCCTGCTGTGCCCGTCGGTGACTCCCGCGCTGCGAGCCATGCTGGAGCAGCTTGAGCCGTACCCCGCCAGCATCCAGAACAGCCGGTACGACATCCTCGCCCACAACCGCACCCTCGGCCTGCTGCTGTGCGACCTGGAGGCGGTACCGCCCGAGGACCGCAACTGCATCCTGCTGTCCTACACGAACGACGACTGGCGCGACTCGATCGTGCACCTGGAGGACACCCGCCGCCTGATGGCCGCCCGCCTCCGCGCCACCATGGCCGGCCATCTCACCGAGCCCGCCTGGAAGATGCTCCTCAAGCGCCTGCGCGAGTACCCGGAGTTCTGCGAGGCCTGGGAGCGCCACGAGGTGGTCGCCGCCCACAGCAGACGCAAGGAGTTCCTCAACCGCCTGGTGGGCCGAGTGGTCGTGGACCAGTCCGAACTGTGGCTCGGCCCGGAACTGGGCTCCCGGATGGTCACGTACGTCCCGGCGGACGAGGAGTCGAGGGCACGGCTGGAGAGGCTGCACGAGATGGCCCTCAAGAGGGACGCTTCTCAGCCTGCCTAAGGGCAGCGGCTTTTGCTTTCAGGGGCGCGGGGCTGTGTCGATGTGCGGCTCCGCCGCGATGGGGGCCCCGCTCGAGCGAAGCCGAGAGTGGGGGAGCGACCAGCCCCCACCGACCCGCACCCGCCGAACTACGCACTGACCCCCGTCGTTTGGCGCACCTCCGCGGACGAAAGCTCCGCAGCTGTCCGCTCAGCACTGCGCCGAGCCCACCGCCCACTGCTCAGCGCCCCAAGCCCAAGCACCGCAGCCCCACACCCCGTGAGAATCCACCACCCCGGCACGGAGGCCGAGACGAACACGTCCTTGTACGACGACGAGCCGACCCCGGAGGCCAGCACCGCCCCCACCACAGCGACCCCGAGCGTCTGCCCGAGCTGCCGGCTGGTGGACGCGACGGCGGCGGCAACCCCCGCCTGGGCGCGAGGCATCCCGGAAACCGCGGTATTGGTGATCGGCGCGTTCACGAACCCGAACCCGATACCGAACAGCAGGTAACCGACGAACAGCGTCACGTTCGACGTCTCGGCCTCGAACCCGGCGAACAGCACCCCGCTCGCCGTGATCGCCGCCCCGGCGACGAGGAGCGACAGCCGCGGCCCCCTGCTCCCCACCAGCCGCCCGGACAACGGCGCGCACAGGAACGTCGGCACCGCCATCGGCAGCATCCACAGCCCCGCGTGCAGGGCGTCGTACCCGCGCACGTTCTGCAGATACAGCGTCGACAGGAACAGGAACCCGCCGAGCGCGGCGAACGCGCTGATCGCGATCACCGTCGCCCCGCTGAACGGCACTGACCGGAAGAACCGCAGGTCGATCAGCGGTTCCTCGCGACGGGGCTCGTACCACAGCAGCCCCGCCAGTGCGGCCAGCGCGGCCGCGACGAAGGGAAGCACGTAGTCCGCGCCCGAGTTCGGGGCCTCGATGATCGCGTACGTCAGGGAGCCGAACAGGGCGATCACCAGGAACTGGCCGACCGGGTCGGGGCGGCGGGCCTTGGGCGCGCGGGACTCGGGAACGTAGCGCAGCGTCAGCAGCAGGGCCGCGAGGCCCACCGGCAGGTTGACCCAGAAGATCGAGCGCCAGCCGACCGACTCCACCAGCAGCCCGCCGGCCAGCGGACCCGCGGCCATCGAGATGCCGACCACGCCTCCCCAGACACCGATCGCACGGGCGCGTTCGGCCGGTTCCGTGAAGGTGTTGGTGATGATCGACATGGCGACGGGGTTGAGCATGGAACCGCCCACCGCCTGGATCATGCGGAAGGCGATGAGCGAGTCGAGGTTCGGGGCGAGGGAGCACAGCAGCGAGCCCGCGGTGAAGACGATCAGGCCCGCCATGAAGACCCGCTTGCGGCCGATGCGGTCGGCCGTGGAGCCGGAGAGCATCAACAGCGAGGCCAGGACCAGCGTGTATGCGTCGATGGTCCACTGCAGTCCGGCGGTGCTCGCGTGCAGCTCCCGCTGCATCGACGGCAGAGCGACGTTCAGAGCGGTGACGTCGAGGCTCACGATCAGCAGGCTCATGCAGCAGATCGCGAGCACCAGGAAGCGTCGGCGGTGGCTGAGCTCGGGCATGCGTGTCACTTTACGCTCACATCGATAGTGTGTCTAACTAATAGTGCAGCTAACTAATGGCTGCTACATGATCACTGTCGATGCGCGACAATGGGCCAATGCCCACGCCCGTGTCCCCGCTGCAGATCGGCCCGCACACCGTCGAGCCGCCCGTCGTCCTGGCCCCGATGGCCGGGATCACCAACGCACCCTTCCGCACCCTGTGCAGAGAGTTCAGTGGCGGCAAGGGCCTGTTCGTGAGCGAGATGATCACGACCCGGGCGCTGGTCGAGCGCAACGAGAAGACCATGCAGCTGATCCAGTTCGACGCGACGGAGAAGCCGCGCTCGATCCAGCTGTACGGCGTCGACCCGGCCACCGTGGGCAAGGCCGTCCGCATGATCGCGGAGGAGGACCTCGCCGACCACATCGACCTGAACTTCGGCTGCCCGGTCCCCAAGGTGACGCGCAAGGGCGGCGGCTCGGCCCTGCCCTACAAGCGCAACCTGCTGCGCGCCATCCTGCGCGAGGCGGTCTCCGGCGCGGGCGACCTGCCGGTCACCATGAAGATGCGCAAGGGCATCGACGACGACCACATCACCTTCCTCGACGCCGGCCGGATCGCCGTGGAGGAGGGGGTGACCGCCATCGCCCTGCACGGCCGCACCGCCGCCCAGCACTACGGCGGCACGGCGGACTGGGACGCCATCGCCCGCCTCAAGGAGCATGTGCCGGAGATCCCCGTCCTCGGCAACGGCGACATCTGGTCGGCCGAGGACGCGCTGCGGATGGTGCGGGAGACGGGCTGCGACGGCGTGGTCGTGGGCCGCGGCTGCCTGGGCCGGCCGTGGCTGTTCGCGGACCTGGTGGCGGCCTTCGAGGGGCGTACGGAGGCCATCGCGCGCCCCGCCCTGCGCGAGGTCGCCGACATCATGGTCCGCCACGCCACCCTCCTCGGCGAGTGGATCGGCGACGAGTCCAAGGGCGTCGTCGACTTCCGCAAGCACGTCGCCTGGTATCTGAAGGGCTTCGCGGTCGGCAGCGAGATGCGCAAGCGGCTCGCGATCACGTCCTCCCTCGCCGAACTCCGCGCCGGACTCGACGAGCTGGACCTCGACCAGCCCTGGCCCACCGGCGCCGACGGCCCCCGCGGCCGCACGTCCGGCAACAACCGGGTGGTGCTGCCGGACGGCTGGCTGAAGGACCCGTACGACTGCGCGGGGATCGGCGAGGACGCGGAGCTGGACACCTCCGGCGGCTGAGCCGCCGCGGGGCCCTCAGTCCTTCTTCGGGTGCGGGGTCGAGCCGTACGCCGTGAGGAACCTGTCGCGGAAGGCACTCATCTTCCAGACCGGGGCGTTGTGCGCCGGACGCAGGCCGTCCGACCAGCCCCAGCTGTCGATCTTGTCGAGGACCTTGGGGTCCTTGGCGACGATCGAGATCGGCACGTCGCGGCTGGCGTGGTTGCCGCTGACGCGGGCGATGGGCTGGTGGTCGCCGAGGAAGACCAGGACGGTGTTGTCGTTGCCGTAGCGCTCCAGCCACTGGGTGAGGGCGGTCACCGAGTACTGGACCGACTTGCCGTACTCCGCCTGGGACCTGGGTGAGCTGGCGATGATGTCGGACGGCTTGGTGCCGGCCTTCTGGATGGCCTTGAAGACCGAGCCGTCGCCCAGGTCGTTCCAGGGGACCATCTTGGGGATCGGGGCCCAGGGCTGGTGGCTGGAGGTCAGGATGACCAGCGACATCAGCGGCTTGCTGCGCTTCTTGCCGTGCTCCAGGTTCTGGAACTGCTGGAGTGCGTACTGGTCCGGCATCGTCGACCAGCTGAACTTCGGGCCCTTGTAGCCCATCTGGAAGGCGTTGCGATAGGAGTCGAGGCCGTAGAACTTCGACTCCGGCCAGCTCTTCTGCACCCCCGGCATGATGCCGACCGTGTCCCAGTCGCCCGTCTTCCTGAACGCGTCGGTGAGGCTCATGTGGTCGCTCGCCATGAGCGTGCGGTAGCGCTGCTGGTTGCTGATCCACAGGCCCGACATGGTGGTGGAGTGACCAAGCCAGCTGCTGCCGCCGTAGGTCGCCGACGTCAGCCAGCCGCTCTTGGCGTGGAAGCCCGCCTTCGCCAGCGCCTCGGTGCGTGCGTCGAGCGTCTTGTCGACGCCGGGCGCCTCGACCGGGTCCTCGATCGCGCTGCGGCCGTAGCTCTCGATGAAGGTGAAGATCATGTCCTTGCCCCGCAGATCCGGCACCAGCTGGCCGGGCGGTGTGTTGCCGAACTCGTCGACCTTGGCGACCTTCTGGAACTCCGCCTCGTCCCGCAGCGTGTCCCGCACCCGGACCGCCTGGACGGCCACTGCCCCGGCCGTACGGTCGGACGCCAGCGGAACCCCGGCGATCTGCAGCCCCAGGGCGGAGCAGGTGACCCAGACGACGGCGGCGGCCAAGGTCCCCCGGGTCGCGATCTGTTTGTGCAGCGCGAGCAGGTTGCTGAGCCGCACCATCGCCAGCGCCATCACGCCGAGGACCACGAAGACGAGCACGAAGACCCCGACGGTCGCCCCGACCTCCACCGCCTTGCCCATCGAGTCCGCGAGGTACGACTGCGCGTCGGGCAGCAGCTCCCAGTCCAGTACGACGTTGAAGGGCCGCCCCAGGTACTCCGTGAACCCCATGTCCAGCAGGTTCAGGACCACCATCGCCCCGAGCGCCGCCCCCGACAGCGCCGCCACCACCAGCCTGGGCCGCCGCGGCAACGCCAGCGCGACGGCCGCCCCGATGATGGCCTCCACGGGTATCCGCGTGACCCACCGGCCGGCCTCCAGCGTGGTCAGACGGTTCGGCAGCAGCAGCGCACCGAGGACAAGGAGGGCGGCGAGGACGGTGACCGTCCACCGGGTGTTGCGGACGGCCGTGGGGTGCCGGTCGCGCCACCCGGCGAGGCGGGCGCGCAGACCGACCTCGGGTGCCGTGTCCTCCGTGATGGTGCCGGCCGTATCCGGCTGCTGACGAACGCGCGTGAAGACAGGCACCCGAAGGTCCTTCCGTGCGAGACCCGTGGAAAGGCGGCGGGCCACGCTGGGGAGGCTACGGGGCCCACTTCAGGACCCGCTTGGCCCGCCGCCCTTCCGTACGCAGTGCCACACGGGCCTGTTCACGGGACATCGGCAAACACCGGGCAAACGCCCGGTCAACGCCGCGGTCACGTCCTTTGAGGCGTGCGCGGATCTGCTTTTGAGGGGCGCGGTCAACTGCCGGTCTTTCAGGAGCGCGGTCAACTGCACGCCTTTAGGGGCGCGGGGCGGTGTCGATGTGCGGCTCCGCCGCGTGGGCGCGACAAGCCACAACGAACCCGCACCCGCCACACGACCGCCCCCGATCGAACTCCTACGCACCCCCCACGGCAGTGAGCAGCGCCAATGGAGCCGCCGCAGACCGAGACTCCCGCACGCAGGCATGCGGATATGGAACCGGCTCGGCGTGGGTGTCCCGCCCGTACCCCGCAATGACCTCCGGCAGCCGATGCCCCGCGGCCGTCGCCGCGTCGACCAGGGCGTGGGCCACCGTACGGGCCTCGTCGTGCAGCCCGTACCGCGCCAGCCCCAACGCGATCAGCGCGTTGTCGTGCGGCCACACCGAACCCCGGTGGTACGACAGCGGGTGATACGCCGCCTGGCCCGCGGCCAGCGTCCGCACACCCCACCCCGAGAAGAAGTCCGGCTCCAGCAGCCGCCGGCCCACCAGCTCGCCGTACTCCTTGTCCAGCAGCCCCGACCACAGCAGATGCCCGGCGTCCGAGGCGAGCGCGTCCACCTGGTTGCCCTCGCCGTCCAGGGCCAGCGCCGGGAAGGACCGGTCCGGCATCCAGAAGTCCCGCTGGAAACGGTCCCGCAGATCACCGGCCGCCTGCTCCAGCAGCGCCGCATACGTCTCGTCGTCCCAGACCGTGCGCGCCACCCACGCCGTGCGGCGCAGCGCGTCGTAGGCGTACCCCTGGGCGCCCGCGGCCATCACGGCGCCGGTGGCGCGCGTCCCGTCGGCGGAGCAGATCGCGCCGGGGGAGTCCTTCCAGTTCTGGTTGGCGAGGCCGCCCTGGTCGGCGCGGTAGACCAGATAGCCGCGCGAGGTGAGCCCGCCGTGATCCAGCATCCAGCCGATCGCCGCACGGGCGTGGGGCTCCAGCCGGCGCGCGAGTGCCAGGTCCCCGGTCTGCTCGACGTACGCACCCAGCAGTACGAGGAACAGCGGCGTGGCGTCCACGGAGCCGTAGTAACGCCCGAACGGCACCTGTCCGAAGTGCGCCAGCTCGCCGTGCCGTACCTCGTGCACGATCTTGCCGGGCTGGGACACCGAGTCGGCGCTGGTCTCGGTCGCCTGGGTGGCGGCGAGCGCGGGCAGCGTGGCGGCGGCGAGCTGCGGGCGGTAGGGGAGGGCGAAGAGGGAGGTCAGCAGGGCGTCGCGGCCCAGGAGGGTGAGGAACCAGGGGGCGCCCGCGGCCGGTACGCGCAGCTCCTCGCCGTCCGGGCCGGTCGCGGTGACCTGGAGCGAGGCCAGGTCCGCGAGACCCCGTGCACAGGCCGCCGCCAGCTCGGGCCAGCCGGTCGGGAAGGGCACGCCCTCAGCGAACTCGCCCTCCAGCGCGAGGAGTTGGGCGTTGGCGGCGGCGGGCGAGTCGGGGATGCGGGGGTCCTGCGCCGCTCCGTGCGGACGGGCGGCCACCCGCAGCGCCAGTTCCGCCGTGCCGTGCGGCTCAAGTTCCAGCGTCCACACCAGGCGCCGGGCGCCCGTGCCCGTCTCCTCGACGCCGTCCGGGGCGGGCTCGGCCGTCACCGTCGTACGGGAACGCCATTCACCGCGCTGGTAGCCGAACTCCACGCCGTCGTCCAGGACCTGGCGGGAGCGGATGGCGCCGATCTTGGTGTACGTGCGGTGGTCCGAGCGCAGCTCGAACTGGTCGGTGAAGTCGGCGTCCGCGGTGACCGCGAGGCGGATCGTCGTCGGCACCGGGCGGTTGCTGGTCACCCGCAGGGACTCCACGAACGCGCTGTCGCCGACGGCCTGTTCGCGGAAGATCGTGTACGCGGGCGGCTCCTGGCGGCCGCCGCGCGGGACCAGGACACAGCGCGCGGTGTCGCCGTCCGCGACCGGTGTGAGCGACTCCGGCACCGCGCCGTCCACCGTCAGCTGCCAGCGGCTCAGATGCCGGGCATCGCGCACGAACAACCCGTCCGGGGAGCCCGACCCCCGTACGCCGCTGATGTCCCCGCCGTCGCCGACGGCGGCGAACGTCCCGCCGTGCACGAGCAGATGATGCCGGTCGGTCATGCCCGGTCGCCTCCCCTGACTTCCTCGTCGCTCCTGGCGAAGTCACTTCCGTCGCGGCCGCTTCTGCCGAAGCCGCCGCTGTCGACGTCGCCTCGGCCGACGTCACTTGTGTCGAACGTGCCGATGCCCGTGCCGGACACGCCGTGTCCGGGGCGCTCATGGAGCAGATCCAGCGCGAGCGCGGCGGTCCAGCCGAACCCCCTCGCGCCGCACGCCTCGCCGGTGAACGGGTCCACGTACTCGGCGAACCCGGAGCTGCCGGCGATGTCCAGGACGGCCTCCCGCAGCGCGTCGGCCCGCGACTGCTCGCCGTGCGTGCGCAGCCCCCGTTCCAGCAGCCAGCTCGTGTTGAACCAGGCCGGGCCCCGCCAGTAGCGGTGCGGATCGAAGGCCTCGCCGAGGAGGTCGTAGGAGGGGGCCAGGCGGGTCGCGCCGCCGAGGCCGAAGTGCGGGCCGCAGGCCGTGCGGACCAGGGCGGCGGCCGTCTCGCGCGGGAGCGTGGGCAGGAGAAGCGGGACGAGGCCCGAGACGCTTCGCTCCCGGATCAGCCGCCCGCCGCGCACGTCCCGGCAGAAGAACATGCCCTCCGCGGGGTCCCAGAGCCTCTCGAGCAGCGCGCCCGTCAGCCGCTCCGCGCGCGCGTGGCGGGCCGTGCCCGGCGCGCCCAGCTCGTGCGCGATCCGGGCCAGGGCGTGCTCGGAGGCGATGAGCAGGGCGTTGAAGGACGGGTCCTCGACGGCGAACTCCGCGCCCCGGTCGGCGTAACCGCGGTCCCGGTAGTCCGTCGCCAGCCGTACGTACCGCCCGTAGTCCAGATCCGTCGGTCGGTCCTCGGCGGCCCCGTGGTCGAGGTCGGCGCGGCGGAAGGAGCGTGCCGGGGCGGGGGTGACGCGGGCCAGCGGGGCGTCCCAGCAGGGGCTGTTGTCCATGCCCTGTTCCCAGGGGTGCACGACGGACGCCAGGCCGCCGCCCAGGTCCCGCCGGTGCAGCAGATAGCGGTGCCAGGCGGCCAGCCGGGGATACATCCGGGTGAGGAAGCCGCGCGCACGGGACAGCCCCGGGTCGGCGCAGTGCACCAGCCAGACCGCCAGCGCGTGCACCGGTGGCTGCACGATGCCGGAGGTCTGTACGGTGCGCGGGGCGCCCGCAGCGCGCCCCGCGGTCGAGGAGCGCCAGAAGTCGGGGCTCGGGAAGTACGCGTCGAGCGGTACGGAGGGGTTGAAGACGATGTGCGGGATGCGCCCGTCCTCCCACTGGGCGGCCAGCAGCGTCTCCAGCTCCGTCTGGGCCCGTAACGGCGACAGGTGTCTGAGGCCGATCGCGATGAAGGCCGAGTCCCAGGACCACTGGTGGGGATACAGGCTGCGTGAGGGGACCGTGGACGCTCCCGTCCAGTTGTCGGCCAGCACCCGGGCGGCCCTGACGTGCAGCGAACCCGGCTCCGGGGGCGGATCGTATGCAATGGGGTGCTGTGCGGCACGGCTGGTGAGTTGGGCAGTGCGATCCACTCGGGGCTCCCCGAAAGACATGCGGTCGACCGGTTCGGTCGTGGCTACCGTAGAGTTACGTCTATTTAACACGCAAAACCCAGGATGTAATGCAGGCTTGAGAAACACAAGGGGGTGCGCATGACCGGACGGAGCCAGGCCAGCGCCGGAGATCTGCTCGAACTGGTGCGAAGCGGGCGTGCGACCACACGCGGCGCGCTCCAGCAGGCCACCGGACTGTCCCGCGCGACCGTCGGCCAGCGCCTCGACCGGCTCTTCCGTGCGGGCTGGCTGCGCGAGGGCGCCGGCGGCCCCGTCGACTCCCCGCTCGGCGGCCGCCCCTCCATCACCCTGGAGTTCGACGACGAGCACGCCGTGGTCCTCGCCGCCGACCTCGACACCCGCCACGCCCGCGCCGCCGTCCTCACCCTGACCGGCGAGATCCTCGCCGAGCACTCCGGCACGCTCGTCGTCGAGGACGGCCCGGACGCCGTACTCGGTGAACTCGGCCGCTGGTTCGCCGAGTCGCTGGAGAAGGCCGGGCAGCGGGCGCAGTCGGTCTGCGGCATCGGACTCGCGGTGCCGGGGCCCGTCGACAGCGAGAGCGGGCGGGTGGTGCAGCCGCCGATGATGCCGGGCTGGGACGGCTACGACATAAGAGGCCGCCTCGCCAGATCCCTCACCGAGCACACGGGCGCAGGTCCCGTGCCGGTGCTGGTGGACAACGACGCGAACCTCATGGCGTACGGCGAACAGCGCACGGGATACCCCGACTGCTCGGCGTTCGTGCTGGTCAAGGTGTCGACCGGTATTGGCGCGGGGGTCGTGGTCGACGGCTCGATCTACCGCGGCATCGACGGCGGCGCAGGCGACATCGGGCACATCCGGGTGGGCGCGGAAGCGCTGTGCCGGTGCGGGTCGTACGGCTGTCTGGCCGCCGTCGCGAGTGGCGGCGCCGTGGCGCGGAAGCTGGCGGAGGCGGGAGTCCCGGCCGCGTCCGGCTCGGATGTGCGCGATCTGCTGGCGGCCGGGCACCCGGAGGCGGTCGGGCTCGCGCGGGAGGCGGGACGGCGGGTCGGGGACGTACTGGCGACCGTCGTCACGCTGCTCAACCCCGGGGTCCTGATGATCGCCGGGGATTTGGCCGGAACCGCATTCCTCACCGGCGTACGGGAGCTGCTGTACCAGCGGGCGCTGCCCCGCTCCACGGCGCACCTGGACGTCGTCACCTCGCGGCTCGGGGAGCGGGCGGGGCTGGTCGGGGCCGGTGCGCTGGTCGTGGAGCACCTGTACGCGCCGGAGCGGGTGGAGCAACGGCTGCTGGCGATGGGCGTGTGACGTCGGGGTCTCCGTCCCGTTTCTGTCCCAGAAGGCGTCCGCATGGTGAAATCCGGTGCTCTGTGGCAGCGTGATTCTTGCCACCCTTGATAAGGGTTGCGCTCAGATGAGCGGATCTTGGGCGACTGCACTTCTCCAAGGGGTGGCACTCGGTGCCACCCCTTGATCGTTCATCGATCGAAATCAGACGTGCAGGATGTCCGCTCATCTGAGCGGAACTCCGTGCTCATGGGCGGTCTTGCGTTCAAGAAGTGAAAACATCTGCCCGTCGAGGCTTGCCAAGCTTTGACTTTCGATCCGCTGGCGGACGACTGGTTACGGGCACATGACACACGAGTAGACGTACCCAGACGCCTTTGATCTGGGTATGTTCCTCGCCGTCAGGGCAGCCACCGCGTCCTCGAGGGAGTCGAGACCGTGTCGGAAAACAAAGAACCCCACGTAGCGAAGTTCGTTTACGACTTCACCGAGGGAAACAAGGACCTCAAGGACCTCCTCGGTGGCAAGGGCGCGAACCTCGCCGAGATGACCAACCTGGGACTCCCCGTTCCTCCTGGCTTCACCATCACGACCGAAGCCTGCAAGGTCTACCTCGACAGTGGCGAGGAGCCCGCGGCACTGCGTGACGAGGTGAGTGCGCACCTCGACGCCCTCGAGGCGCGCATGGGCAAGAAGCTGGGCCAGGCCGACAACCCCCTGCTCGTCTCGGTCCGTTCCGGCGCGAAGTTCTCGATGCCCGGAATGATGGACACGGTCCTCAACATCGGGCTCTCCGACCAGTCCGTGAAGGGTCTCGCCGAGCAGGCCGGCGACGAGCGGTTCGCCTGGGACTCCTACCGGCGCCTCATCCAGATGTTCGGCAAGACGGTCCTCGGCGTCGAGGGCGACCTCTTCGAGGACGCGCTGGAGGCGGCGAAGGCGGCCAAGAAGGTCACCGTCGACACCGAGCTGGAGGCCGCCGACCTCAAGAAGCTGGTCACCAAGTTCAAGAAGATCGTCAAGACCGAGGCCGGCCGGGACTTCCCGCAGGACCCGCGCGAGCAGATGGACCTCGCCATCAAGGCGGTCTTCGACTCCTGGAACGGCGACCGCGCCAAGCTGTACCGCCGCCAGGAGCGCATCCCGCACGACCTCGGCACCGCCGTCAACGTCTGTTCGATGGTCTTCGGCAACCTCGGCCCGGACTCCGGCACCGGCGTCGCCTTCACCCGTGACCCCGCCTCCGGCCACCAGGGCGTCTACGGCGACTACCTGCAGAACGCGCAGGGCGAGGACGTGGTGGCGGGCATCCGCAACACCGTCCCGCTCGCGGAGCTGGAGCAGATCGACAAGAAGTCGTACGACCAGCTGATGCAGATCATGGAGACCCTGGAGAACCACTACAAGGATCTCTGCGACATCGAGTTCACCATCGAGCGCGGCCAGCTGTGGATGCTCCAGACCCGCGTCGGCAAGCGCACGGCGGGCGCCGCCTTCCGTATCGCCACACAGCTCGTGGACCAGGGACTGATCGACGAGACCGAGGCCCTGCAGCGCGTCAACGGCGCCCAGCTCGCTCAGCTGATGTTCCCGAAGTTCGACGAGGAGGCGAAGGTCGAGCAGGTCGGCCGGGGCATCGCGGCCTCTCCGGGTGCGGCGGTCGGCAAGGCCGTCTTCGACTCGTACACCGCGGTGAAGTGGTCGCGCTCCGGCGAGAAGGTCATCCTGGTCCGCCGGGAGACCAACCCCGACGACCTCGACGGCATGATCGCGGCCGAGGGCATCCTGACCTCGCGCGGCGGCAAGACCTCCCACGCGGCCGTCGTCGCGCGCGGCATGGGCAAGACCTGTGTCTGCGGTGCCGAGGAGCTGGAGGTCGACACCAAGCGGCGCCGGATGACCGTGCCCGGCGGGCATGTGGTGGAGGAGGGCGACCTCATCTCCATCGACGGCTCCAGCGGCAAGGTCTACCTGGGCGAGGTCCCGGTGGTGCCCTCCCCGGTCGTCGAGTACTTCGAGGGCCGGATGCACGCCGGCGCCAACGACGCCGACGAACTCGTCGAGGCCGTCCACCGGATCATGGCCTTCGCCGACCGCAAGCGCCGCCTGCGGGTGCGCGCCAACGCGGACAACGCCGAGGACGCGAACCGCGCCCGTCGCTTCGGCGCCCAGGGCATCGGCCTGTGCCGTACGGAGCACATGTTCCTCGGTGACCGCCGTGAGCTGGTGGAGAAGCTGATCCTGGCGGACACCGACGCCGAGCGTGAGGAGTCCCTGAAGGAGCTGCTGCCGCTGCAGAAGCAGGACTTCGTCGAGCTGTTCTCGGCGATGGACGGCCTGCCCGTCACGGTCCGCCTCCTGGACCCGCCGCTGCACGAGTTCCTGCCGGACATCACCGAGCTGTCGGTCCGCGTGGCCCTCGCCGAGTCCCGCAAGGACCCGCACGAGAACGAGCTGCGGCTGCTGCAGGCGGTCCACCGCCTGCACGAGCAGAACCCGATGCTGGGCCTGCGCGGCGTACGCCTCGGCCTGGTCATCCCCGGTCTGTTCACCATGCAGGTACGGGCGATCGCCGAGGCCGCGGCCGAGCGGAAGAACGCCAAGGGTGACCCGCGTGCCGAGATCATGATCCCGCTCGTCGGCACGGTCCAGGAGCTGGAGATCGTCCGCGAGGAGGCCGACCAGGTCATCGCGGAGGTCGAGGCGGCGACGGGCACGCAGCTCAAGCTGGCCATCGGCACCATGATCGAGCTCCCGCGCGCGGCCCTCACGGCCGGCCAGATCGCGGAGGCGGCGGAGTTCTTCTCCTTCGGCACCAACGACCTCACCCAGACGGTGTGGGGCTTCTCCCGGGACGACGTGGAGGCCTCGTTCTTCACGGCCTACCTGGAGAAGGGCATCTTCGGGGTGTCGCCCTTCGAGACGATCGACAAGGACGGCGTGGGCTCGCTGGTCGCCGCCGCGGTGAAGGCGGGCCGCGAGACCCGTCCCGACCTGAAGCTCGGCGTCTGCGGCGAGCACGGCGGTGACCCGGAGTCGGTCCACTTCTTCCACGAGGTGGGTCTCGACTACGTCTCCTGCTCGCCGTTCCGTATCCCGGTGGCCCGCCTGGAGGCGGGACGCGCCGCCACCCAGTCGGCGGGCAGCGACCACCGGTAGGCCCCGCGGCCACAAGAACCCCGGAGCCGCCGCCCGTCCCCGACCCTCAACACCGATGGGCGGCGGCTCCGGATCACCAAAGAGGGGCGGCACCTTGTGCGGAGGTGCCGCCCCTTCGGGCATGATCTGCCGAGACTGTCAAGCCAAGTCGCTGACCAGGCAAAATAGCGTTTTCTGGCGTTGGTTGCAGTTGAGCCTGCGCGAGGGCGTTGTGCCCTCGTTGTGCCCTCCGGGCACGGCCGGGGTCTGTCACGCGCTGCTACGACAGGCGCCCCGTCCTTGCCCCAGGGCGGGGCTTTTGCGTTTGTATCAACTGCCGAGTAGCGCAGGCGCTTCCCCGAGGCGTGAATGTCCGGGACCCCGAGCTCCCTACTTCAGGGCAGGGGAGGAGCTGCCCTGTTGCACACATCCAGGAGCGGGGCGTCAGACCAGTTCACAGCCCTATCCGAAGCTCTGCGGACGCTGACGGACGCGTCCGGACCACCGGCGGTTTGAGACCATGATTGAGACCACGGCCGCTTACATACCGCAGCAGGCCCCGGGACAGGGCATCGTCCAGATCGCGCCGCTAGTACTTCCCGGTCGCAGGCATCGCGGCACTTGGTGCGGGGTTGACGTTTCGGCTGTTTGAGTGGGGGGTCTCGTCCTACGCTGGGCTTCTTGTCCGTTGATACGTGGGGGTGTTGTGGTGTTGGTCGAGGGTCTGATTGCGGTGGCGGCGGCCGGTGGCGGGGCGATCGTTAAGGCGGCAGGGACGGATGCGTGGGCCGGGATCCGCAGCGGTGTCGCGCGAATTCTCGGCCGTGGTGAGGCAGGGCGGGAGCAGGCCGAGCTCGAACGCCTCGATCAGACTCGGGCCGAGCTGGAGTCGGCCGGTGAGGGCGCGGAGTCGGAACGCGTTCAGACCGTTCTGGTGACCCGCTGGCAGACCCGTCTGGAGATGCTTCTTGAGCAGCTCACGGACGAGGAGCGTCAGCAGGTGGCGGCTGAGTTGCAGGCTCTGGTCCAGCAGGCGCAGGCCCATGCCCCGGTACAGAGCACGCACAACGACTTCAGCCAGGCGACGTTCACCGACAGCCAGGTGCTCGGCAGCGGCACACAGAACAACACGATCAATCGATAGAGGCGCGGGCGGCGGGCATGGGGGCGAAAAAGACGTCCGGCAAGCGCAAGAACGGCGGCAGGAAGGACACGCGTCCCGGACAGGGGCAGAGGGCTGGAGGCAGTTTCGCGGGGGCGTCATTCGAGCGCAGTCAGGTGCTCGGCAGCGGGACGCAAACCACGAAGATCAACGTGCAGGCGTATGCGGCGGTACCGACCGCTCTGAATGCTCTGCCTGGCCTGCCGCAGGAGTTCACAGGCCGCGGCGATGAGATCACCAAGATCCTCTCCCTGCTTGACCCCGAAGGCGGCGCGGATGCGGCGGTCGGGGCGATCGCGGGATTGCCGGGCGTGGGCAAGACCACCCTCACGCATGCCGTGGGGCGTGCCGCGCTCGACCAGGGCTGGTTCAGGCGTGTGCAAGTGGTGAACCTGCGCGGGTACGACCCGACTCCGGTCCCGCCGGAGGACGCCCTGGAGGCGCTGCTGCGAGCCCTTGGTGTTGCGGCGGAGCACATCCCACCGACGCTGGACGA
Organism: Streptomyces sp. NPDC001492; assembly: GCF_053597275.1. Lineage (NCBI taxonomy): Bacteria > Bacillati > Actinomycetota > Actinomycetes > Kitasatosporales > Streptomycetaceae > Streptomyces > Streptomyces sp. NPDC001492. The sequence goes on along the minus strand of NZ_JBSFHW010000069.1, from coordinate 9,574 downwards.
GCGGGAGGGGCTCTATCGCTCCCAACTCGAAGCGTTGGCTGTTGAGGGGCAACGGGTACTGATTCTCCTGGACAACGCCTCAGCCTCGAACCAGGTCCGGCCGCTGCTGCCGGCCCGTCATCACGCAGTGCTGGTGACCTCCCGGCACGCCCTGCCTGGGCTCGGCGCCCGCCTGTTCAATCTCAATCCTCTCCAGCCCGATGCTGCCGTCGACCTCCTGCACCAGCGGCTCAAGGTCGCCGATCCCGACGATCGACGTGTGGAGGACGAGCCCTCGGCCGCGGAGGAACTCGCGGCGCTCTGCGGCTATTTGCCCCTGGCGCTGCAGATTGCTGCCGCGCTCCTGGCTGACGATCCCGACCAGCCGCTGTCCGAGCGGGTACGGATGCTCACCGACGCCGGCACCCGTCTCGGTGGCCTTGATGACGGCGAACGCAACCTACGCGCTGTCTTCGACGAATGCCTCACGCGCCTTTCACATCAGGAGGCCGATTTCTACCGTCTCCTGGGCCTCCACCCGGGCCCGGACATCTCCACCCCTGCCGCGGCAGCCCTGATCGGCCAGTCCGCCGACAAGGTCACCCAGATGCTGAGGCAGCTTGTCCGAGCACGCCTGCTCACCCAGAGCAGCCAGGCGCGCGACCGCTGGTCCATGCACGACCTCCTACGCGTCCACGCGCAAGAACAGGCCCGCATCACTATGGGCCGCGACCGGGTTCCACGTCGACGCTACGAACAGGCTCGCGTCCGGCTCACCGACTACTACGTCCGCCATGCGCAAGCAGCCGACATCCATTTCCGGCCACGAGGCGAGGCCGCGTCGACGTTGTTCGTCGGACGCGAGCAGGCGCTGGCGTGGTTCGATGCCGAACGCGAAAATCTCCTCGCCACCATGCATACATACGCCCGCACCAAGACGGCCGTGGAACTAGGGTTTTCCCTCGGCCGCTACCTGCAGTGGCGACGGCGAATCCAGGATCTTTTGACCGTCCGCACCCAGGCACTCGAAGCCTGTCAGGCACTCGGTGACGTGGGGAACCTACCTGGCGCCTGGAGCAACCTCGGCGGCGCACTCGCAGAACTTAAGCGATACACCGAGGCACTCGACGCCTACCAAGCCGCCCTCGACCTCTTCCAGCAGACCGGCGACATCGACGGCCAAGCCGGCGCCTGGAACAACCTCGGCACTGCACTCGGAGAACTCAAGCGCCACACCGAGGCACTCGACGCCCACCAAGCCGCCCTCGACCTCTTCCAGCAGACCGGCGACATCGACGGCCAAGCCAGCGCCTGGAACAACCTCGGCGGCTCACTCAGAGCACTTAAGCGCCACACCGAAGCGCTCGACGCCCACCAAGCCGCCCTCGACCTCTTCCAGCAGGCCGGCGACACCCACCGCCAAGCCGTCGCCTGGAACAACCTCGGCGGCTCGCTCACAGCACTTAAGCGCCACACCGAGGCACTCGACGCCTACCAAGTCGCCCTCGACCTCTACCAGCAGACCGGCCACACCCACGGCCAAGCCGGCGCCTGGAACAACCTCGGCGGCTCACTCAGAGCACTTAAGCGCCACACCGAAGCGCGCGACGCCTACCAAGTCGCCCTCGACCTCTACCAGCAGAACGACGACATCGACGGCCAAGCCGGCGCCTGGAACAACCTCGGCACCGCACTCGGAGAACTTAAGCGCCACACCGAAGCGCGCGACGCCTACCAAGTCGCCCTCGACCTCTACCAGCAGAACGACGACATCGACGGCCAAGCCGGCGCCTGGAACAAGCTCGGCACCGCACTCGGAGAACTTAAGCGCCACACCGACGCGCGCGACGCCTACCAAGTCGCCCTCGACCTCTATCAGCAGACCGGCGACATCGACGGCCAAGCCGTCGCCTGGAACAAGCTCGGCACCGCACTCGGAGAACTTAAGCGCCACACCGAAGCGCGCGACGCCCACCAAGTCGCCCTCGACCTCTATCAGCAGACCGGCGACATCGACGGCCAAGCCGTCGCCTGGAACAACCTCGGCACCGCACTCGGAGAACTTAAGCGCCACACCGAAGCGCGCGACGCCCACCAAGTCGCCCTCGACCTCTATCAGCAGAACGACGACATCGACGGCCAAGCCGTCGCCTGGAACAACCTCGGCACCGCACTCGGAGAACTTAAGCGCCACACCGAAGCGCGCGACGCCCACCAAGTCG
>NZ_JBSFHW010000069.1:0-7275 GCF_053597275.1 Streptomyces sp. NPDC001492 | reverse complement strand
CGCCCTCGACCTCTATCAGCAGAACGACGACATCGACGGCCAAGCCAGCGCCTGGAACAACCTCGGCGTCGTCTGTCGAGACTTGGAGCGCCACACCGAAGCGAGCGACGCCTACCAAGCCGCCCTCGAGCTCTTCCAGCAGACCGGCGACACCCACGGCCAAGCCGTCGCCTGGAACAACCTCGGCGTCGTCTGTCGAGACTTGGGGCGACACACAGAAGCGATCGCAGCTGGGGAGAAGGCAGTCGCGATGCTGACTCAAGAAGAGGACTGGGCGCGTACCGGAGAAGCATGGGCCGAGTTCGCCACCACCCTGCACGTATCCGGCACCGAATTGCCCCAGGTTCGGCACGCATGGGAACAGTCCGCCACGGCCTACACCCGTGCTGGCGACGACGAAGAAGCAGCCAAATCCCGCGCGAACGCCGAGACCCACCCACCAGGCCCCTGACCACCTGCGCGCACGCGGTCGCGCCAATCCGCCGGTCGCCGTCCCCGGCCGACGGGTCGATCACGATGGGCTGCCTGCTGGCCTTGGCACCAGCGTGCGGTCTGGGGCGTCAGCACGCATGCGGGGCACCCGTGCCGCTCGTAGGCTGATGGTGCTCAGGGCTCTAGCGGAGGTCTGCCATGCCCCGAACGATCTGGAGTGGTGCGATCAGCTTCGGTCTCGTGACCGTGCCGATCAACGTCCAAGCTGCCACCGAGGACCATTCGATCCGCTTTCACCAGTACCACCTGGAGGACATGGGTCGGGTGCGGGTGAAAAAGGTGTGCGATCTGGAGGACCGCGAGGTCGCTCAGTCGGAGATCGGCAAGGGCTACGAGTACGCCAAGGATCAGGTCGTCGCGATCAGTGATGCGGATCTGCGGGAGCTCCCGCTGCCGACCGCGAAGGCCATCGAGATCGAAGCCTTCGTGCCACTCGACAGCATCGACCCGATCCGGATCGGCGAGGGCTATTACCTGGCGCCGGCCGGGCAGGTCGCGGCGAAACCGTACAAGCTGCTGGTGCAGGCGTTGGGTCGGTCGTCGAAGGTGGCGGTGGCGAAGTACGCCTGGTCCGGGCGCGAGAGGCTGGGCCTGCTCCGGGTGAGGGACGACGTGATCGTGCTGCATGCGATGCGCTGGCCGGACGAGATCCGCGACCCCGCCGAGCTGCTGCCTCCGCCGACGGAGGTATCGGATGCAGAGATTGAGGGCGCCCTCGCGCTGATGGAGTCCCTCAGCCGCGACGATCTGACGGGGCCGGAGTTCGAGGACGCCTACACCGACGCCATGGCGAAGATCATCGAGGCGAAGCGGGAACACCGCGAGCTCCCCGAGTCGCCGGAGCCCCAGGAACCGGGCCAGGTACTCGACCTCATGGCCGCCCTAAACGAGTCCGTCCAGCAGGCCAAGGCTTCTCGTGGCGAGGACGCCGACGTGCACGAACTGCCGAAGAAGGCCACAGCCAAGAAGACCACGGCTAAGAAGCAGCCGGCCAGGAAGGCAACGGCGAAGACCACGAAGAAGACGACCGCGAAGAAGACGGCACGCAGGCCGCGCAGTGCCTAGTCCAGCATCCCCAGGGCCGTATCGGGTTGGCATTGCGGGCAGGCCTTGACCCCGTCGGCGAGCGCGCGGCGGGCCTGGTCCCGGCTGATGGCGCGGCTGCGTTTGCCCGCGTTCCAGCAGTCGCCGGTGTGCACGTATACGGGTGCGGCGTGCCGGTTGAGTCCGAGTTCGATCAGCCACTCCGGTGTGGGCGGGCGGGCCTGAACGCCGTGCTGCCGCTCGCTCTCGCGGCGCTCTTCGTCGGCGATCCAGCGGCGAGTGCGCGCCAGGTCCCGTTCCTGCACGCGTTCCAGGAAGCGGAGCAACGCTAGTCGCGTCGGGACTGGATCGTTCACGTGTTCGATTCTATGATCACGGTGGCAATCTGCAATCCCCGAGGTCACCAGGAGGCGGCGTGGCCCGCGAGCGCATGACCCTGGCGGAACTCTTCCGGCGGCACAGGGTCGACCCGGACACGCTGCCCCACGCGCCACCATCGCCGCCGGACAGCCTGGTGCGCACGCGCATCACGCAGGCGCCGCCGAAGCCGTGTGCCGCCTGCGGCGAGGACAGCGCCACCGTCCGCGTGCGGGACTTCGGTGACGGCCCCCGCTGGGTTGATCTGTGCTGGGAGCACGGGTGGCCGACCATGGAGCCGGCGCCGAGGGTGCCCACCACACTGGAGGGCGCCCTCGCCGACCTTCGGGAAGTCGCCGCCGCACTGGGCCTCACAGTGCAACCGGTCAGCCCAGAGGAGTTCCAGGAGATGGCCCGCCGGGCGAGGAAGCGCCGTGGACAGCCCTGAGCGATTCCACCTCACCCACAGCGCTGGCGGCCGCCCGGTGGCCCACGGCTGGTGGTCGGAAGAAGCAGTGGCGCGTGGCAAATTCGTCGTGTGGGTTGGTCAGTACGGCTCCATCGCTGGTACGCGTATAACGCTGGTCGACGAGGCCGAAGCCCGCACGCTGGCCGTCTGGCCCGATCCTGAGTAGCTCTGTCAGCTCTCCCGCTGGGCGCGCCGCACGCCAGCCCCCAGAGTCGGCTACCACCGGCCCCCGGTCTGGGCCGTGGCCGTCCGCGAGAATCGCGGAGTTCAGGAAAGGGCTGCGGTGTCAGGGCTGGTCAGTCAAAGTGGAGGGATGCGTAACTTCTCCGTGCTGTCTGATGTGGAGTTTGAAAACCTGGTTGCCGACCTGCTGGCTTCACAGTTTGGGGTGCCAGTGGAGCGTTTCGCTGCAGGGCGAGATGGAGGAGTGGACCTGCGATGGCGGGGCGCTGCAGGGCTTTCTATCGGGCAATGCAAGCATTATCAGCGCTCAAATTTTTCGAAACTGCTGGCAGCCGCAGGACGTGAAGTCGCGAAGGTTGAAAATCTGGCACCCAGCTCGTATAAGTTCATCACCTCATTCGATCTTGCAGTGGGGCAGAAAAGCAAGATTTACAAGCTATTCGCTCGCTGGATGGATAGCCCTGACGATGTCATGGGTGGCGGCGACATAGATGGGCTCCTCACGTTGCATCCCAACGTAGAGCGAAGGCACCCGAAGCTATGGGTAACTAGTGGAATGCAGCTTTTTTGGGCAGCTCATTCCGACCTGTTGAACAGGGCGGAGGCGCTTAAGCAGCGCATTGAAAAATCGGTTCCACGGTATGTGGTAAATGAAGGCTACTCAAGGGCCCGCAACCTTCTGGAGGAAAACAATGTGTGTCTGATATCGGGAGTTCCGGGTATCGGGAAAACCATGCTTGCGCGTATGCTATTGGCGGAACACATCTCTCTGGGGTTTGAGCCTGTCGAAGTCTCCTCCGATATTAATGAGGCATGGACGGCACTAGAAAGCAGCAAGCCTCAAATCTTTCTCTATGATGACTTTCTGGGGCAGATTACTTTTAGTGAGAGGCTCGGCAAAAACGAGGACGCTCGACTTTCGGACTTGATTGAAAGGTTCTCTGACAGTCAGACGAAGAAGCTGATCCTGACAACGAGAGAGTACATCTTGCGCGATGCGCGGCTGAGTTACGAGCGACTGAGTGACCTGGAGGATAGGTTTCAATTCGTCCTGGCGCTCCGAGATTATAGCCGCCGAGACAAGGCGCAGATTCTGTACAACCATCTTTGGCACTCCGATCTGAGTTCAGAGTGTCTTCGCGAAATTGCAGACGGCGGTTATAAGAAAATTGTCGATCATGCCACGTATAATCCGCGCTTGATTGAATACTGCACCAGTAAGGCATTCGACCTGACCTCTACTGGATTCCCTGCGAGGGTGGTGGAAACATTCGAAAACCCTGAGAAGATCTGGCGAATAGCGTTTGATCGTCACCTGACACAGCCGCAGCGGCTGCTGCTGTGTGCCCTTTCCGGCCTGCCTACAGCAACAAATATCGAAGTAGTTCAGCGCGTACATGCGTCTTTGAGCCGTGAACTTTCAATCCCTGTCACGGAAGCCTCTTTCAAAGAGTGCCTTGAAGTTCTTGAAGAGACCTTTCTGTCAATTACTCGGTCGGATCGCCGAGAGACCGAAATTTCATTTATGAATCCGTCTGTCGCGGAGTTCACACTTGGGCGCCTCGCCGCCGACAGGACAGTCCTGCGCGGGTTGATAGCTGCGACGCCCTACTTTGACCAGGTGGCAGAGCTATTTCGTTACAGTGCTCAAGGGGGTGATCGACTTACGTTCTCAGCGGCCTTGGATGGTCTGGCTAGTGATGTTGCTACTGCACTTTCCCGTGCGCTATTGGGCCCCTCGGTTGTTTCTGCCGACGTGCCGTGGAAGCCGGACGGATCGATCGAGAGTCGGCTCATCTTCTGTTTTGAAAACCGCGAGAAAATACCTTTTGAGAGCACCTTCTTGGAACAGGCCACTGCTGCGATCGTCGAGAGATGGGAGCAGCGGCAGGGGAACAAGGTTGCGGGCGTGAAGCTGCTTCTCAAAATCGACTCCTCCAAGATGTCGCGTCTAGAAGGCGTCGCTCACGAAGTGTTGCATGAATGGTTGGAGGAAAGCCTCGATGAGGCCGAGGAATGGAATGCATTCCTCGATCACATGGTCATCTATCATAACCAGGAAGTGTTTGAGGATGAGGAGTTGGCTGGTCGGTTTGAGAACTTCATGGAAAGCGAGTTTAGCCGCTGGAGCCCCCGACCCCCCCATTTGGAGAGCCTGAGAGATATTGCTGAAAGTTTTGGCCTGGAAGACTTGATGGAGGCGATTGATGACGCATTGCGGGATGAGGGCGACTGGGAACGGGATGAGTCTTACAGCCCGTCACGGATTTCCCGTAATGAGCTAGGGTCTGATGCTGCTCTGCAAAACCTCTTCAGCAGGCTAATCGATAATTGAGAAGTCACTTTCGGCTCATGTTCGTCGCCCATTTCATCGATGTAGCCACGCCGGTCAGTCCCTCGGGATACTAAGAAGACGAGCAAGCGCGATGTATCGGAAGCCAGCCACGCCTGAGGTGGGAAAGTGCGGCCGGATAGGTGCGGAGCCGACCAGTCACCGTCGACCGCCGGACAGGCGGGCGCGGCGAGTCTTCATGGGGCACAGAAATTTCAGGCAGAGGCTTCCATGGCTGCGATCACAGCCGCAGTGTCGCCTCCGTAGAGGAGGTGAGGTTCGTCTGCCTGAGGCGGAATGAATCTGTTCCGGTACCTCTGAAGGTCGCTCTCTGAGAAGTAGATCGAGTTGGGGTCGTCCGCGTGGAACTCGTTGCGCTTGCTGATCCTCGCCCAGAGTTCATCGTGGCTGGCTGCGAGATAGACCAGTACCGGTATAGCGCCGGCGTCGGTGGCGATGGCTCGCCATTTAGCCCGGTCCTCTGGCGTCCAAAAGCCGTGGTCGACGACGACATCGTGTCCGGCCTTGAGCTGGTCCGTGAGTTCAACCGCTACGTCTTCGAGCACCGGCCGCTCAAGAACGGGGAATGTTCCTCGCGGGAAGTCCACGCCGTAGACCCCATGTCGGCGGTACATCTCTTCATCGGGGCACAGACGAATGAACCCGCGATCCGTGAGGGCGCGAGAAAGCGTGGTCTTGCCGGAGCCGGGGAGTCCGGCCATCAGGACGCAGAACGGTGGGCGTGTAGACATCGGTCTCGTCAGAGTCTGGGAGATGGCGGTCATCTCCGCTTCGGCTTCAGGAGTGAGCAAGCCGTCGCGGCGAGCGGCGAGCAGCGTGCCCATGCGGTCTTCGAGCACGCTCATGAGCGTGTCATCCATGGCCGTCACTAGGAAACCTCCGACTCCGTCCGCCACGTGCGACCAGGGCCTCCGAGGTCGACACCGTACTCCACGACGTCGCCCTCGCTGTTGATGAACTTGGCCGTCATCACGACCACGGGCTCTGTCGCCGGATTCTCGGCGTCTAGCTCCAAGAGCCGCGCGTCCTCCTTCGTCAACAGGCGTGCCGAGGCGGAGTCGATCCGGTGGGTGATGGGCAGACCCGTTGCCTTGGCAATGAGCTGGAGTGAGGTTCCTCCGGTCAGCCGCTCACTGTTCGCCAACTGGGGGATCAGCTTCCCGTACTGAGGCGGAATCCAAGACGTGCTATGCGCCACGATGCCGTGCCGGTCTCGGTACACCCGGCGTCGGCGGATGACGTCTGACCGAGGTTCGATCCCCAGGGCCTGGGCCACCTCCGGAGGCGCGGGCACCACTGCGGCCTCATGCGAGTCGGACCTTTCGCCTGATCCCCAACTAGATCCGGTACGGCGCCCTCGGTCCTGTCGCTGAGACCCCGAGGACATGGGAGCGGGCTGGTCAAGGACTTCCGTCCCGATCCCATGGATGCCCCGAACTAGGCCCTCATTGCGCAGCTTGCGCAACGCCTTCTCGGCCGTTGCGGTGCTGACGCCCCACTCCTCCGCGAGGTTCTTGATGCTCGGCAGCAGCGATCCCGGCGGTAGCTGGCCGGACGCGATCAGCTCCGAGTAGTGGGCGGCAATCTTCGCGTACGGCGCTCGATTGTCGGCCTGACCAGCCATTTCGCCAGCTCCCTCGTCTCTAGTTCCCTGCGGTTCCCTAGCTTACCGCTTGACACCGCATGGAACCCTAGGGAACCTTAGGGATGTGCCCGCCGGACAGAAACGGCCGACAGGCACCGGGACCCCGGTATGCCCGCAGCTCAAACGGGGGCGCACCGGCCCGGAGGTGCTTGAACGCTCGGAGGAAAGCCCGCGAGGGCGAGTACGAAGACAGCGTCTGTTGATTGGGAATTCAATAGAGATTCGTATTGGCGGGGCTCAGCCCCGTCCCCGCAACGGCCCGGGTGATGGCCCGGCGGCCACTTTGTGGCGAGGCGAACATGCCTTGCCCTCGCGTGCCAGCTCTGGATAGCACCCCTCGGGATCATCCTTTCCTCACGGGAGGTCAACCCGTTGGGTGCCACCTGGTGCGCGCCGCCCTGCTGGCGTCAGAGCAGTGACGATGACGCGCCCGACTTTCCCGGCTCGGGGCCGGTATGCCGTGGCAACGGCGTGCCGGTGAAGCCGTGTCCCTGCGATCTCGCGGGAGGTCGGTGTGAACCGACGACATACCTAGCGCCGCCGGTACGCGGACCGGTCGGCGGCGCCCGTTCAGCTCTCTGGTCCGCTTCCTGGTTTCGCAGCGCCTGACGCTGCGGCCGGCTGCCTCTCCCGCCCGTCCGCCCCTCGCACAGTGCGAGGGGCGGACGGGGGGGGGCGCGGGGTGCCGGGGGCGGGTGGTGCGGCCGGGGTCCAACACCAACGACCGAAAGG
>NZ_JBSFHW010000068.1:0-41661 GCF_053597275.1 Streptomyces sp. NPDC001492 | reverse complement strand
GCCGGCCGCCGGGGTCCCTTCACCATGCAGGGCCTACAGCCCGTACTTCTCCCGAGCTTCCTTCACGGCAGTGGCCTTCACCTCACCGCGGCGGGCCAGCTGGGCCAGGGCGGCCACGACGATCGACTGGGCGTCGACGCCGAAGTGCCGGCGGGCCGCCTCACGGGTGTCCGACAGGCCGAAGCCGTCCGCGCCCAGCGAGGAGTAGTCCTGGTCCACCCACTGCGCGATCTGGTCCGGGACCTGCCGCATGTAGTCGGAGACGGCAAGCACCGGGCCCTCGGCGCCGTGCAGCGCCTGACGGACGTACGGCACCCGCTCCTCGCCGCGCAGCAGGGCCGCGTCGGCCTCCAGGGCGTCGCGCCGCAGCTCCGTCCAGGAGGTCGCCGACCAGACGTCGGCCGCGATGCCCCACTCCTCCGCGAGCAGCTTCTGCGCCTCGAGCACCCAGTGGATCGCCGTACCGGAGCCCAGCAGCTGGATGCGCGGGGCGTTGGCCACCGGCGAAAGCCCGGCCGACTCCGCCGTGTTGAAGCGGTACAGGCCCTTGACGATGCCCTCGTCGATACCGAGGCCGGCCGGCTTCGCGGGCTGCGGCAGCGGCTCGTTGTAGACGGTGAGGTAGTAGAAGACGTTCGGGTCCTCACCCGGCGCCGCCTCGCCGTACATACGGCGCAGACCGTCCTTGACGATCGTCGCCACCTCGTACGCGAACGCCGGGTCGTACGTCAGCGCCGCCGGGTTGGTCGCGGCGATCACCGGCGAGTGGCCGTCGGCGTGCTGCAGGCCCTCGCCCGTCAGCGTCGTACGGCCGGCCGTCGCGCCGACGAGGAAGCCACGGCCGAGCTGGTCGCCGAGCTGCCACATCTGGTCGGCGGTGCGCTGCCAGCCGAACATCGAGTAGAAGATGTAGAACGGGATCATCGCTTCGCCGTGCGTGGAGTACGCGGTGGACGCGGCGATGAAGTCGGCCATCGAACCGGCCTCGGTGATCCCCTCGTTGAGGATCTGGCCGTTCTTGGCCTCCTTGTAGTACATCAGCTGGTCGCGGTCGACCGGCTCGTACGTCTGGCCCTTGGGGGAGTAGATCCCGAGCGACGGGAAGAGCGACTCCATGCCGAAGGTGCGCGCCTCGTCGGGGACGATCGGCACCCAGCGCTTGCCGGTCTCCTTGTCGCGGACCAGGTCCTTGATCAGGCGTACGAAGGCCATCGTCGTCGCCACGTTCTGCGAGCCCGAGCCCTTGTCGAAGGAGGCGAAGGCCTTCTCGGCGGGGGTGGGGAGAGGCGCGAGCGCGTGCACACGGCGGGCCGGGGCCGGGCCGCCGAGGGCGGCGCGGCGCTCCTGGAGGTAACGGACCTCGGGGGAGTCGGCGCCCGGGTGGCCGTAGGGCACCTGACCGTCGACGAACTGGCTGTCCGAGATGGGGAGTTCGAGAAGATCACGCATCTTCTTGAACTCGTCCACCGACAGCTTCTTCATCTGGTGGTTGGCGTTCTTCGACGCGAAGCCCTCACCGAGCGTGAAGCCCTTGACGGTCTGGGCCAGGATGACCGTCGGAGCGCCCTTGTGGTCGAGCGCGGCCTTGTAGGCGGCGTAGACCTTGCGGGCCTCGTGGCCACCGCGGGAGAGGTGGAAGCACTCGAGGATCTTGTCGTCGCTCAGCAGCTTCGCCATCTCGACGAGCGCCGGGTCCTTGCCGAAGAAGTCCTCGCGGATGTAGGCCGCGTCACGCGTCTGGTACGTCTGCACCTGGGCGTCCGGCACCTCGCGCAGCCGGCGTACGAGCGCGCCGGTCGTGTCGAGGGCGAACAGCTCGTCCCAGGCCGTACCCCACAGCGTCTTCACGACGTTCCAGCCCGCACCGCGGAACTGGGCCTCCAGCTCCTGCACGATCTTGAAGTTCGCGCGGACCGGACCGTCGAGGCGCTGCAGGTTGCAGTTGATGACGAAGGTGAGGTTGTCCAGGCCCTCGCGGCTGGCGAGTGCGAGTGCCGCCGTCGACTCCGGCTCGTCCATCTCGCCGTCGCCGAGGAACGCCCACACATGGGACGAGGAGACGTCCTTGATGCCGCGGGCCGTCAGATAGCGGTTGAAGCGGGCCTGGTAGATCGCCGACAGCGGGCCGAGACCCATGGAGACGGTCGGGAACTCCCAGAGCCAGGGCAGGCGCCGCGGGTGCGGGTACGACGGGAGGCCGTTGCCCCCCGCCTCCTGGCGGAAGTTGTCGAGGTGCGCCTCGGTCAGCCTGCCGTCGAGGAAGGCGCGGGCGTAGATGCCGGGGGAGGCGTGGCCCTGGATGTAGAGCTGGTCGCCCGAGCCGTCGGCCTCCTTGCCCTTGAAGAAGTGGTTGAAGCCGGTCTCGTACAGCCAGGCCGCGGAGGCGAAGGTGGCGATGTGGCCGCCCACGCCGTGTTTCGCGCCCCGGGTCACCATCGCGGCCGCGTTCCAGCGGTTCCACGCGGTGATCTTCCGCTCCATCTCCTCGTCACCGGGCACACCCGGCTCGGCGGCGGTGGGGATGGTGTTGACGTAGTCCGTCTCGAGGAGCTTGGGCAGCGCGATGCCGTTGCCCTCCGCGCGCTCCAGCGTGCGGCGCATCAGATACGCGGCACGGTGCGGGCCCGCCGCCTTGGCGACCGCGTCCAGGGAGGCCTGCCATTCGGCGGTCTCCTCGGGGTCCCGGTCGGGGAGCTGGTCGAGCTCGCTCGGCTGGATGGCGTTGGGGTCGGTCATGTCGCCGCCTTCCTCAGTCGAAGGGGGTTCCCTGTGAGGTGTTTCGGGGGGTGCCCTTGGTCTTTGGCAGGACAGGGCTGAGGGCCCTGGTGCTGTAACACTGTGCGGCTTCCGTCGCGGGCCCGTCGGCGACTCTAACTCCCTGATCGATGATCGATCAAAGGGTTGCGGGCAAAACTTCTCGATTTCGAGAAAGTAGGCACGCGGTGCCTTTCGGGCGGGCACCCGGTGCCGTGATTTTCGGAGGTTTCCGCAGGTGAGCGCAGTGATGCTCGGCTGTGTCAGGCCCGCGGCGCGCACCCCAGCACATGCGCCTTCACCAGTTCCGCGATCCTCGGGTCGCGCCTGCGGAACGCCTGGACGAGCTCCTCGTGCTCCTCCGCGTACGACTGCTGCACCGTACCCAGCCAGCGGATCGACAGGGCCGTGAACACCTCGATGCCCAGGCCCTCCCAGGTGTGCAGCAGCACGGAGTTGCCCGCGGCGCGCACCAGTTCGCGGTGGAAGGCGACCGTGTGCCGCACCTGGCCCGTGCCGTCGGCGTTGCGGTCGGCGTCGTAGAGGGCGACGACGTGCGGTTCCAGGGCCGAGCAGTCCTCCGCCAGCTTCTCCGCGGCCAGTTCCGCCGCGATCGCCTCCAGACCGGCCCGGACCGGGTAGCTCTCCTCCAGATCGGCCGCCGTCAGGTTGCGCACCCGCACGCCCTTGTTCGGCGCGGACTCGATCAGCCGCAGCGACTCCAGCTCGCGCAGTGCCTCGCGCACCGGCGTCTGGCTGACCTCCAGCTCGGTCGCGATGCGCCGCTCCACGATCCGCTCGCCCGGCTTCCAGCGCCCGCTGACGATCCCCTCCACGATGTGCTCGCGGATCTGTTCGCGCAGCGAGTGGACGACGGGCGCGGTCATGAGGGCTCCTTAGGGAGGGGCCGCCCATCGGCCCCTGGGGCGTTTGACGTTTAGACAATAAGGCCGCGGGCCCGTTGGGGAGGGGCGCGCGGGGGCGCTTTCATGCAGGTGAGACGAGACTTACACGCCCGGCAGACACGGCCCCTCTGTAAAGACCCGTACCGGATGCTGTCCGGAGCCGTCACCGCCGTGTCACCGAGGGAACCTGGCGGCCCCGAAGCGTGTGGCGTTCGGCAGGGGCGCACGCAAAGAGGCGCACCTGAAAACGGCAGGGGAACGGCAGGGGGACGGCATGGACATCGGGGGACGACGAGGAGCGCTGCGCCGGGCGGCCGCTGCGGCCGTGATCGGCGCGATCGTCGGCGTGACAGGCTGCCGGCAGATGCCCACACGGGCGACGGCCGAGCCGAAACCGAGCAGCACCGAAGCGATCACGAACATGGCGGGCGCGGCTCGCAGCGGCGAGGGACCCGGCGGCGCCTGCGTCTTCGTCAAGCCCGACGGCGCGCAGAACTTCGGCCACGTCGGCTGGGGCTTCCGGGTCACGGGGACGAGCCAGTGGGTCTACGGCGCCGTGGAGAACCCCACGAACAAGCTGTACACCGCGCGCGGCGGCTACATCGGCGCCTGGCATGCGCAGGGGTCGTACGCGCGGATGGTCAGTGATATGTCGCATGACACCTACTACCCGGGCAAGTCCACGCACCCGTACAGCCGTTACCGCTGCATCTCCTCCTCGGCCGGCGACGTGAACAACGCCCGGTCGATGATCCGCACCGTCGAGCGCCGAGGCTTCCTCGTCGGCTTCGACCCGAAGACCGGCGACCTCACCTCCCGGGACTGCCTCGACGCCACCTACGACGTCCTGCACGCCTACCGGACGCGGGACCTGACGTACGCGCCGCACCTGGACATCCCCAATGTGTGGGTGGAGACGCTGTGGGACTGGAGCGACCACACGCTGACGCCCCGGTAGCGCATACGACGGTGCCCCCGTCCGGAAAGCTCCGGGCGGAGGCACCGTCGTACAGGCCCTGTGACTTACAGGCCGAGCTCGACCTCGAACTCGCCCGCCTCCAGGATCGCCTTGACCGCGGTCAGGTAACGGGCCGCGTCGGCGCCGTCCACCAGGCGGTGGTCGTAGGAGAGGGTCAGGTACGTCATGTCGCGGACGCCGATGACCGTGCCCTCCTCGGTCTCGATGACCGCCGGGCGCTTGACCGTGGCACCGATGCCGAGGATCGCGACCTGGCCCGGCGGCACGATGATCGTGTCGAAGAGCGCGCCGCGCGAACCCGTGTTGGAGATGGTGAAGGTCGCACCGGACAGCTCGTCCGGGGTGATCTTGTTGGCGCGGACCTTGCCGGCCAGCTCCGCCGTGGCCTTCGCGATGCCGGCGATGTTCAGGTCGCCCGCGTGCTTGATGACCGGGGTCATCAGGCCCTTCTCGGAGTCCACCGCGATACCGACGTTCTCGGTGTCGAAGTAGGTGATCGTGCCCTCGGCCTCGTTGATCTTGGCGTTGATGACCGGGTGGGCCTTCAGCGCCTGGGCCGCCGCCTTCACGAAGAACGGCATCGGGGAGAGCTTGACGCCCTCGCGGGCCGCGAAGGAGTCCTTCGCCTTGGCGCGCAGCTTCATCAGGCGCGTGACGTCGACCTCGACGACCGAGGACAGCTGCGCCTGCTCGTGCAGCGCCTTGACCATGTTGTCGCCGATGACCTTGCGGATGCGCGGCATCTTGACGGTCTGGCCGCGGAGGGGAGAGGCCTCCAGGGTCGGCGCCTTCTTGGCGGCCGGGGCGGCAGCGGCGGCGGGAGCCGGAGCGGCGGCGGCGGCCTTCGCGGCCTCGGCGGCGGCGATGACGTCCTGCTTGCGGATGCGGCCGCCGACGCCGGTGCCCTTGACGCCGGCCAGGTCCACGCCGTTCTCCGCGGCCAGCTTGCGCACCAGCGGGGTGACGTAGGCGCCCTCGTCGGTGGCCTGCGCGGCGGGGGCGGGGGCGGCCGGGGTGACCGGAGCCGGAGCGGCCGGCGCGGGCGCCGGGGCGGCCGGGGCCGGAGCGGCGGCGACCGGGGCGGGCGCGGGAGCCGGAGCGGCAGGAGCCGGGGCCGGGGTCGGCGCGGGGGCCGGCGGAGCCACGGGGGCGGCCGGGGCCGGAGCCGGGGCAGCGGCGGCGGGCGCCGGGGCGGCGGGGGCCGGGGCGGCCGCCGGAGCGGCACCGGGAGCGCCGATGACGGCCAGCTTGGCGCCGACCTCGGCGGTCTCGTCCTCGCCGACCGTGATCTCGAGCAGCACACCGGAGGTGGGCGCCGGGATCTCGGTGTCGACCTTGTCCGTGGAGACCTCGAGCAGCGGCTCGTCGGCCTCGACGGAGTCGCCGACCGACTTCAGCCAGCGGGTGACGGTGCCCTCGGTGACGGACTCGCCCAGGGCGGGCAGGACCACGTCGGTGCCGGAGGCGCCACCGGCCGGAGCGGCGGGGGCCTCGGCGGCGGGGGCGGGTGCAGGGGCGGCCGGGGTCTCGGCGACCGGCGCCGGGGCGGGCTCGGCGGCCGGGGCGAGGGCCTCGGCGGCGGCGGGGGCCGGGGCGGCAGCGGGGGCGCCCGTGCCGTCGTCGATGACGGCCAGCTCGGCGCCGACCTCAACGGTCTCGTCCTCGGCGACCTTGATGGACGCCAGGACACCGGCGGCGGGGGAGGGGATCTCGGTGTCGACCTTGTCGGTCGAGACCTCGAGCAGCGGCTCGTCGGCCTCGACACGCTCGCCCTCGGCCTTCAGCCAGCGAGTGACAGTGCCCTCGGTGACGCTCTCGCCGAGCGCCGGAAGGGTTACGGAAACCGCCATGGTTTCGGTTGCTCCTTACGGAAAGTGCGGAAGTCTGTGTCGTCGCTTCGTCGACCGAGGGATCAGTCGTGCGAGTGAAGGGGCTTGCCGGCCAGAGCCAGGTGGGCCTCGCCCATCGCCTCGTTCTGGGTCGGGTGGGCGTGGATGAGCTGGGCGACCTCGGCGGGCAGCGCTTCCCAGTTGTAGATCAGCTGGGCCTCGCCGACCTGCTCGCCCATGCGGTCGCCGACCATGTGGACGCCGACCACGGCACCGTCCTTGACCTGGACGAGCTTGATCTCGCCCGAGGTGTTCAGGATCTTGCTCTTGCCGTTGCCCGCGAGGTTGTACTTCAGAGCGACGACCTTGTCCGCACCGTAGATCTCCTTGGCCTTGGCCTCGGTGATGCCCACGGAGGCGACCTCGGGGTGGCAGTACGTCACCCGCGGCACGCCGTCGTAGTCGATCGGAACGGTCTTGAGACCGGCCAGACGCTCCGCCACCAGGATGCCCTCGGCGAAGCCGACGTGCGCGAGCTGGAGCGTCGGGACCAGGTCACCGACGGCGGAGATGGTCGGGACGTTCGTCCGCATGTACTCGTCGACCAGGACGTAGCCGCGGTCCATCGCGACGCCCTGCTCCTCGTAACCGAGACCCTGCGAGACCGGGCCGCGGCCGACCGCGACCAGCAGGAGCTCGGCCTCGAACTCCTTGCCGTCGGCCAGGGTGACCTTGACGCCGTCGGCGGTGTACTCGGCCTTCGAGAAGAAGGTGCCCAGGTTGAACTTGATGCCGCGCTTGCGGAACGCGCGCTCAAGAAGCTTGGAGGAGTTCTCGTCCTCGACCGGGACGAGGTGCTTGAGGCCCTCGATGACCGTGACGTCCGTACCGAAGGACTTCCAGGCGGAGGCGAACTCGACGCCGATGACGCCGCCGCCGAGGACGATCGCCGACTTCGGCACGCGGTCCAGGACGAGGGCGTGGTCCGAGGAGATGATGCGGTTGCCGTCGATCTCCAGGCCCGGCAGCGACTTCGGCACGGAGCCGGTCGCGAGGAGGACGTGACGGCCCTGGACGCGCCGGCCGTTCACGTCGACGGAGGTCGGGGAGGACAGGCGGCCCTCACCCTCGATGTACGTCACCTTGCGGGACGCGATGAGACCCTGCAGACCCTTGTACAGGCCGGAGATGACACCGTCCTTGTACTTGTGGACGGCGGCCACGTCGATGCCCTCGAAGGTGGCCTTGACGCCGAACTGCTCGCTCTCGCGGGCCTGGTCGGCGATCTCGCCCGCGTGCAGCAGGGCCTTGGTGGGGATGCACCCCCGGTGCAGGCAGGTACCGCCGACCTTGTCCTTCTCGATCAGGGCGACGTCCAGGCCCAGCTGGGCCCCGCGCAGCGCCGCGGCGTAACCACCGCTACCACCGCCGAGGATCACTAGGTCGAAAACGGTGCTGGCGTCGTTCGCCACGTCACGTCCTCCATGCATGTGCGCCACGCCGGTCAGCGGTGACCGGTCGGCGGCTGGTGTCCGGCCGCTCTTTCTTCGGCCCTGTGGTGGGGGCCCTGTCCTGCCGTGCCCCATCTTCGCACTTGTCGACGGGCAACGAGACGCCGGGCCGGTGTGTGAGACGTCCCACGTTCAGTTGAGCGGATGGGTGAGGCGCATGAACGAGGGGGCTCCGCCCTACCCGCGCGCGGAGCCCCCTCTTCACCGGAACATCAGCCCAGGTCGCCCGAGGCCGTCAGCTCCGCCAGCCGAACCAGGGTCCGCACCGCCGTGCCCGTGCCGCCCTTCGGCGTGTAACCGAACGGTCCGCCCTCGTTGAAGGCCGGTCCCGCGATGTCCAGGTGCGCCCAGGTGATGCCCTCGCCCACGAACTCGCGCAGGAAGAGACCGGCGACCAGGCCGCCGCCCATCCGCTCGCCCATGTTCGCGATGTCGGCGGTGGGGGAGTCCATGCCCTTGCGCAGGTGCTCCGGCAGCGGCATCTGCCAGGCCGGCTCGCCGACCTCCTCGGCCGCCTCGTGCACCGCGGAGCGGAACGCGTCGTCGTTCGCCATGATCCCGAAGGTCCGGCTGCCCAGCGCCAGCACCATCGCGCCGGTCAGGGTCGCGACGTCCACGATGGCGTCCGGCTTCTCCTCGGAGGCGGCCCACAGCGCGTCCGCGAGAACCAGCCGGCCCTCCGCGTCGGTGTTGAGGACCTCGACCGTCTTGCCGCTGTACATGCGCAGCACGTCACCGGGACGGGTCGCGGAACCCGAGGGCATGTTCTCGGCCAGCGCCAGCCAGCCGGTGACATTGACCTCGAGACCCAGGCGCGCGACGGCGACCACGGCGGCGAAGACGGCCGCCGCACCGCTCATGTCGCACTTCATCGTCTCGTTGTGGCCGGCCGGCTTCAGCGAGATGCCGCCCGAGTCGTAGGTGATGCCCTTGCCGACGAGCGCCAGGTGCTTCTTCGCCTTGGAGGAGGTGTACGACAGCTTGACCAGCCGCGGACCCGCCGCCGAGCCGGCGCCGACGCCGAGGATGCCGCCGTAGCCGCCCTTCTCCAGGGCCTTCACGTCGAGCACCTGCACCTTGATGCCGTGCTCCTTGGCCGCGGCCGTCGCGACGGCCGCGAACGCCTCCGGGTCGAGGTCGTTCGGCGGGGTGTTGATCAGGTCGCGGGCGCGGTTGAGCTCCTCGGCGACGGCGGTGGCGCGCTCGACGGCCGCCTTGTGCTCCTTGTCGCGGGGCTTGCCGCCCAGCAGGGAGGCCTCGGCGAGCGGCGCCTTGCCGTTCTTGTCCCTGGCGTCCTTGCCGCCCGCGTTGTTCTTGTAGGCGTCGAAGGAGTACGCGCCGAGCAGCACGCCCTCGCTGATCGCGCCGACGTCGAAGGCGTCCTGGACGGGCAGGGCGAAGGCGGCCTTCTTGGCGCCGGTGAGGGTGCGGGCCGCGACTCCGGCGGCCTTGCGCAGCGCCTCGCCGTCATAGCCGGAGTCCTTTTCGGGCTCCGCGCCCAGGCCCACCGCCACCAGGAGCGGGGCCTTGAAGCCGGCCGGCGCCGGCAGCTTCGTCACCTCGCCCTCGGCACCGGAGGCACCGAGGGTCTCCAGGACGCCGGCGAGCCTGCCGTCGTAGGCCTTGTCCACGGCCTCGGCGCCCGGTGCGACGACCGGGCCCTTCGCGCCCTTGGCCACACCGATCACGATCGCGTCGGCCCGAAGACCGGGCGCCGCGGCGGTGCTGAGAGTGAGAGCAGTCACGGTGGTGAATTCTCGCTTCCAATGTGAAGTTTCTGTGGTCGATCTGTGTGGGTCGACCGGGCCCGACAGCCGACCCTAGAACCGGCCTCAGGGTGCGGTCTCAGCGGGGCCTTCCCCGGTACGGCGAACACTCGGGATGAGCCTACGCGTGTGTGCGCCTTCACTCATTCCTGCGGGCGTGTGCGAAGTGCCCGGTATCGGAGATCATCCGTGGGGAACACTTCTACCCACCCTGGAGCCCGTTCGTTGAAACGTCCGATACGCCTGCTTGCCCTGCCCGCCCTGCTCGTGCTCACGGCGGGCTGCGGCAGCGCGCCCGACTCCGGGCCGTCCGGCGGTCGTTGGCAGCCGCGCCCCGGCGTGGCCTGGCAGTGGCAGCTCAGCGGCCGCGTCGACACCTCCGTCGACGTACCGGTCTACGACATCGACGGCTTCGACCAGCCGAAGGCCACCGTCGCCACCCTGCACGACAAGGGCCGCAAGGTCATCTGCTACCTGTCGACCGGCGCCTGGGAGGACTGGCGCCCCGACGCGAAGAAGTTCCCGAAGTCGGTGCTCGGCAAGGGCAACGGCTGGAAGGGCGAGCGCTGGCTCGACATCCGCCGCACCGACGTACTGGAGCCGCTGATGGCGGCCCGCTTCGACATGTGCCGCAAGAAGGGCTTCGACGCGGTGGAGCCCGACAACATGGACGGCTACAAGAACACCACCGGCTTCCCCCTCAAGGCCGCCGACCAGCTCCGCTACAACCGCCTGATCGCGAAACTGGCCCACGACCGGGGCATGGCGGTGGGCCTGAAGAACGACCTCGATCAGATCCCGCAGCTGGTGGGGGACTTCGACTTCGCCGTCAACGAACAGTGCGCCCAGTACGGCGAATGCGCCGCCGAGAAGCCCTTCATCAAGGCCGGCAAGGCCGTCTTCCACGTCGAGTACGAGCTGCCGACCAGCCGCTTCTGCGCCGAGTCCCGCCGGCTGAAGCTCAGTTCGATGCTCAAAAAGTACGAACTGGGGGTGTGGCGCCGGGCGTGCTGACGCCGAGCCCGGTGACCGCCGTGCCCGCCAGCCGGTCCGCGAGGGAGCGGCAGGTGGGGGAGAAGACCGGCAGCGCGTTGAGGAGGAAGACGACCACGGCCAGCGCCCACACCAGCACCGACAGCACGAACTGCCCCTCGACCAGCAGGATGCAGGCGACGGCGTAGACGGCGATGTCGGCGGCCGTGGTGACCGCGGCACGCACTGCGGCCCGGGTGGGGGCGCTCGGGGCGACCCGCAGCCCGAGCAGCCCCTTGCCGAGGGTCCGTCCGGCGAGGACGAGGCAGCCCCACTGGTAGAGGAACGTCGCCACGATCAGCATCCCGAAGGCCTCCTCCACGTCGAGCACGGCCCTGTGCCACAGCGACAGCCCGAGGGTCTCCGAGGCGCCGACGACGTCGCCCTGCGAGGTCAGCAGATCGAAGCCGCCGTGGGTGGCGAGCTCGGGCACGTCGGTGACCAGCGCGGATATCCGGTGGAAGGTCAGGACGGCGAGCAGATACGCCAGCGTGAGCACCAGCGCGAAGTCGATGAACCAGGCCACGGCACGACGAAGCCTCGGCACGAACATCCCCCGATCACGATCACTTGTCCGTGTACGGCGGAAGAGACTACTGCCCCAGCGAGAGCACCAGGAGCGAAACCGTCGCAGCCGTCTCGGCAAGCCCCCCGAACACATCGCCGGTGACCCCGCCGAAGCGGCGCGTGCAGTGCCGGAGCAAGAGTTCGGCCACAGCGACGGACGCGACGACCGCGGCCGCCGTACGGACCATGTCGTACGTCCCGACGAGCGCACCCCCGGCGGCCGCCGCACCGGTCACCACGAGCGCCGCGACCACCGCCGCCCGGACCGGCACCACGCCCGCGACCGCCGCCCCCAGCCCCTCGGGCCGGGCGGCCGGCACCCCGGTGCGCGCGGCCAGGGTGAGCGCCAGCCGGGCGGCCGTCGCCGAGACGACGGCGGCGAGCGCACCCCGGGCCCACGAGTCGCCGTACGCCTGGGCCAGCGCCGCCACCTGCGCCAGCAGCACGAGGACGAGCGTGATCACCCCGAACGGCCCGATGTCCGACTGCTTCATGATCCGCAGCGCGTCCTCGGCGGGCTTGCCGCTGCCGAGGCCGTCCGCGGTGTCCGCGAGGCCGTCGAGATGCAGACCGCGGGTGAGGACGGCGGGCACGGCCGCGGAGGCGACGGCGGCGAGCAGCGCCCCGGCGCCGAGCGCCAGCAGCAGCACGCCGGCCAGCGCCGCGCACCCGCCGACGACCAGCCCGGCGAGCGGCGCGCAGAGCATGCCGCCGCGCGCGGCGTCCCGGTCCCAGCGGGTCACCTTCACCGGGAGCACGGTGAGGGTGCCAAAGGCGAAACGGAGGCCGTCCGGCCAGGGGGTCTTGGAGGGTTCGGGCACCGGCGCAGGTTACTCGGCGGTCGGGAGGGCGGATACAGGGGCCGTCGCTAAAGTGCGCATATGGGACATTGGCTACATCGCAACATCGTCGAGCCCGGCAAGCTGCCACTGCTGCTCGCCCTCGCCGCGTTCGTGCTGACGTTCCTGATCACCCGGCTCGTCACCCGCCTCATCCGGGCCGGGAGGGGGCCCTTCGGGAACGTGAAGGCGGGCGGGGTGCACATCCATCACGTGGTGCCCGGCGTCGTCCTCACTGTCATCGGCGGCTTCGGGGCGGTGGCCAGCGACCGGCACGGCTTCGGCGCGGCCCTCTGTGCCGTCCTGTTCGGCATCGGAGCGGGACTCGTCCTCGACGAGTTCGCGCTGATCCTGCACCTCGACGACGTCTACTGGACCGAGGAGGGCCGCAAGAGCGTCGAGGTCGTCGTCCTCACGGCGGCCCTGGTGGGGCTGGTGCTCTCGGGGTTCGCGCCGTTCGGCGTCAACGACATGAGCCAGCAGGAGCTGCACGACCGGGGCGACGTGATCTCGACCGTCGTGGTCAACTTCCTGTTCTCGCTGGCCGTCCTCAGCAAGGGCAAGGCGCGGATGGCGATCTTCAGTGTGATCATCCCGTTCATCGGTCTGATCGGTCTGGTCCGCCTGGCCCGCCCCGGCTCCCCCTGGGCCAGACGCTTCTACCGCCGCCGCCCGCGCGCCCGCGCCAAGGCCACACTGCGGGCGTATCGCCACGACCGGCGGTGGGCCGGTCCCCGGCGCAAACTCCAGGACCTCCTGGGCGGCAGGCCGGACCCGGTGCCGGACCGCGCCCCATAGGGGCGCGGGGCTGTGACGGCGCAGCAGTCACCATCTCGCCGGCGGAAAGCCCGACCCGGAACCGATCCGCACCGCGGGCCGGTGACGGTGCCGCACCGCCGAGATGAAGCACAGCACTCCCACCGCCGCGATCGCCGCCATGTGTTCCTTGCCGGCGAGATTCCCCTTCAGCAGCACCTCGACCGCCATCGCCGCCGTCACCGCACACGCCGTGACATACGCGCCGTAGCGCCAGCCGAGGAACACGGCGAGGCCCACCACCGCCGCCGACGGGCCGGTGTCCACGACGGAGGCGTCCGAGGAGGGCAGTCCGAAGGCGTTGTCGAAGCCCAGCCAGATGCCGAGGCGGGCGTAGAGCGTGCCGGCGAGTGTGGCGGCGTAGGCGATGACGAGGGTGCGCCAGCGGCCGAGACAGACCTCCGCGACGCCGAACACGAAGAGGATCTGCGCGAGCGCACCCCACACGGGCAGGTCGAGAGCCGGGACGAACAGCGACAGGGGAGTGCGCAGCAGCGACAGCCACAGCGGGTCCTCGGCGCGTACGCCCCCCGTGTTCTGCACGAGCTGAAAGCCCCACGACTGGTTCTGCACGACCTGTATGACCGTCGTCAGCACCACCGCCCCGAGAGTCATCGGGATCGCCCGCCAGCGCCGCTTGACCAGCGGCTCACGCACCGTGACGTACAGGAATCCCCATTCGGCACGGGCCCAGCGGGCGAGCCTGTTCATCCGGCGATCCTCATCTGTGCGTCTCCAGGTGCTTGCGGTGCAGCCACTTCGGCAGTCCCGGCGCCTCCAGGAACCCCTCCGCGCGCGCCGAGGCGATGCCGATGCGCGGCAGGTCCGCGCTCTTCTCGAAGAGCAGGAACCGCGGCTCCCAGATGGGCCGGTACTTGGCGTTGGCGCGGTACAGCGACTCGATCTGCCACCAGCGCGAGAAGAAGCTGAGCAGCGAGCGCCACAGCCTCAGCACCGGCCCGGCACCGAGACGTGCGCCACGTTCGAAGACCGAACGGAACATCGCGAAGTTGAGCGAGACCTGCGTGATCTCGATCTCGCCGGCGCGCCGCAGCAGCTCGAGGACCATGAACTCCATCAGGCCGTTGTCACAGGCGCGGTCCCGGCGCATCAGGTCGAGGGAGAGCCCGTGCGGTCCCCATGGCACGAAGGACAGCAGCGCCCTCAACTCGCCCTTGCCGTCGGTGCATTCGAGCATCACGCACTGCCCGTCCTCGGGGTCCCCGAGCCGCCCGAGTGCCATGCTGAACCCGCGCTCGGTGGCCCCGTCGCGCCAGTCGTCCGCCCGCTTCAGCAGATACGCCATCTCGTCGGCCGGAATGTCCTCGTGCCGCCGGATGCGCACCGTGTACCCGGCCCGCTTCACCCGGTTGTAGGCCTGCCGCACGGTGCGCATGGCCCGTCCGTCGAGGGTGAAGTCGGCGACCTCCACCAGGGCCTCGTCGCCGAGCTCCAGGGCGTCCAGGCCGTGCCGCGCGTACACGGTGCCGGCCTCCTCGCTCGCCCCCATCACGGCCGGGATCCACCCGTGCGCGCGGGCCTCGGCGAGCCACGGATCGATGGCGCCGGGCCAGGCCTCCGGGTCGCCGATCGGATCACCGGAGGCCAGCGAGACGCCCCCGACGACCCGGTACGCGACGGCCGCCTTGCCGGTCGGCGACCACACCACGCTCTTCTCCCGGCGCAGCGCGAAGTACCCGAGCGAGTCCCGCTCGCCCTGCCGCTCCAGCAGCTCCCGCAGCCGCTTCTCGTCGTCCTCGGTGAGCGGGTCCACGGCCCGCCGGGAGCGGAAGGCGGCGTAGAGGACGGCGAGGACGAGGATCGTGCTGAGCACGTTGATGGCGACGTTCACCCAGTTCGGCACGTCGATGCCGGGGAAGCGGGACTCGTCGACGGCGACGGAGACCAGGCGCAGGGTGCCGTAGCGCCAGCGCTCGAGGAATGTCGAAACCGCCCTGTCCGGCGCCTGGTTGGTGACCGTCACCAGCAGCGCGGCGACCAGCGAGGCGACCAGCGTGCCGCCCACCGCGACGGCGGCGGCCAGCTTCGGGTTCGCACGGTCGCCCTTGGCGTAGAACTCCCGCCGTCCGACCAGCAGGGCGAGGACGAAGAGGGCCGTGAGGCCCAGTGAGATCCAGTTCTGGGCGTACTGCCGGATCTCCGGGTACGCCATCGCGAAAGCGAACAGCGCGAGGAACGAACCGGCCAGGGCGAGGTTGAGGATCCACGCGGCGCGCTTGCGGCGGCGCATGGTGATGGCGAGGAACGCCGTGAACACGCCGGAGGCGAAACCGGCGGTCAGCAGATACGGGGTGAAGAAGTTCTCCTGGTTGTGCCGCCGCACGTCCTGCCCCAGAGAGACCCAGACGGCACTGAGGAAATTGACGAACGCGACGGCCCGCAAATACCAGACGGCGAATGCGGCAGCGCGCCGCGAGGCAATTCGGGCATCTCCCATGAGTGAGGATCATATGGGCGATGCCCTGATGAACCCATCCATCTTTTGTCTGCGGCTCTGTCGACTTTCGTCCCTCCTGCGGCCTACTCGGTCTCCTCCTTGGTGTCGACGGCCTCCGTCCACTCGGTCCCGGGTTCATCCTTCTCAGGTACCCCCGAGGCCTGCGGCTTCTCCGGCAGCTCCGCGGACAGCGCGGCCGCGGCCTGCACCAGCGGCAGTGCCAGCAGCGCCCCCGCACCCTCGCCCACGGTCACCCCCTGCGAGAGCAGCGGCTCCAGCGCCATCCGGTCCAGTGCCTTCGCCTGCCCCGGCTCCCCGCTGTCGTGCGCGGCCAGCCACCAGTCCGGCGCCCGGAAGGCGACCCGCTGCGCCACCAGGGCGCAGGCCGCCGTCACGACCCCGTCCAGGATCACCGGCATCTTGCGCACCGCGCTCTGCAGCAGGAACCCGGTGATCGCGGCGAGGTCGGCCCCGCCCACGGTGGCCAGCAGCTGCAGCTGGTCGCCCAGCACCGGACGGGCCCGGCGCAGCGCGTCCCGGATCGCCGCGCACTTGCGCATCCAGGCCAGGTCGTCGATGGCGAGCCCGCCCCGCCCGGTGACCACGGACGCGTCGGTTCCGCACAGCGCGGCGATCAGCACCCCGGCCGCGGTCGTCCCGCCCACGCTCACATCGCCGAGCACCACCAGATCCGTACCGGAGTCGGCCTCCTCGTCGGCCACCGCGACGCCGGCGCGGAAGGCGGCCTCCGCCTCCTCCGCCGTCAGCGCGTCCTCGAGGTCGATGCGTCCGCTGCCGCGCCGCACCCGGTGCCGTACGACCTCCTCGGGCAGCGTCTCGGGGTCGCAGTCCAGCGCCATGTCGACGATCCGCACCGGCACGCCCAGCCGCCGGGCGAGCACCGACACCGGACGGCCGCCCTCCAGGACCTCCCGCACCACCTCGTGGGCGCCGCCCGCCGGCCGGGCCGAGACGCCCAGTTCGGCGACACCGTGGTCACCGGCGAACAGAACGACCCGGGGCCGATCGATCGGCCGCACCGGTACGGCGGACTGGGCCGCCGAAAGCCACTCACCCAGGTCGTCGAGGCGGCCCAGCGACCCGGGCGGCACGATCTGACGCTCCCTGCGCGCCTCGGCGTCACGGCGCACCCCGCCGTCGGGACGCTCGATCAGATCGGTGAAGTCGTCGAGATTAAGCGAGCTCATTCGCCGAACAGTACCGGCACCGGCCGAACGGGACAGCGCCACATCGTCACCACGCGCGCGTGACGTCTTTGCCCCCGGGATATGGATCCCATACGTTCCGTTTTGCAGCGGATTGTCCTAAGCCTCCGGGAGCCGCCATGACATACCCGAGCACCCATGTCAGCGCCCGTGACCGACGCCGCCACCTCTCGGCGGCCCGCGCGGTCCTGCGGCTCCTGCCCGAACCGGAGAGCTGGCTGGACGTGGGCACCGGCGACGCCCACTTCCCCGGGACGGCACGCGAACTCTTCCCCTACACCTCCTTCGACGGCCTCGACCCCACCCCGCGCGTCTCGTACGCCTGCCATGCGGAGCGCGTCGAGGAGGCCTTCGTGGGGCAGGTGACGGACCCTCACATCACCACGATCCTGCGCGGCCGCTACGACGTCGTCACGCTCCTCCAGCACCGCTCACCGGTCAAAGACCTCCGCGCCGAACTCCGTGCCGCCCTCACGCTCGTCCGCCGCGGCGGCCTCCTCCTCGTCGAGACCCAGCCCGCGCAGGCACCCGCCCTGCGCACCCAACTCGACTTCCACGGCTGCACGATCCTCGCGAGGAGCCGGCACCTCCTCGGCCAGTTCCCGTACACGCACCGGATCATCGCGCGCCGCAGACCCTCAGCCCCGTAGCACCATCGCCTGCCCGGCCACCACAAGCACCACCTGCTCGCACTCCCCGGCGAACGCCGCGTTCAGCCGCCCGAGTTCATCGCGGTAGCGGCGCCCCGAAGCGGTGGCCGGCACGATCCCCGAGCCGACCTCGTTGGACACGGCGACCACGGTCCGCCGGCTCGCCCGCACCGCCTCCGTCAGCTCCCGCATCCGCTCCCGCAGGGCCCGCTCCCCGCCGTCGGCCCACTGAGCGTCGTCCCACGCCCCTACGGAGTCCATCGCGTCCGTCAGCCACAGCGACAGACAGTCGATGAGCAGCGGCGGGCCGTCGGCCGCCAGCAGCGGCACCAGATCGCAGGTCTCGGCCGTCCGCCAGGACCCCGGCCGGCGCTCCCGGTGGACGGCGACCCGGGACGCCCATTCCGTGTCCCCGTTCCGCGAGCCGCCCGTCGCCACGTACAGCACGTCCGGAAAGGCCTCCAGGCGCCGTTCGGCCTCCACCGACTTCCCGGACCGCGCCCCGCCCAGCACCAGCGTCCGCCGCGGCACATCGGGCACGTCCTCGTACACCCCCACCGTCAGCGTCGCCCCGTCCGGCACGACCCGCGCCCCCGCGGCGGCGAGCCGCCTGCGCAACTCGGGCCCCGGCGGCACGTCATGGTCGAGATGTACGGCGACGACATCCGTGGTCGGGCCGACGGCACCGACCGCCCGCAGCTTGGCCAGCGCGTCCGGCCGCCCCACCACATCGGTCAGCACCAAGTCGTACGCCATGGCCCCGTTCTGCTCCAGACCGGCCGGCGCACCCCCGGGCGGCTGATACAGCAGCCGCTGCCCGTTCGGACCGGTCACCGCATACCCCGTGCCCGGACCGTCCATCGCCACCGCCCGCACCCGATGCCCCGTCAGCAGCGCCAACTCCCGCCCGTCCGGCACCCGCGCGGGCTGCGGCAGTCCCGCCGGCACCTCGACCACCGGCCCGCGGTGCGGATGCGACAGCAGCACCTGCCGTACGCCGCCGAGGGAATGCCCGGCCCGCGCCGCCGCGAAAGCCGCGCCCGGCGTCAGATCGAGCAGCAGGGTCCCGTCCACGAGCACCGCGGTCGCCGCCCGGGCATCCGCGCCGAGCGCGGTCGCGCAGGCGGCACAGGGACAGTCGGGGCGGGGCAGTCCCGCGGGGGCACCGGTGCCGAGCAGAGTCACTTCCACGGAAGTGATT
This sequence comes from Streptomyces sp. NPDC001492, assembly GCF_053597275.1. NCBI lineage: Bacteria > Bacillati > Actinomycetota > Actinomycetes > Kitasatosporales > Streptomycetaceae > Streptomyces > Streptomyces sp. NPDC001492. Next base: position 23,128 of record NZ_JBSFHW010000068.1, on the reverse strand, counting down.
TTCGCGTGTCTGCGCAGGTGCTGCCCATCCGACTAGGCTTCTGGCAGGAGGCGGACCAAGATCCGCCTTCTGCTCTGCAGGTGCTCAGACACGGGAGGCGTACATGGCGTCATGGACGTGGCGGTTCGAGAAGGCCGACGGGGCGGAGGTCCAGCCCGCGGTCCAGCCCGAGGAGTTCACCACGCAGGGGGACGCCGAGTCCTGGATCGGGGAGCACTGGAAGGCCCTGCAGGACGGCGGCGCCGACCAGGTACGGCTGTTCGAGGACTCCACGGAGATCTACGGGCCGATGAGCCTGCACGCCGAAGAGGCGTAGCCGGTACGGAGGGGGAGGGGACGGCCGCAATACGGCCGCTCCCTCCTCCTCTCGTCTCACTGCTCGCCCAGCGTCACATCGGCCTTCTTCTGGCTCCCGTTCCGGGTGAACGTCACCGAGGTCCGGTCACCCGGCTGCTGCGCCGCCAGCGCCTCCGCCAGGGATGTGATGGTGGTGATGTCGGTGTCACCCAGCCTGGTGATGACGTCCCCGGCCTGGATGCCCGCCTTGTCGGCCGCTCCGCCGCTCTTGACCGCGACCACGGCGACCCCGGCGGCCCGGTAGCCGTTGTCGACGACCGTACGGCCGGTGATGCCGAGCGCGGCCCGCCCCGAGTCGGTGACCCTGCCGCTCCTGATGATCTGGCCGGCGATCGTCCTCACCATCGAGGAGGGGATCGCGAACCCGATGCCGGGCGCCGCACCGTTGCCGAGACCCGGGTCGGTGGCGGCCAGCGTCGGAATGCCGATGACCTGCCCGTCGAGGTTGACGAGGGCGCCGCCGCTGTTGCCCGGGTTGATGGCCGCGGACGTCTGCACCATGTTGGCGATGGTCGCGCCCGTGCCCCCGTCGGTACGGCCCTCGCTCACGGTCCGCCCGGTCGCCGAGACGATGCCCTGCGTCACGCTGGACGACAGCCCGAGCGGCGAGCCCATCGCCAGCACGATCTGCCCGACCGCCACCTTCGAGGAGTCCGCGAAGGCGGCCGCCTTCAGCCCGCTCGGCACCTTGTCCAGCTTGATGACGGCGAGGTCCTGGTCCGGGTACGAGGAGACGAGCCGGGCGGTGAGCGCGTCCTCGCTGTTGGCGGTCGTCACCTTGAAGGTCTTCGAGTTCCCGACGACATGCGCGTTGGTGACGATGCGCCCCTTGTCGTCGTACACGATCCCCGACCCCAGATCGCCCTCGGCCTGGATCTGCACGACCGACGGCAGAACGTCCTTGATCACCCTCTGGTAGGCGCTCTGCAGATCACTGCCCGCCATGGGAGCGACGGCCTGCGCGGGCTGTGCCGCCTGCGTGGTCGTCTTCTCCTGTCCGCCGGAGGAACCGCCACCGGAGCACCCGGAGACGAGCGCGAGCACACAGCAGAGCACGGCGACGGGAACAAGCAGCCGGACGCCACGGGCACGGGCAATGTCCATGCCCCGAGTCTCACTTCGGGGTGAAGTCCCGGCTTCCGATATACGCCCGAACGGGCTGCGGTCTTGCCAGGCACCCTCGGCGGATTCCGCTGCGGTGCGGCCGCGCCCCTTCAGGGGCGCGGGGCTGTATCGATATGCGGCTCCGCCGCATGGGCGCGACCAGCCACGACGAGCCCGCAGACAAAAATGGCGGCCCCGCGGCGCAGCCGCAAACAATCACCGCCCGCGGCCTAGCCGCGCACCCCGCACAGGTGCAGCAACGCCGCCACTCCCCGGTACGGATCCGTCCGCCCGGCCCGCTCCTCGACCGCGAGCAAGGTCTCCATGTCGGCCGGGATCTCCGCCCCGTCCGCCGCGGTGTCCGTGAACACCCGCACCCCGTACCAGGCGTGCAGCGGCGCGGCGATCCCGGCGAGCGTCGCGCTCAGCGCCTCCAGGCGGTCGGCCCGCACGTCGAGCCCCAGCCGGTTCGTGTACGACACGGTGTCGAAGGCGGCGAGCGCGCCGGCCCAGTCGCCGGACAGCCCCGGCCGCATCGCCAGCGCGTCGCCGTTGCGCACGAGCAGCGACAGCAGCCCGCCGTGGGCCAGCATCCGGGCCAGCCCCGCCAGCAGCGGATCCGGCTCCTCGACATACATCAGCACCCCGTGGCACAGCACCACGTCGAAGCTGCCCGGCAGGAAGTGCACCCCGGTGTCCCGGCCGTCGCCCTCGATGATCCGCACCCGCTCCCGGATGCCCTCGGGCTCACCGGAAAGGGCCTCGCGCGCGACCGCGACCATCGTCGGGTCCTGCTCAAGGCCGGTCACCTGGTGCCCGGCCCGCGCCAGCCGCAGTGCCTGCGTGCCCTGGCCCATGCCCACATCGAGCACCCGCAGCCGCTGCCCGACCGGGAACCGCCCCGCTATCTGCTCGTCGAGCTGCCGGGCCACCAGCTCCTGCCGTACGGCATTGCGCAGACCGCCCAGTTTGCCCAGCCAGGCATCCGCCGCGCCCCCGGAGAACGACGTAGTGCTCAGGGCCGCTCTCCGCGCTTGACCTGCGGCTTCGGCAGCCGAAGCCGGCGCATCTGGAGGGAGCGCATCAGGGCGTACCGGGTGGCGCCCTTGGTGTTCTGGTCGGGGAAGCGCTCGGCGAGCTGCTTCCTCAGCCGGAAGGCGCTGACGATCGCGTCCAGCACGATCAGCACGATCACGACCAGCCACAGCAGCAGCGCGATGCTCTGCAGCGCGCCCACCCGCACCATGCTCAGCACCAGGATGACCACGGCCATGGGCAGGAAGAACTCCGCCACATTGAACCGCGAGTCGATCCAGTCGCGGGCGAACTTCCGCACCGGACCCTTGTCACGGGCGGGCAGATACCGCTCGTCACCGCCGGCCAGCGCCTGGCGCTGCCGCTCCAGCGCGGCACGGCGCTCCTCGCGCTGACGCTTGGAGGCGTCCTTGCGCGTCATCGAGGTGTTGGCGACGCTGCGGCGCTGGGACTGGGCCTCACTGCGCTTGGGCGTGGGCCGACCCTTCTTCGCCTGCGGGTCACGGGGCTGCTTGGAGTCGGTCAGCGACGCCTTGTCGACGACGGCTGCCTTCTCTTCCTTGGCACGGCTACGGAACACAAAACCCAAGGGTACGGGGTGGCCGGGGTTGGACCCCAGCCCCGCGGGGAACGATCCGGCAACACCAGTCGTCATGTAAGGGACAGAGGGGACGTTGCACGTGCTTCCGGCCCCGGAGTCCGCGGGGGGCTCCTTGGGGGTACACCTACTCCCTACGCCGGAGCGGGAGCGTTTGCAGTCGTCCTTGGGGATGAGCGCATCCGTCCCCGAACAGTGCGTCAATGGATGCAGGGCCCGTACTGTGGGTTCTGTCGCAGAGCTGGAGCTGGAAGTCCGTCAGAAGGGGGCGCGCGAAGCCCATGAGCGGTGTCATGAAGCGTATGGGGATGATCTTCCGCGCGAAGGCGAACAAGGCCCTTGACCGGGCCGAGGACCCGCGCGAAACCCTCGATTACTCGTATCAGAAGCAGTTGGAGCTGCTCCAGAAGGTGCGCCGGGGCGTCGCCGACGTGGCGACCTCCCGCAAGCGCCTGGAGCTCCAGCTGAACCAGCTGCAGTCGCAGTCCACCAAGCTGGAGGACCAGGGCCGCAAGGCGCTCGCGCTCGGCCGTGAGGACCTGGCCCGCGAGGCGCTGTCCCGCCGCGCCGCGCTCCAGCAGCAGGTCACCGACCTCGAGACGCAGCACGCGACGCTCCAGGGCGAGGAGGAGAAGCTCACCCTGGCGGCCCAGCGGCTCCAGGCCAAGGTCGACGCCTTCCGTACGAAGAAGGAGACCATCAAGGCGACGTACACGGCCGCCCAGGCCCAGACCCGCATCGCCGAGTCCTTCTCCGGCATCTCGGAGGAAATGGGCGACGTGGGCCTTGCGATCCAGCGCGCCGAGGACAAGACCGCACAGCTCCAGGCCCGTGCCGGGGCGATCGACGAGCTCCTCGCCTCGGGCGCCCTGGACGACCACTCCGGCATGCACAAGGACGAGATCCAGGCCGAGCTGGACCGGATCTCCGGTGGTTCGGACGTGGAGCTGGAACTGCAGCGCATGAAGGCGGAGCTGGCCGGCGGCTCGTCCCAGCAGGCGATCGAGGGCGGCACAGGGCAGTCTCAGTCCCAGCAGCAGCCGCAGGACACCCCGCGCTTCGACAAGCAGTAGGGCCCACGCCTAGGAGGCCGACATGGGCGACATGATCGTCAGGATCATGGGGGAGGGGCAGGTGAGGCTGGCCGACAGCCACCTCACCGAACTCAACAAGCTGGACGACGTGCTCCTTCAGGAGATGGAGAACGGCGACGGCCCCGGCTTCCGGCGCACCCTAGAGGCCCTCCTCGCCAAGGTCCGCGAACTGGGCGAGCCCCTGCCCGACGACTCCCTGGAGCCGTCGGAGCTGATCCTGCCGTCCCAGGACGCGACCTTGGAGGAGGTCAGGGAACTGCTGAGGGACGACGGCTTGATCCCGGGGTGAGGCCGTTTGAGGCCGAAGCGGGGGTCTGGGGGCGGCAGCCCCCAGTGCGGGCACGTCACCGCCGGGTGCGACAAACGAAGCCGCAGCTGACCCCCGTTCCAAGCCCCGCAGGGACGCCGTACTGTTCAGACGTGAGCGGCACCCTGGAACGAACGAGATGTCGCCTGACGGCGCACCCCCTCGCGCTGGACGCGACCCTGGCGGCCGGTGTACTCGCCTGCATGGTGGCCGGCTCCTTCGTCGACCCGCACGGCAAGAACGGCATCACCTGGGGCGTCCGCACCCCCGACACCCTCGCCCTCGTCCTCATGGTCCTCGGCGCCCTCGCCCTGGTGTTCCGCCGCCGCGCCCCCAGGACGGTCCTCGCCCTCACCGGCACCGTCTCCCTCGTCGAGTGCGTCGTCGGTGACCCCCGCGCCCCCGTCGCCATGTCCGCGGTGATCGCCCTCTTCACCGTCGCTGCCACCACCGACCGCTCCACCACCTGGCGCCTCGGCCTGCTGACGATGACGGTCCTCACCGGCGCCTCCATGCTCTTCGGCCCGCTCCCCTGGTACGCCCAGGAGAACCTCGGCGTCTTCGCCTGGACCGGCATCGGCGCCACCGCCGGCGACGCCGTCCGCAGCCGCCGTGCCGTCGTCCAGGCCATCCGTGAACGCGCCGAGCGAGCCGAACGCACCCGCGAGGAGGAGGCCCGCCGCCGGGTCGCCGAGGAACGCCTGCGGATCGCCCGCGATCTGCACGACGTCGTCGCCCACCACATCGCCCTGGTCAACGTCCAGGCGGGCGTCGCCGCGCACGTCATGGACAAACGCCCCGACCAGGCCAAGGAAGCCCTCGCCCACGTCCGTGAGGCCAGCCGCTCAGCGCTCAACGAACTCCGTGCCACCGTCGGCCTGTTGCGCCAGTCCGGCGACCCCGAGGCCCCCACGGAACCCGCCCCCGGCCTGGACCGCCTCGACGAACTCGTCGGCACCTTCCGCAGCGCCGGCCTGCATGTCGAGGTCGCCCGCGCCGACAACGGCACCACCCTGCCCGCCGCCGTCGGCCTGGCCGCGTACCGCGTCATCCAGGAAGCCCTCACCAACGTCCAGAAACACGCAGGTACGGAGGCGAAGGCCGAGGTCAGCGTCGTACGCGTGGGCCCGAACGTGGAGATCACCGTGCTGGACAACGGCTCCGGCGAGGACGACGCCCCCGACAGCGGCGGCGGCCACGGTCTGCTCGGCATGCGCGAGCGCGTCACCGCCCTGCGCGGCACGCTCACCACCGGCCCCCGCTACGGCGGCGGCTTCCGCGTGCATGCGATCCTGCCGGTCAAGACCCGTACGGCCACCTCCGGGGGAACCGCATGACCATCCGCGTCCTGCTCGCCGACGACCAGGCGCTCCTGCGCAGCGCCTTCCGCGTACTCGTCGACTCCGAGCCCGACATGGAGGTCGTCGGCGAGGCCTCCGACGGCGCCGAGGCGGTACGGCTGGCCAGGGAGGAGCGGGCCGACGTCGTGCTGATGGACATCCGGATGCCCGGCACCGACGGCCTCGCCGCCACCCGCATGATCAGCAGCGATCCCTCCCTCGCCCAGGTCCGCATCGTCATCCTCACCACCTTCGAGGTCGACGACTACGTCGTGCAGTCCCTGCGGGCGGGCGCCTCCGGCTTCCTCGGCAAGGGCAGCGAGCCGGAGGAACTGCTGAACGCGATCCGGATCGCGGCCGGCGGCGAGGCCCTGCTCTCCCCGGCCGCCACCAAGGGCCTGATCGCCCGCTTCCTCGCCCAGGGCGACGGGGACGACGGCCGCGACCCCGCCCGCACCGAACGCCTGGAGGCGCTCACCGTCCGCGAGCGCGAGGTCCTGGTCCAGGTCGCCGGCGGCCACTCCAACGACGAGATAGCCGAGCGCCTCGAGGTCAGCCCGCTCACGGTAAAAACCCACGTCAACCGCGCCATGGCCAAGCTGGGCGCCCGCGACCGGGCCCAGCTGGTCGTGATCGCTTACGAGTCCGGGCTGGTACGTCCGAGGGTGGAGTGAGCTCGACCCGGCCGTACTGCGGCCGGAGTATGCGCCGTATAAGGAAATGGACCTGGGGCCTACGGATCACCGAGTGCCGATGGCTCAGGGTGTAGGGGCGGGCGCTCACATGTGCGTCGGCGTGTGAACTTCTGCCGCTCACAGAAGAAAGAGACCCTTCATCCATGTCCTGGCTGTCGAGATTCAGCCTCGCGCAACGGGCCCTGATCGGGCTGATGTCCATCATCGCCCTCGCCTTCGGGGCGATCGCGATACCCCAGCTCAAGCAGCAGCTGCTGCCCTCCATCGAACTGCCCGTGGTGTCCGTCCTCGCGCCGTACCAGGGCGCGTCCCCGGACGTCGTCGAGAAGCAGGTCGTGGAGCCCATCGAGAACAACCTCGAAGCCGTGGACGGCATTTCGGGCGTCACCTCGACCGCCAGTGAGGGCAACGCCGTGATCATGGCGTCCTTCGACTTCGGCAACGACACCAAGCAGCTCGTCGCCGACGTCCAGCAGGCCGTCAACCGGTCCCGGGCCCAGCTTCCGGACGACGTCGACCCGCAGGTCGTCGCCGGTTCCACCGACGACATGCCGACCGTCGTCCTCGCCGTCACCTCCGGCAAGGACCAGCAGGCCCTCGCCGACCAGCTCGACAAGACCGTCGTACCGGACCTGAAGGACATCGACGGCGTCGGCCGGGTCACGGTCGACGGTGTACGGGACCTGCAGGTCACCGTCACACCGGACGACAGGAAGCTGGCGAAGGCCGGCCTGACCGTCCAGGCGCTGTCGCAGGCCCTGCAGGCGGGCGGCGCGACCGTCCCGGCCGGCTCCTTCGACGAGAGCGGCACCAACCGCACCGTCCAGGTCGGCGGCGGCTTCACCTCGCTCGCCCAGATCCAGGATCTGATGGTCACGGGCGGGGCCACGTCGGCTGCGGCCGGGAAACCGGTTCAGCCGGTCCGCCTGGGTGACGTGGCCACGGTCACGCAGCAGCAGGCCCCCGCCGACTCCATCACCCGCACCGACGGCAAGCCGTCCCTCGCCGTGACGGTCACCATGGACCACGACGGCAGCGCGGTCGCCATCTCGAACGCGGTCAAGGACAAACTCCCGGGCCTCCGGGGGGACTTGGGCTCCGGAACGAAGATCACGGTCGTCAGCGACCAGGGCCCGGCGGTCTCGAAGGCCATCAGCGGCCTGACGACGGAGGGCGGGCTGGGCCTCCTGTTCGCAGTCCTCGTCATCCTGGTCTTCCTGGCCTCGGTCCGCTCGACACTCGTTACGGCGGTGTCGATCCCCCTCTCGGTCGTCCTGGCCCTGATCGTCCTGTGGACGCGCGACCTGTCCTTGAACATGCTCACGCTCGGTGCGTTGACGATCGCCATCGGCCGGGTCGTGGACGACTCGATCGTGGTCCTGGAGAACATCAAGCGCCACCTCGGCTACGGCGAGGAGCGCCAGGCGGCGATTCTGAGTGCCGTCCGCGAGGTGGCGGGCGCGGTGACGTCCTCGACCCTCACCACCGTGGCCGTCTTCCTGCCGATCGGCCTGGTCGGCGGCATGGTGGGGCAGCTGTTCGGCCCGTTCAGCCTGACGGTGACGGCGGCCCTGCTGGCCTCGCTCGTCGTGTCCCTGACGGTCGTACCGGTCCTGTCGTACTGGTTCCTGCGCGCCCCGAAGGGCACACCACAGGACGCGGAGGAGGCCCGCCGCAAGGCGGAGGAGAAGGAGACGAGAAGCCGGCTCCAGCGCGTCTACGTCCCGGTCCTGCGCTTCGCGACCCGCCGCCGCCTCACCAGCGTCCTGCTGGCGGTGGCGGTCCTGGTGGGCACCTTCGGCATGGCGCCGCTGTTGAAGACGAACTTCTTCGACCAGGGCGAGCAGGAAGTCCTCACCGTCAAACAGGAGTTGAAGCCGGGCACCAGCCTGGCGGCGACCGACGAACAGGCGAAGAAGGTCGAGCAGCTGCTCGCTTCGGTGAAGGGCGTCAAGGACTACCAGGTGACGGTCGGCTCGTCCGGCTTCATGGCGGCCTTCGGCGGCAGCACGGACGCCAACCACGCGTCGTACCAGGTCATGCTGGCGGATGACGCGTCGGCCACACATGTCCAGGACGCCATCGAGTCGGGCCTGAAGAAGCTCTCCGGCATCGGTACGACGACGGTCTCGGCCGGTGACGGCTTCGGCAACCAGGACCTGAGCGTGGTCGTGAAGGCCGCCGACGGAGACGTCCTGCGCAAGGCCTCGGAGCAGGTGCGGGCGGCGGTGGCCGGCCTCGACCACGTCACGGACGTGACCAGCGACCTCTCACAGAGCGTGCCGCGCATCTCGGTCAAGGCCAACTCCCGCGCCGCGGCGGCCGGTTTCAACGACCAGACGCTGGGCGCGGCGGTCGCCCAGGCGGTGAGGGGCACCACAGCGGCCAAGGCGATCCTGGACGACACCGAGCGCGACGTGGTCATCAAGTCGGCGACCCCGGCGAGGACGCTGGACCAGCTCAAGAACCTTCAGCTCGGCCCGGTGAAACTGGGCGACATCGCCACGGTGCAGCTGGTTGACGGCCCGGTCTCGATGACCCGTATCGACGGCCAGCGAGCCGCCACCGTCACCGCGAAGCCGACGGGCGACAACACGGGCGCGGTGAGCACCAAGCTCCAGTCCAGGATCAAGGCCCTGAAGCTCCCGGCGGGCGCCACGGCCGAGATCGGCGGCGTCACGTCCGACCAGGACAGCGCGTTCAAGAACCTGGGCCTGGCGATGCTGGCAGCGATCGCGATCGTCTTCATGCTGCTGGTGGCAACGTTCCGCTCGCTGGCCCAGCCGCTGATCCTGCTGGTCTCCATCCCCTTCGCGGCGACGGGCGCGATCGGCCTGCTGATCGCCACGGGCACCCCGATGGGCGTCCCCGCGATGATCGGCATGCTGATGCTGATCGGCATCGTGGTGACGAACGCGATCGTGCTGATCGACCTGATCAACCAGTACCGCAAGCAGGGTTACGGCGTCGTCGAGGCCGTGGTGGAGGGCGGCCGCCACCGGTTGCGTCCGATCTTGATGACGGCGCTGGCGACGATCTTCGCCCTCCTCCCCATGGCGCTGGGCGTCACCGGCGAGGGCGGTTTCATCGCCCAGCCCCTGGCGGTGGTGGTGATCGGCGGCCTGATCACGTCGACGCTGCTGACCCTGCTGCTCGTCCCGACGCTGTACGCGATGCTGGAACTGCGCAAGGAGCGCCGCGCGAAGAAGCGGGCGGCGAAGCGGGCCAAGACAAGGGGGACCCCGGACACTACGTCGTCCTCGTCCTCGTCCTCGTCCTCGGACGAGCCCGAGCCGACCAGGGTCTAGCAGACCGGCCAGCTGTTCTGCGCCGGGCCCGCACGAATGTGCGGGCCCGGCGTGTGCGGACACGGAGTGCGGCCGGTCCCGACCGCATGCGGAGCCCCGTCATGAGGGCATGTCAGGAAGGCCCTTGTCCAGTCGTTCGTTGATCTTGGCTGCTTCGCTCGCCGTGACCACGCCCTGCGGCAGATCCACACCCAGCGCGGCCGCCAGATCCCTCTGGCGGACGTCGACGACGGCTTCGACCAACGACGCGTAGCCGTGCACCGCTTCCCGCCCACGGCGCCATGCCGTTCCAAGGACACCCGTGCCCACGACAGCCGCAGGCCACCAGACGATCCCGAGCAGCAGATAGAGCACCCCCCAGCCCGCCAGCGTGCAGGCCGATCCGATCCGCTCCTGCAAGCTCCCCACCGCCTTGCGCGTGTCCTCCTCCAGCACCAGCCACAGCCGTGGCCAGGCGAGCGAGACCTGCAACCCGAAGTACTGCCTGCTGATCCGCTTGTCGAGCAGGGCCATGCGCTTGCCGATCCAGGTGCGCGGGTTCGGGGGCGGGGGACGGAACGGCATGCGCCACTGGCCCAGCCACACATGCTCCACCGGTGTCACCAAGGCGTTGGCGAGGAGTCCGACCGCTGCGGCACCGAGCAGCACGGCCACCACCAGGACGCCGAGTTGCACCGGCTTGCCCTCGAGCGCTTGTGCTTGCTCCTGTGCGGTGTCGAACGCCACCCGGCGGTCCAGCGCATGCGCATGCCCGAGCGTCCGGGCCACCCACGCCGTGCCCAGGAAGAGCAGGCCGGGGAGGACGAGCAGGGACAACCAGCGTTCGGCCAGCTTCTTGCTCAGCTCGGCCAGGAACGTGTTCACGACTGCCGGAAGGTCATGAGGACGTCACTGAGGTCGCACACGGGTGGCCTGCCGTCGGCGTCCCGCCCGCTGCGCCTGGTGCAGGGGGGTGCGCCCGGACACACGTATGCACCGGTGACCTCTGCTCGCTTGCCGCCCCAGAGGGACTGGGGGCCGGGGCCGCCTCGCTCACCGCCGAGTGCTTCGTCCGCATCGGATTCGAGGCCGAGGCTCGTGAAAGCTTCCGTCGCTGAGCCTCCGTTCCGCACGGGGACGAGTGCCGCATCGAGTCTGGCCGTCCAACGACCTGTCTCCGCGCTGGCTCGCAGACGTGGCAGGAGCCGGCAGAGCAGGGCGCGGGCTTCAAGTTCGTCCATTACCCACCCGTTTTTGCAGAACATCACATGTTGTGCTCAAGGGCGGCTAGCCTACGGGTGGACGTCGCAAGTTGTCAGCGGGATCTGTACATCCAAGCCGTGAGGAGCTGCCACTCTGAGGCGCGACTTGATGAGGGCACTGCGCCGGCGCCTGCACGCGTTCGCCGCCGGGGACCGCAGCCAGGTGCAGGACGAACAGGCGGTGAACGAGGCGAACGCACTCATGCAGTCAGCCGGCCCCCCGTACGAGGCGGAAGCCGTGCATGTGGTCGCCTCGTTGCACTGGGCCCGCCACAGCGCGCAGGTGCCGCCCGATCCGCGGGGCAGCGACTACCGCATCGCGCTGGGCCTGTTCCAGATGCTCCGAACGACTCGGCCCGACCTGGTCCCGGCCGAAGTGGAGGCGGTGTTCCAGGAGCAACGGCAGGATCGTCCCGGGGAACTGGCGGCCCGTTCGTTACAACTGATGGCCAGGCATGTGCGCACTGGTGACCTCCGTGTACTCGACGACGCCATTGACCTGTCCCAGCAGGCGTCCGACAAGGCCGACACCGCGCTGGAACGGGCTGTTTACCTCGCCAACGTCTGCTCGTTGACCACACTTCGGGCACAGAGGACGAGGAACTTCCAGGACGCCGACCGGGCCGTCACCATCGGTCGGCGGGCGGTCGAGATCGCAACGGAGAATGCCAGGGCTCTCTGCCTGGGGTACCTGGCCGTCGCCCTGCACCAGCGGTTCGACCTGTCCGAGGACCTTGCTGACAGCGATGCCGGTATCTCCCTGATGCGGGAAGCGATCGAGACGGGCGGCCCCGCGCACTCACATCACGTCCAGTTCTCCTGGAACCTCGGTGTGATGCTGTCGGGCCGTTATCACCGCACGCGCAGCGAGGACGACATGGAGGACGGAATCGCCTTGCTGGAGGGGGCCTTGGGCATGCCGTCTGTAGGCGACCTGGCGCCCACGGTCTCCGCGTCCCTGGGCATTTTGCTCCTCGAACGATGGGATCGCCACGGCGACCCCGGCGACTTCCAGCGGGCGATCGACCTTGCCCGGGCCGCGCCCGAACACCACGGCCTCCTGGCCGCCCTCGGCAACCGCTATCGTGCCCGGTTCGGCAGGTCCGGGGACATCGGCGATCTCGACGAGGCGATCAGACTGACCGAGGCAGCCGTTGACGCGGTGCCGTCCGGCAACCCGGACGTGTACCTCCACGTCGGCAATCTGTCCGCCGTCCTTCGGGTGCGCTACGCGGCCACGGGTGCTGTCGAGGACCTCGACCGGGCGATCGAGACGGGCCAGCGGGTATCCGAGCAGATCCCCGCCGATCACCCCGAGCGGGCGATGATCTACACGGACCTGATGATCGCGCTGCGCTTGCGTTACCAACGCACCGGCAGCCGGGACGACCTGCGTGCCGCGATGCTGCACGGGATGACCGCATTCGAAGCAGGTGGGGCTGAGAATCCCATGATCCTGTCCAATCTCTCGGTCACCGCGCGGCTGCAGGCGGAGGCCACGGATGTGTCCAGCATGGCTCAGACAGCGGTCTTCCTGGCTCGCCAGGCGGTGGAACTCGCGGAGGACGATGACCGGGCGCGCCACAACTACCTGGGTACTCTCGCCACCGCACTGAGCTTGTGGTCGAACTTCGGCGACGACGCCGAGCGAACCGACGAAGCGATCCGGGCCGCGCGAGCCGCGGTGGAAGCTACTCCGGCACAGCATCCGGACCTGCCGGGGCGTCGGTCGAACCTTGCGGGCAGTTTGTTGAAGCGCTTCCATCGGACGAACGATCCGAGTGACCTGGACGAGGCCCTTGCGGTGTTCCGGGCCTGCCTGGGCTCCGCACCTCGGAACACTCCGATCGCCTCGTATCTCCGCTTCAACTTCGCGCGGGCGCTGCAGGACCGATTCGAGTACGACGGCGATCCGCAGTACCTGCACCAAGCCGTTGAGGTCTTCCGCCAAGTGGCCGACGAGGCATGGGCATCCACCGCTGTGCGTCTGAGCGCATGCGTGTCACACGCCGATCTGTGCGTGCGGGGCGGACGCTCCGATGCGCTCGAGAGCTACCGGACCGCCATCGAGGAGTTGCTGCCGCGACTCGCCTGGCGGGGATTGGACCGTTTCTCCCAGCTGTACCAGCTGGGCCAGTATCCAGGGCTGGCGAGTGATGCCGCCGCGGCAGCTCTCGCCCAGGACGCCCCGGAGCAGGCCTTACGGCTGCTGGAGCAGGGCAGGTCGGTGCTCTGGGCGCATCTCATGGAGACCCGCGGCGACTGGCGCGCCCTGAGCGAGGAGCATCCCCGGCTCGCCGAGGAGTTCAACGAGGTGTGCCGACTCCTCGACCAGAACATCGTTCATTTCCAGGGAAGTTCGAACCGCGACATGGCGGATCAGGCTTCGGAGTACGTTCCCACGGAGCTGACCCAACGCTTGCGGTTGGCCGAGCGACATGCCGAACTCCTGTCGGAGATACGGAGCCTGCCCGGTTTCGGCACGTTCCTGCGCGTCCCCCAATTCGCCGAACTGCGGCGGGCAGCGGACCGGGGGCCGGTGGTCGTCGTCAACGTCAGCCGACACCGCTGCGACGCGCTCGTGCTGCGGCCGGACCACGACGACCTGCTGGTGTTACCCCTGCCGACGCTCGACTTCGACGAGGTGCTCCATCGAGCGCATGCCTTCGTGCAGGCGACGGCCGGGGCCGGGACGGGACCGGCGGATCCGGAGCGGTTGATCCACTCACGGCAGACATTGCTCGCAACCACCGGATGGCTCTGGGACGAGATCGTCGGCCCCGTGCTCGGCACCCTCTTCCCGGACGGCTCGGAGGCGGCAGTGGGACCGCCCCGGATCTGGTGGTGTCCGACGGGCCCGCTCGGCCTGCTGCCGCTGCACGCAGCCGGGCACCACCCGGGCGGCCCCACGACCGCCGATCGTGTCATATCCTCGTACACGCCGACCCTCACCTCACTGATCCACGCGCGCTCCCGCCCACCGGCCGCCCCGGGAAGCCACCGGATGCTCGCGGTCGGGATGAGCCGTACACCGCCGTCGTCGTCGGACGAGGAGCTGAGGGACCTGCCCGCGGTTCCCCGGGAACTGGCCGTGCTGAGGCAGCAGTTTCCCGAGGGCCTGCTGCTCCAGGACGAGGAGGCCGAATGTGATCGTGTGAAGGCGGCGATGCGGCAGCACACCTGGGTGCACTTCGCCTGCCATGGGACGTACGGTTCCGCCGATCCGACACGGAACGGGGTCGTTCTCAGCGACGGCCGCCTCTCGGTGCTCGACATCGCCGCCGAGCCGGTGGAGGGCGCGGAGTTCGCCTTCCTGTCGGCCTGTCATACGGCGCGCGGCCGCGTCGACGTCGCCGACGAGGCCATGCATGTGGCGGCGGCCTTCCACATGGCCGGCTACCGGCACGTCATCGGCACCCTCTGGTCCGTTCGCGATCCGATCGCCCCCAAGGTGGCGCATGCGGTCTATGCCGGCCTTGGCCAGAACCCCTCCGAAGCCGCCACGGCGCTGCACAACGCCCTCACGGAACTCCGTACCGGCCCCGCACCGGTCCCTCTCATCGCATGGGCCTCATACATGCACATCGGGCCGTAGGGGCGTGTGATGTGCGCCTACGGCCCGATGTGCATGTATGAGGAGCCTCGCACAGGAGAGGCTGATGAGGGGGCCGGGCTGTGTCCACTCCGCAGGGCCCGACCCTTGAAGCCCGTTACGGCAGCGCCAGCATCCGCTCCAGCGCCAGCTTCGCGAACGCCTCGGTCTCCTTGTCGACCTCGATCCGGTTGACCAGGTTGCCCTCGGCGAGGGACTCCAGCGCCCAGACCAGGTGGGGCAGGTCGATGCGGTTCATGGTCGAGCAGAAGCAGACCGTCTTGTCGAGGAAGACGATCTCCTTGCCCTCGGGAGCGAAACGGTTCGCCAGCCGGCGTACGAGATTGAGCTCCGTGCCGATGGCCCACTTGGAACCGGCGGGCGCGGCCTCCAGGGCCTTGATGATGTACTCCGTCGAGCCGACGTAGTCCGCCGCGGCCACGACCTCGTGCTTGCACTCCGGGTGGACCAGCACGTTCACGCCCGGGATGCGCTCGCGCACGTCGTTGACCGAGTCCAGCGAGAACCGGCCGTGCACCGAGCAGTGGCCGCGCCACAGGATCATCTTCGCGGCGCGCAGCTCGTCCGCCGTCAGCCCGCCGTTCGGCTTGTGCGGGTTGTAGACGACGCAGTCCTCCAGGGACATGCCCATGTCGCGGACGGCGGTGTTGCGGCCGAGGTGCTGGTCGGGCAGGAAGAGCACCTTCTCGCCCTGCTGGAAGGCCCACTCCAGGGCCTTCTTGGCATTGGACGAGGTGCAGATCGTGCCGCCGTGCTTGCCCGTGAACGCCTTGATGTCCGCGGACGAGTTCATGTACGAGACGGGCACGACCTGCTCGGCTATCCCCGCGTCGGTCAGCACGTCCCAGCACTCGGCGACCTGCTCGGCGGTGGCCATGTCCGCCATCGAGCACCCGGCCGCGAGGTCCGGCAGGACGACCTTCTGGTCGTCGGACGTCAGGATGTCCGCGGACTCCGCCATGAAGTGCACACCGCAGAACACGATGTACTCGGCCTCCGGACGCGCCGCCGCGTCCCGGGCCAGCTTGAACGAGTCACCCGTGACGTCGGCGAACTGGATGACCTCGTCGCGCTGGTAGTGGTGGCCGAGCACGAAGACCTTGTCGCCGAGCTTCTCCTTGGCCGCGCGGGCGCGCGCCACCAGGTCCGGGTCGGACGGGGACGGCAGGTCGCCGGGGCACTCGACGCCCCGTTCGCTCTTCGGGTCGGCCTCGCGGCCGAGCAGCAGCAGGGCGAGAGGAGTCGGCTGTACGTCGAGCTCCGGGGTCTGGGCGGTGGTCACGACACGCACCCTTTCTGTTCTGCGGGAGGTTCTGCTGGAGGTACTGCGGACATGCTTCTCGTCTAACTGACGCTATCTATCATAACCCGCTTCACGTCAGTTTGACGATGGTCATTGCGTCGATGTGACATGAATCCCGATGAGCCGTTTTCCGCTCGCCATCGCATGTGCGAGCATGAAGGAGGCGCCGAAAAACAGGCGCCCGGCCCGGAATGAATCCGCGGCCTTGCCGGTTGCACCAGTCGGCAAGCAGTCTCCGTACAACCCGGGAGAGATGTAGATGTCCGTATCGGACGAGACCAGCACCGTCACCGACGGCATCATCCTGTCCGACGCCGCCGCGGCGAAGGTCAAGGCCCTGCTCGACCAGGAAGGCCGTGACGACCTGGCCCTGCGTGTCGCCGTTCAGCCCGGCGGCTGCTCCGGCCTGCGCTACCAGCTCTTCTTCGACGAGCGCTCCCTCGACGGAGACGTGGTCAAGGACTTCGGCGGCGTCAAGGTCGTCACCGACCGCATGAGCGCCCCGTACCTGGGCGGCGCGTCCATCGACTTCGTCGACACCATCGAGAAGCAGGGCTTCACGATCGACAACCCGAACGCGACGGGTTCCTGCGCCTGCGGCGACTCCTTCAGCTAAGCCCCGCGGTAAGCCCTCCGGCTTGCCCGACAACTGAACAGACCGAAGGCGGCGGCCCCCTCCGACAGGGCCGCCGCCTTCGCGTGTCCGGCGGGCTACTGCACTCCGCCGGTCGTCTGTCCCGGCAGCCGCTGCCCCGGGTTCGGCAGCTGGATCTCCTTGCCGTCGGTGCCCACGACCTTCCGGTCGCCCAGCGGCTCGTCCAGGTGCACCGTCTGGTCGATCGCCTTGGCGATCATGATGCAGATCCTGCCCTTCCAGGGTGTCTCGGTCACCTTCACGGTCACCTTGTCGGAGCTCTCGCTCGCCGTCGCCCTGTAGTCGGCGCACACACCGCCGGTGAAGCCCAGGCTCAGCTCCTTGCCGTCGGTGGTGTAGTAGTCCACCTTGACGTCACGGGTGGCAGGCGCCGAGGACGGCCCGCCGCCAGGCGCGCTCGCCGAGGGGGTGGGCTCCCCGGACGGCGTCGTCGAGTTCGAGGCCAGGTACCTCGGGTCGACGGCCGGATACGTCACCGTGAAGCCGTTCTGCGCGCCCGCGCCCTTCACCTGGAACAGCCAGGACGGCACCAGCGCCTGCCGCCCGTCCACCGCATGCACGGCCAGCCCGAAGACCGCACCGTCGACGGTGACGGTCTGCCCCTGCGGCGTCGCGCCCGCCCCGGACGACGACTGCCCGCACGGCGCCTCCAGCCGGTCCTTCAGCGGTACGGGGCTGGCGCAGCCGCCGATGCCCATGCGGTGGTCGGTCCTGGGCGCCGAGTTCATCAGGTCCAGCGTCTTCTGCGCGCCCAGCACGGGATACGTGTCGCCCTTCACCGGCGCCTTCAACTGTCCGCTGCCGCCCACCACTTCGCCCTGGGCGCCGACGGTCAGCCCGGTCGTCCAGCCGTAGGTGGGCAGCCCGCCGACCAGGGGGTTCGCGTTCACCACCCGCTGGGCGCCCATGACCTGGCCCGCGTCCACCTTCGCGTCGTCCTGGCCGACCGCCTTCAGCACCGGCGCCGCGGCCTTCTTCGCGGCGGCCTCGCTCACCGTGGCACCGGCCGGGTTCGCGGGATCCTTCGTACAGACGATGGCGCTCCCACAGTCGTCGGTACCGGCCGCGTACCGGTGGAACGTCCACGTCCCCGGCGCCTGCTTGTCCACCACGAGGCTCGGCCCGGACCCGTCCCTGTCCGGCCCGACCTGCCAGGCCTGGCCCTGCGCCACCGGCGTCCCGTCCAGCCCGAGGGCCTTGGCCAGCCGCGCCACCTCGTCCTTGGTGACCTCGCCGGCCGCCCGGTACACGGGCGCCGAGTCCGGCCCTTCGGGCAGGGTGCCGTCGGCCTTGTACTGCACGCCGTACGGGTTGGGCTCCCCGGGCGCGATCCCGTTCGTACCCCCCTCGGAGTAACCGTCGAGCGCGAGCGGCGGGGGAGTGGTGCCGTCACCGGAGGCGCCCGAATTCGTACGCCCACCGGACCCGCCGACGGCCGACGCGGTGAGGTACGCCCCGCCACCGCCCACCAGCAGCACGGCAGCGGCGACGGAGGCGATGAGCACGGGGGAGCGGCGACGCGCCGGGCGGGGCGCCTCGGCGTCCGGATCGGGGGTGGCGTCGGGAACCTCGGTGTCACCACCGACGGCGATCGGAGGCTCGGCGACGGCCGGCCCCTTGGCGTCCTCGGCGACCTCGCTCTCCTCGACCGGGGCGGTCGCCGCGGCCGCGGCGGTTTCTCGGGTCCCGACGCTCGCCCCTACCACGGAGGTTTCCTCTGCCTCGGCGGTCGCCTCGTCCGCGGCGGGTCCCTCGACGGGGGCGGTCGCTCCGGCCGCGGTGGTCGTCCGGTCTGCGGTGGGTTCGTTGATCGGGGCGGCCGCTGCGGCTTCCTCGCCCGCGGCGGTTTCCTCTGCCTCGGCGGTCGCCTCGTCCGCGGCGTCCTCCCCCTCGGCCGCAGTGCTCTCCGCGCCGGCCGCAGTGCTCTCCGCGCCAGCCGCAGTGCTCTCCGCGCCGGCTTCCACCCCAGGAGCGCCCGCTGCGCCCTCCGTGACGCCCGGAGCTCCGGCGCCCACGGCGCCCTGCTCCTCCACGGCACCCTGCTCCTCGGTGGAGCCGGCGGTGCCGTTCTCGTCCGGGGCGTCGTTGTCGGGTCGCTCGGTGTTCACCGCATCGCTCCTTCACCTGCACAGCTGTCCTGTGACCCTGACCCGACCCTGTCAAAAAGGGCTGCGGGAGGGTCGTATCGCACATCCCCTCGGCGGGGGACGGCGATGGGACGCAGCGGAGGAGCGCGCGGTTCCCTTCCTGTGCGCCGGCGCGGCTACCGGGCCGTGGCGGACTGCGCGCCGTCCTCAGTCGCCGTAGTCCGACATGGAGTCCAGCAGGCGGGCCGACTTCGACGGCACGCTCACGCCGTGGATGAGTGACGGGGAGACCGGGCGGGAAGTGATGCGGTCGGGGGCGGCCCAGTGGGGGACCATCCGGGCGCAGTCGCCGCGCAGCGACGCGAGGTCGCCTTCCAGGTCGACCGGGACCGGGGCATGGACCTTCAGGTTCGTCATAGCCGAACCGTATGCACGTCGAAGCCGGTGAAGAAAGATCTACTATCGGGTAGTTTCGGCCACTTCAGAGCCCGGCTACGACCCGGTAGCGTGAACTGTCAATCCACCCTCCCGTCTCTCACAGGAGAGTCCCCGCCGTGCGCATCGCAGTCACCGGCTCCATCGCCACCGACCATCTCATGACCTTCCCCGGCCGCTTCGCCGACCAGCTCGTCGCGGACCAGCTGCACACGGTCTCGCTCTCCTTCCTGGTCGACAACCTCGACGTACGCCGGGGCGGCGTCGGCGCCAACATCGCCTTCGGCATGGGTCAGCTCGGCACGACCCCGATCCTGGTCGGCGCCGCCGGCTTCGACTTCGACGAGTACCGCGCCTGGCTGGACCGGCACGGCGTCGACACCGACTCGGTCCGCATCTCCGAGACCCTGCACACCGCCCGCTTCGTGTGCACCACGGACTCGGACCACAACCAGATCGGCTCGTTCTACACGGGCGCCATGAGCGAGGCCCGCCAGATCGAGCTGAAGACCGTCGCGGACCGCGTCGGCGGTCTCGACCTCGTCCTGATCGGCGCCGACGACCCGGAGGCGATGCTCCGCCACACCGAGGAGTGCCGCTCCCGGTCCATCCCCTTCGCCGCCGACTTCTCCCAGCAGATCGCCCGGATGAACGGCGACGAGATCCGGATACTGCTGGAGGGCGCCACGTACCTCTTCTCGAACGAGTACGAGAAGGGCCTGATCGAGTCCAAGACCGGCTGGAGCGACGCCGAGATCCTCGCCAAGGTCGGTCACCGCGTCACCACCCTCGGCTCCCGAGGCGTCCGCATCGAGCGGGCCGGCGAGGATCCGATCGAGGTCGGCTGCGCGGAGGAGGAGCGCAAGGCCGACCCCACGGGCGTCGGCGACGCCTTCCGCGCCGGCTTCCTCTCCGGCCTCGCCTGGGGCGTCTCCCTGGAGCGCGCCGCCCAGGTCGGCTGCATGCTCGCCACGCTCGTCATCGAGACGGTCGGCACCCAGGAGTACACGCTGCGCCGCGCCCACTTCATGGACCGCTTCACCAAGGCCTACGGCGACGAGGCCGCCGCCGAGGTCCAGAAGCACCTGGCCTGATCTACGAGACCCGGCGGACCACGTACGCGGCACCGCGGTCCGCCGGCTCCTCACCCACGTACTCCTGGCCCCGCATCTCGCACCAGGCCGGGATGTCCAGCCGCGCCGCCTCGTCGTCGGACAGGACGCGCACCGTGCCGCCCACCGGCACGTCCCCGATGACCTTGGCGAGCTCGATGACGGGGATCGGGCAGCGCTTGCCGAGCGCGTCGACGACCAGGGCGTCGTCCTGCCGCACGGTCGCCGCCGCAGCCGGCGCCCCCAGCTTCTCCCGTACCCCCGCCACCGCCCCCGGCAGCACCTCCAGGAACCGCTCGACGTCTTCCTGCGGCGTCCCCATCGGCAGCGAAACCCGCACATTCCCCTCACTCAGCACCCCCATCGCCTTCAGCACATGGCTGGGCGTCAGCGTGCTGCTGGTGCAGGACGACCCGGAGGAGACGGAGAAACCCTCCCGGTCCAGCTCGTGCAGCAATGTCTCCCCGTCGACATAGAGACAGGAGAAGGTGACGATCCCCGGCAGCCGCCGCTCCGGATCACCGACCACCTCCACGTCCGGCACCGACCGCGGCACCCGCACCCGGATCCGCTCCGTCAGCTCCCGCAGCCGTACCGCCTCTTGCTCCGCCTCCGCCCGCACCGCCCGCAGCGAGGCCGCGGCCGCCACGATCGCGGGCAGATTCTCGAACCCGGCGGCCCGCCCCGACTCCCGCTCGTCCGCAGGCCCTTGCGACACGAACCGCACACCTTTTCGTACGACGAGCAGCCCCACCCCCGAGGGGCCGCCCCACTTGTGCGCACTGGCCGCGAGCAGCGACCAGTCGCCCTCGACCGGACCCCACCCCAGCGACTGCGCCGCATCCACCAGCAAGGGCACGCCGGACTCCCGGCACACGGCAGCCACTTCGGCCACCGGCTGCTCGGTGCCCACCTCGTGGTTGGCGGACTGAAGACAGGCCAGCGCGGTGTCCGGGCGGAGGGCCTCCGCGTACGACGCGGGCGTCACCCTGCCCTGCCGGTCCACCTCGACCTGCGTGACGCTCCCACCGCCGGCCTCGTGCGTGTCAGCCGCATGGAGCACCGAGGAGTGTTCGACCGCAGACACGATCAGGTGACGCCCAACCCGGTGACGCCCGGCCAACGCCCCCGCAATCCCGGCATGCACGGCCCGAGTGCCGGATGAGGTGAAGACCAGCTCGTCAGGACGGCACCCCACGGCCTCAGCGGCGGCCTCCCGCGCGGCGTCCAGCAGCATCCGGGCCCGCCGCCCCTCCCTGTACAGACGCGCGGGATCGGCCCACCCTTCATCAAGCGAGGCCAAGAGCGCCTGCCGGGCAACGGGATGGAGAGGAGCGCCGGATGCAGCGTCAAAGTAGGACACACGGCAACGGTAAACGTGGGGCTGGGCAACAGGCCTATAGGGGCGCGGGACAGTGACATCAGCGGCTCCGCCGCGGGGCGCGACCAGCCACAAACAACCCGCACCCGCCAATCCAGCGAACCCACGGAGTGACTAGGCACCCCTCCCGCTGAACCCCCGAAGAGCGTCGGCTAGGGTTTGGTCCGCATAAACATCCAAACCCCTGCCCGACGCAGGGCGGCGACCGACCACCGAAGAAGGCAGGCCGCAGCCAACCGCGCGGGCGAGACTCTCGGGAAGGCGCTACGTGAGTCCCAACGGCTCCGACCGCTCGCCGCGGCGCCCGATGCGGCGGAAGCTGCTGCAGGCAATGACCGCGGGCCTGGTCCTGGCGACCGCCACCGGTTGCACATACAAGGACTTCCCCCGCCTTGGTATGCCCACCCCGACCACGGAAGAGGCTCCGCGGATCCTCTCCCTGTGGCAGGGCTCCTGGGCTGCCGCGCTCGCCACCGGCGTGCTGGTGTGGGGCCTGATCCTGTGGAGTGCTTTCTTCCACCGGCGCAGCCGCACGAAGGTCGAAGTTCCTCCGCAGACCCGGTACAACATGCCGATCGAGGCGCTGTACACGGTGGTTCCGCTCGTCATCGTCTCGGTGCTTTTCTACTTCACGGCCCGCGACGAGTCGAAGCTGCTCAGCCTCACCGACAAGAAGCCCGACGTCACTGTGAACGTCGTCGGCTTCCAGTGGAGCTGGGGCTTCAACTACATCGAGCCCGTGCCCGGTGTCACCGGCGATGCGAAGACCGACAAGAACCTGGCCGCCATTCCGGACCGGTTCAAGAACGCGTTCCCGGCGAACGCCGGCGGTGTCTACGACGTCGGTACGCCGGCCTCGAAGAACCCGGACGGCGGCCCGGGGCCGACCCTCTGGCTCCCCGAGGGCAAGACGGTCCGCTTCGTCCTCACCTCGCGTGACGTCATCCACTCCTTCTGGGTGGTGCCGTTCCTGATGAAGATGGACGTCATCCCGGGCCACACCAACGCCTTCCAGGTGACCCCCAACAAGAAGGGCACCTTCCTCGGCAAGTGCGCCGAGCTCTGCGGCGTCGACCACTCCCGGATGCTGTTCAACGTGAAGGTCGTCTCCCCGGACGTCTACCAGAAGCACCTCCAGGACCTCGCCAAGAAGGGCCAGACCGGTTACGTTCCCGCCGGCATCGCGCAGACGAGCCACGAGAAGAACCGGGAGACGAACAACCTGTGAGCATCGTCAACGAACCCCAGGGCGCCGCGGCGGAGTCCCACTACACGGACGAGCTGCCGGTCCGGCGCAAGCAGCCCGGCAACGTGGTCATCAAGTGGCTCACCACCACTGACCACAAGACGATCGGAACGCTGTACCTCGTCACGTCGTTCGCGTTCTTCCTGATCGGCGGCGTGATGGCGCTGCTGATGCGCGCCGAGCTGGCTCGACCTGGTCTGCAGATCATGTCGAACGA